>CAYFZT010000030.1:0-13934 GCA_964347555.1 uncultured Candidatus Bathyarchaeia archaeon | reverse complement strand
TAAGAGTTTTTGCATTAGTTCTGAGAACTTCTCGGCTGCTTTTCGCATCTTCATCATGTTCGCCCTCGTCGCCTTAACATACTGCAAAGCTTCTGGCTCACAAAACCTCACACACACAGGATCTCCATCACACAGGTCACACTTCAAAACCTTCCCAGTAGCAGTGTCTATCCCAGCCCCAGCAAATGGACAATACAACACGCAAAGGCGGCATCCTACACAGAGATTATAGTCAATGTCTACTGCTCCAGTCTTCTCATCCCTCTTTATCGCCTTCACTGGACAAACCGTTTCACAAATTGGCGTCTCACAATGTAAACAAACAACAGGTATGTACAAGCCAGCAGCTTCCCACTTCGCAACATGAACCCTCGC
The DNA here is from genome assembly GCA_964347555.1 of uncultured Candidatus Bathyarchaeia archaeon. Taxonomy (GTDB): domain Archaea; phylum Thermoproteota; class Bathyarchaeia; order Bathyarchaeales; family Bathyarchaeaceae. Next base: position 13,559 of record CAYFZT010000030.1, on the reverse strand, counting down.
CCTAGCAGGATTACAAACCTTCTCATGACGCATCGAACAAGCCGTCTCACAAATTCTGCAGCCCGTACATTTCTCAGGATCTATAAACAAAATCTTCTCCAAGATTTTCTTAGCCTCCACTTTAAATCATGTGACTCGGCTCCCTATCCAACCCCAGCTTCACCAACGTCTCCTTCGTAGGCACACCTTCGCTGTTCCAACCGTGAAGCCCATAATACTCATCCAACATCGCCTCAAACTTCTTCCTATCAATCTTCCTACCCTTCGCAATAGGCAAACCAATCGGAGTTGGCTCCTTAAAATACCGCTCAGGCAACCTATCATCCTTCCTCGAAAAACCTTCACGCAAATTAAACATCCTCTCCAGCGTATAGATGCGCTCTCCAATCTGCATCAACTCCGCCTTCGAAAACTTCATGCCCGTTGCAAGCTGAATCAACTTTGAAAACTCCTTCCATTTAGGCGCATGCACCGCACAGAAGACCGTTTGAAACTTACACGTGCCAATCGAATCCGTAACCGCATAAAGAAGCTCTTGCCACCAAATCATCCGACTTTTACCATCATAAGAATTGTAATCAGCCGCAACTGGTCCACCATACAACTCTTCAAGAAACTCCTCAGGCAAACCATACATGTCCACCGCAGGACGACTACGCAAATGATCACTTCCCCGAGTCGCCGTCGCAATGCCCAACGCAAAACTCGGAGTAGGCCGCTCATCCGAATGAAGATTACTCATACCCTTAACCTCAATAGCATAATACGCCGAATCTTTCCCAATCTTAGCAATAGCAAAACGGAAACCGTTGGCTAAAATATTACCAAAACCTTCCCGCATGGCGATTTGACGAATCAACTTAAACAAGGCTTCTTCATTGCCCCAATCCAGCTTCAAACCCCCAGTCAACTTGGCATCAATTATTCCCTTCTCATAAAGCTCCATAGCCCAAGCAATAAGCCCCCCAGTCTCAAGCGTATCCAAACCATACCTGTTAACCAAATGATTCGCAACAAGCACAGTCTCCATCCTCTTACAATTAACCATCGTACCAAAAGCACCCAACGAAGTGTACTCCGGACCCTCATCAAAAAAAGGCGCATAAGGACCATCCTCCAAAACATAGCGATGTCTACAGTGAACCACACAACCATAACACCCAGATGTACCTATCGAGTAACGATCAATGTTCTCAGGCTCCAAATCTTGACCACCCTCAAGAAGATTCAGCTGAAAATTCTTCGTTCTAATCAAACCAGTAGTGTTAGTGTTGCTAAAAATTATCATAGTGCCCCATCTAGACTGCGCCTTCGCCCAACGAGTGCCAATAATCATATCATTCATCTCTTTACAATAGTCAAGAAGCTTCTCAGGCTCGGCGAATTCAAGATCCAATGTTCCCCTAGCCGCCACAGCCTTAAGATTCTTAGAACCCATAACACAACCCATTCCAGTTCTGCCCGCCGAATTCTTCATCCCCGTCCTCAGATTAGCAAACCTCACAAGATTTTCGCCAGCCACGCCAATGACCAAACTCTTTACGTCCTCATCTTCATGCTCTTCCCTAATCGCAGTCTGCGTTTCAACCGTGTCTTTTCCCCAAAGATGAGCAGCATCTCTTACCTCAACCTCACCGTCCTGCACCCAAACATAAACCGGCTTCTCAGACTTCCCTGTGATAACCAAGTGATCAAAACCTGCAAAACGCAGTTCAGCGCCGAAGAAGCCGCCTACGTTTGAGTCGCCCAAGGCACCAGTTAAAGGAGACTTAGCAGCCACATCGCATCTGCCCGCTCCTAAACATGGAACCCCCCCAAGCAGTCCAACCCCAAAAAACAACACATTTTCAGGACTCAACGGATCAATCTTAGACTTCACATGATTGTACAGAAGATACATGTCAACGCCTCTGCCCCCCAAGTAAAACTGACGCACAGCTTTCGGAACAGATTCTTGAACAACCTTCCCAGTTGACAAGTTAACGTAGGCTATCTTCCTTTTCCAAACCATCCAAATTTCCCTCGCTGAGGTTTTTCATGCCCGTCCTCGAATCTTAGCCTGACTAGGCGTCGGCCAAGAGATGCGATACCTAGTCTTGCAGCTTGGACATGTTGCCTCCTTGGCGTCGGGTTGAACTTTGAAACGTTTCAAACAGTTTAAACATCTGACCTCGCTCATTTGGCTCCCTCTTTATCCTCCGCCAACTGGAACAGTTATCATAACAACATCATTGTCTTTAAGCTGGACATCTGGCTTTCTCACGCTTTTACCATTTACCATGACCAGCGTGTCTATGCTAACAAGACCTGTTTTCGCGTCAACTATGCTGCTAAACTCTTTCCCATACTTATTTGCCAGAGCGTTAAACATGTCTCGTAAAGTATAATTGGGATTTATCTCCTGCAGAATTTCCCTCCGCCCCGCTGCCTCTTTAAACATAGCATGGAGCAGAATCTTCACATGAGCCGTCACAGCATGGCACACTCGTCAACATTTTTGAAGTATTAAAGAAGTATGCCACAAGTTTTAATCTTTCGCTCAAAAATATTTTCACAGACCTCTTTATATAATTTATATATTCCTAAACACAATTGCATCAACGAGGAATGCCTGTTTGGAGATAAGAAAACTACAGAAGATCCGAGGCGGAAGCTTCACACTAACGCTTCCAAAACAATGGGTAGAGAAAAGAAAACTCTCAAGCGGCGAACAGATCGTTGTTTCAGAGGAAGAAGACGGCTCATTAAAGCTCTACCCCATAGTGGCAGCTAAAGAAGCCCCCCTTAAAGTGACATTATCCCTTGAAGACTGTCCTAACCTCACCGCCCTCGAATATTCCGTCGAAACCTATTACATTCAAGGAAGCAACCAAATCAACGTAACAAGCCGAAAAATAATTCCCGCCGAACAGAAACGAAGACTTAAACAGCTACGCATGGAGCTGCCAGGAGTTGAAGTGGCTGAAGAATCAGCTTACAAGCTAAGTTTCCAAGTTTTGATAGATCCCACAACCTTCTCTTTGGAATCACTCACAGAGAAAACCTCCTCCTTTTCACTGCGTCTACAAGAAGACGCTGTAAAGTCTGTTTTGGACTGGAACTTTGCACTTGCTAGGGAAGTTATAGAGCGCAGCAAGGAGGCTCAACGTCACTATCGCATGACGATTCGACAAGTTGCGCTTTCCAGCATGAACCGAGCTATAGCCGAGAAAGTTGGAGTGAAAAACTGTCGCGAGTGCATAACCTTCGCGTTGATCGCCCGAGATCTCAGCAGACTGGTTTACCATTCTTCCTCAATTGCAAGGCATATACTATCTCTTGAGGGAAAAGGTAAGGTCAACCCGAAAATTTTGGGAGTAATCGCAGAGATGTCAAATATCGCCTATGAGATGCAGAAGGAAGCTGTACGAGCTTTTCTTCAACAGAATGTTCAGCTTGCAATTGGTGTGTTTGGAAAGATGAGGTTTGTGAGAGAGAAAGAGGAGGCTGTGTTGAAGAAGATTCTAGAGAAGACAAGGGACGTTGACACCGCAGTTGCGTTGAGCATGATAGCCCGTGACTTACGTAGAATTGCTGGATATGCTGTGGCTGTCGCCGATGACGCCATGAATCGTGTGTTGACACCTGCGTAGTTCTGCGAAATGTTCTCAGAAGTCGGGAGTTAGAATAACTCTTCTCAATAGCTTTCCAGCATGAGCTTCCTCGAAAGTCTCCTTGATCTTGCTCATTGGACGAATCCCAATGAAAGGTTTAATCTTGATGGTACCATCGAGAACCCATTTCAACACTTTAGGATAATGCTTGGGCGGACACCCCCAAGTGCCAATGATCTCGGCGTCGAAGGCCATCAGCCTAGAAAGCATGTACTGGTTCATTGTTGGGCTGTAACCAACCACAATTAACTTGCCCACGAAAGATAGGAGGTTGAGAGCTATCTCTTGGCCTGGGCCGGTTCCTGTGACCTCAAAGATTTTCCAGAGGTAGTTGTAGGGCAATCCCTCTGCTTTACATAACTCTCGAAATTCTTCTCTAACAGTTTTTGCATCCTTATCCGTAGATTTAATTGTGAAGTCAACACCGTATTGAAGAGCCTTTTTCAGCTTCTCTGGGTTGCGACCAATGCCGATGACAGTTTTAGCACCGAAAGCCTTCGCTAGTTGAGCAACGTAGTTGCCTAGTCCACCTGTTACGCCGACGATAACCACATTGTCTCCCTTTCTCAGCTCAGCCCTCTTGCATGCTTGATAGGGAGAGGTAATGGCGTCAGCTACTACGGCTAACTCCGCTAGCTTGAAATCTCCGCGTTTTTCTACGAGGCAGAGGTCTTTGGAAGGCACAGGTATGTGACTCGCGAAGCCTCCATAGATTTCAAGGCTGTTTCCAGGCATCTTCTGGGCTAAACATCGATTTTCTCTTCCCGCATCGCAGATGGGACAGTTGTGGCATGGCATGACCGCTGGAACGATGACTTCTTTGCCTATCCACTTTTCATCACCAGCCACTACCTTGCCGCTTATTTCATGTCCCAAAGTGAGGGGAGGCTTACTCACCGTAGGGACGCCGAGATAAAAGTAGCTGATGTCGGTGTGGCAAACGCCGCATCCAGCTATTTCAATTAGAACTTCTCCGGGCTTGAGGTCTGGAACAGGAATCTCGGTTTTCTCAAGCTTGCCTTCAGCAACTTTTCCTGTCTCTTTGTCTTTGCTCCAAGGCTGGGTCATCTGCCAAGTCTGTATCTTTTCTGGTACGTCCATAATCGTGTCACCTTGTGTAGGCATCTATACGGTGTGCATATATAGTTTCTGCGACAGGTTGAACATTCTAAGTTTCAGGATTTCGGATCAAAATGACACTTGGGACATTTTCCGTGGCTTTTTGAAGACCCGCGCCTACATTCAATCAAAGTCTATAAGTTTATATGACATTAACGCTTTTTCTGGTATAATACCGCCTAAACCTAACTCGGACGATGAGAACAATTGCCCAAAATGGTAAACGTTTGCCACTTCTGCCTCAAAAGCGGAATCTTATGCTCTAAATGCCAAGCTAAGCTTAGGTTAGGCGAAATATCAAAGACCGATCTAGAAATCGGGCGTCTGCTAATGTCCCTTGAAGACCAGTACCCACCTTTACAGGACATCTATTTCTACAAGGCGATAGAACATGACGACGTTCTTGCATTAATCGTTGGAAGAGGCGACGTAGCCCGATTGCTGAGTTATGGTGGCAAAATCTTGCGGGCTGTGGGACATAAAACTGGCAAAACTGTTCGCGTTTTGGAATACGGAGTAGATGACAGAAAGTTCTTAGAAGATTTGTTTGTGCCTTTTCAGATTCTCACGATTAACACCATTTGGTTGCCAGACGGAACAACCGAAACCCGAGTGATATTAAAACGAAGGGGACGACGTAGACCCTCTTTTCTTAATGTTGAAGCTTTAAAGCAGATTGCCCAAAAAGCCCGAGGAATGACCCTGAGAGTAGAGTTTTCAAGATAGCTGGTGGAAGACTTCCAGATGAAGACAGACCAACTGGGAGATTGGCGGCGAACCCATTATTCAACAGAAGTGACCCCTGAATTAGATGGAAACGAAGTTATAGTTTTCGGCTGGGTTCAAGACATCCGCGACTTAGGTCGCATACGCTTCCTAATATTACAAGACCGGGAAGGAACCGTGCAAGTTACGATTCCCCTCGGAAAATTAAATAGGCAAATTGCAGAAAAGACAGAAGCCATCCAGAGACAGTACAGCATAGGCGTCAAAGGTACAGTTAAGCGAACCGAAATGACTCCTCGAAAAGTGGAGATCATACCAAAAGAAATCCGCATGTTTGGAGTGGCTCAGCATCCACTTCCGTTAGACGTGACTGGGCGAACTCCAGCTAAAATAGACGTACGTCTAGACGCGCGGGCTCTCGACCTGTGCCAAGAGGAAAACCGTGCTGTGTTTAAGATTCAACATGTGACACTGCGAGCCATACGAGATTCTCTCTCAGAGGAGGGCTTTATAGAAGTTCACACGCCACGAATAATTGCGACAGCAACAGAAGGTGGAGCAGCACTTTTTCCGGTTAAGTATTTCGAAAACCAAGCGTTTCTAGCCCAGAGCCCCCAACTGTACAAGGAAGAACTTGTCTTAGGTTTAGAAAAGGTTTTTGAAATTGGGCCCTTCTTCCGTGCTGAAGAGTCGCATACTCGAAGACATACAAGTGAGTTCATATCAATTGACATTGAACAAGCCTTCGCAACAGCTGAAGACGTAATGAATGTCCTCGAACAAGTCGTATACAATGTGTGCAAAGACGTAAAGGAAAAATGCAAGAGAGAACTGGAAATCTTAAAACATGATTTTAAGGTGCCCAAGCTTCCATTCAAACGTCTTACTTATGACGAGCTTCTCAATGAATTAGAAGGGGAAAAACTCAAGGCTCAGTGGGGCGAAGATATCCCAACACCTGCTCTGAGAACATTGGGGAAGCTTCATCCATACTTTTACTTCATCACTGACTGGCCAACAATAACGAAACCATTTTATATTAAGCCGAAAGACGACAACCCAAAACTAACCGAAAGCTTTGACTTCATGTGGCGATGGGTAGAACTTGCATCTGGAGGAACCCGCGTCTCAACGAAAGACCTTCTCGAAAAAAGGCTGAAGGAATGCAAGTTGAATCCAGAATCTTTTAAGCATCATTTGAAAACCTTCGACTACGGTATGCCGCCCCATGCGGGATGGGCCATCGGCTTAGAACGACTAACAATGATGCTGACCGGGAAAAAGAACATAAGAGAAGTTGTCTTGTTTCCAAGAGATCGTTTTAGGCTTACCCCTTAGACAGGAAAACGGATGAAAATTTTGCATTTTCGGTCTAACATAGTTGGTCATATGGCTTGTGAAAGCAGTTCCGCTATGTCCATGATTTGAATTTTTCCTTCTAAACCTGTTGTTTTAACAGCGTCTTCAAAGGTTAGGAGACAGAAGGGACAAGCAGTTGCAACCACTTCTGCTTCAGCTTCCGCTGCGTCTTTCATGCGGATCTCTGCGAGGCGTTCGCCTGGAATGTCCACCCACATTCTTCCTCCGCCACCCTCGCAGCAGAGGCTTCGCTCCCTTGAACGGTCGAATTCCACAAGTTTTACGCCTGGAATGCTCTCTATAACTTTCCTCGGATCATCGTAAACGCCGTTTTGTTTGCCTAAGAAGCAGGGGTCGTGATAGATGATGGTTTTGTCTAGTTTCTTTGAAAATGAGAGTTTGTCCTTGTCGATCAGTTCTGCAAGCAATTGCGTATGATGCAGAACCTCGAAGCTCGTTTGTCCGTATCTGTTTTTGAAAGAATGGTATGAGTGGGGACAGCTTGTAACAAGCTGCTTAATGTTGTATTTGTTGAAGATTTTCATGTTTTCTTCGATGAGAAATTCGAACAAGCCTTTTTCCCCCATGCCGTAGACTTCGTTTCCGCAACAATTCTCTTCGTCTCCAAGAGTTCCAAAGTTGACTCCCGCCTTTTCAAAACATTTCACCAAGCTTTTCGCAACGTCTTGAACCCTTGGGTCATAAGCAGATGTGCAACCCACAAAATAGAGAATCTCACTGCCCTGGGATGCATGTTTAAGGTTTAAGCCTTGAGCCCACTCGGATCTCTTGCTTCTTATTCTACCCCAAGGATTGCCATTTTTGAAGACGCTTTCTAAAGCATCTCGTAGAGTTGCAGCGATTTGTCCCTTTTCTACGACTAGGCTTCGAATATCTATAAGGAAATTGTATGGCAGTATCTCTTTCGGACAGCGAATTCCGCAAGTAGCGCAGGTTGTGCAGCTCCACAACTCAGTTGGAGGATGTATGGTTATATTGCCGCCTGCTGAAACTTCCCGCATGTATCTTCTAACGTTAAGATTGGCTTTTCGAGCCACTGGGCAACTTCCAGTGCACATTCCACACTGGATACATTCAAGCAGTTTGTGCTTTTGAACAAGCTCTTGAGCGTTCATCTTTAATTTCTCTTTAAGAGAAGATATGAATGAAGCACAAGACTTTTTTAAGCGTTTTCATCTGTGTATCATTTCCAACTGATCAAAGTGAACGGAAGATCGACAAAAATGGAGCATAAACAACCGAGAATCGGAATTTACGTCTGCGAGTGTGGTGGAAACATAGGCGACGTTGTAAACGTAAGGAATGTTTTAGGCGCAGTTAAAACTTGGGAAGGAGTGGTCGTCGCTAAATACAACAAATATCTCTGTTCTAGACCCGCCCAAGAGACGATAGTTAATGATATTCAAAAGAAGAACCTAGACCGCGTCGTAGTCGCCAGCTGCACTCCGAGAATGCACCTCCCCACCTTTCAGAGCGTCCTAGAAAGAGCAGGGTTAAACCCATACATGCTCGAGTTCGTAAACATCAGGGAACAAGCCTCTTGGGTTCACGGTCCAAAGCCCTCTGAAGAAGCCACGAAAAAAGCTATAAGCCTAATAAAAGGCGGCTACACGCGAAGCCTAGAACTCGAACCTCTAGAGAGCATAAGCGAAAAAAGCTCAAGAGACATTCTCATTATAGGCGGCGGAATAGCCGGTATTACCGCAGCCTTAGAACTGGGCTACCTGGGTTACAAGGTTCACGTTGTGGAAAGGAAATCAACTATAGGCGGGAACATGGCGAAACTGACAAAGGTTTTCCCAACCTTGGACTGCGCCCAGTGTATTCTTACGCCCAGAATGGCAGAGATTGGAAGAAACCCAAACGTGCGGCTGCTTACCTACTCTGAAGTGCAAGACATCAATGGACGCCCCGGCAACTACACCGCGAAAGTTTTCATGAAACCCAGAGGCGTAGACACTGAGACCTGCAGAAGCTGCGGCGTTTGTACAAAAGTCTGTCCAGTGACAGTACTAGACAAGTTTAACGAAAAACTGTCCGAACGCAAGGCAGCCTACATAGAATTTCCGCAGGCAGTACCCTCTGCTTATGTAATAGACTTCGATGCTTGCACAAAGTGTGGAAAATGCGAGCAGATGTGTCCTGCTAAAGCCGTAAACTTGGAAGACAAGGGGAAAACGGTTGAGCTTAACGTGGGCGCCATCATCATGGCTACAGGTTTCGAGCTCTACGACGCTAACATGCTCAAGATTTATGGATACGGCGCCTACAAAGACGTAATCACCATGTTAGATCTGGAAAGATTGACTTCCGCTTCTGGACCAACTGAAGGCTTTGTTAAAAGGGCAAACGGCGAAGACGTTAGAAAGATGGCGATAATTCTATGCGCGGGTTCCAGAGATAAGAACTACGTTCCCTATTGCAGTCGCATATGTTGCATGTACTCTTTGAAACAGGCTTTCGTGCTTAAGAAGATGCTTGGAATTGACGTCTACATCTATTATACTGACATAAGAGCCACTGGCAAGGGCTACGAAGAACTATATTGGCGAGATGAAGAAGCGGGAGTTGTCTTCATACGGGGCAAAGTTGCCGAGATCTGGAAGAAAAACAACGGCAAACTCGTTGTGCTAGCAGAAGACACCTTGATGGGCGAAGTTAGAGAAGACGAATTTGACATGGTTGCCTTAGCCACAGCTATGGTTCCCTCTGCTGGACTGAAACAACTTGCTGGCAAGATTAAGCTTTCTTTAGGCGAAGATGGCTTCATACAGGAGAAACATCCGAAACTTGACCCTGTGGATTCTCTTGTAACAGGAGTTTTTGCATGCGGATGTGCCTTAAGCCCGAAGGATGTTCGCGACACTGTTTCTGACGCTTTAGGTGCTGCTGCCAAGGCTTCGCTTTTCCTTAAAGGAGAGTACATCACTACAAGTCCGGAAAAAGCTTTTGTGATCGAGGATCTCTGCGATGGTTCTGGTCTTTGTGTTCCTGTTTGTCCAGTCAATGCTATAACTATGGAGGGAGGAAAGGCTAAGATTAACCCTTTCATCTGTATTGGCTGCGGAGCCTGTATTCCTGTTTGTCCAAGGGAAGCTATAGACTTCAAGAATTCGACTAATAGGCAGATCATTGCTAACCTTAGAGGCGTACTCATGGATAAGGAGCCTGACGAGGTTAGAATTGTAGCTTTCGTAGACAAGAGTGTTGGATACACTGGCATGGACTTCTTGGGACTTGACCGTGTCAACTATCCCGAGAACGTTCGGATAATAGCTGTTCCCTCTACGGCTATAATTGGCTTGAAACATGTTCTCTACGCTTTCGCTTATGGAGCAGACGGAGTGTTAATCATTGAGGGACAAGAGGACATAGATGAACACTTCATGAAGAAGAGAATGATTGAGATGCGTCGCTCCCTCGATGAGTTTGGAATAAAGAGCATGAGGGTTCGCTACAGCTATGTGCCATTGCCAGTTTACAAAAAAGCTGCAGAGCTTTTCGCCATGTTCACAGAAAGAATTAAAAAATTTGGACCCCTTTCTATAGAGAATCGTAACAAGGCAAAGGAAAAGTTGGGTATCTAAAAGGAGGAAAGAGTTATGGATATAATTGTCTGTGTTAAACATGTTCCGGAAACTGCTGAGGCAGACATACAGATTGCCAGCACTGGGAAAGCAATAGAAAAGAGTGGTCTTGTTTTTGACATCAATGAATGGGATGATTACGCTTTGGAGGAAGCAGTTCTTCTGAAGGAGAAGTTCGGAGGCACGGTTACTGCTATTACAGTTGGTTCTGAAGAAGCCGACAGCACTTTGAGAAAATGTTTAGCCAGAGGAGCAGACAACGCGGTAAGGCTTACGGATCCAAAGTTTGAAGGTTCCGACGGCTACGTCATTGCGAAGATTCTCTCTAAAGCCGTTAAAGACTTGTCTTTCAACATGGTATTGACGGGAGCCCAAGCAGGGGACGATGGCAGCGCGGTTGTTGGCTCAGTTCTTGCAGAGTTTCTGGGGATTCCACACGCTACAATGGTTAAGAAGATTGAATTAAACGATGAGGTCGTCCGGGTTCACCGTGAATTGGAAGGCGGTTTGGAAGAGATTGTTGAGGTGAAGCTGCCTGCTGTGTTTGCGGTTCAAACGGGAATCAACGAGCCCCGTTACGTTTCCATTATGGGAACTAGGAAGGCTATGCAGAAGGAGATAAAGGTCTTAGGTCTTGCTGAGGTTGGCTTAAGCGAAGGCGAGGTTGGTGAAGCGGGTTCATGGACTAAGATTGAGAAGATGTATGTGCCTCCTGTGGAGAAGCAGGCGGAATTTTTGAAGGGAAGTCCAGAGGAGATAGCTGGGAAGATTGCTGAGCTTCTCAAATCTAAGGGGTTGGTTTGAATGAGGGAAATCCTTGTTTTAGCAGAGCATAGGCAGGGGCAGATTAGAGAAGTAACTTTCGAAATGTTAACTAAAGGCAGAGAATTGGCTGCGAATACCAAAACTGAACTTGCAGCAGTACTCTTGGGAAAAGATTTTAAAAACCATGGCAAAACGCTTTCAGATCATGCAAAAAGGGTTCTAACGGTTGAAGACGCTAAGTTGGAGAACTTTAACTCGGAAGCCTACCAAAAAGTGCTATCCAGCCTGATTAAGGAACGTAAGCCCTTACTAGTCTTGATTGGACACACCTCTTTCGGTGTGGACTTAGCTCCAAGCCTCGCTGTCTCTTCAGGTGTACCCTTGGCAACGGACTGTATAGACTTGGAGTTTGCAGATGGGAAATTAACTGTGACGCGGCAGATGTATGGTGGCAAAGTGAACGTGAAGGCGGTGCTTCGAGAGGCGGAGAGCTACATTGTAACTGTTCGACAGGCAACTTTTCCAGTTAAGAAGGAGGCGCCTTTGAAGGGTGAGATTGTTGAAGTGGCTTCTCCCTTGAAAGAAGAGATAACGGAGAAACGTTTTATTGAGTATGTTTTGCCTCCTCCGGGCGGTGTTGACATAACAGCTGCAGAGGTGCTTGTCGGAATTGGGCGGGGAATAAAAGATGGTGCCAATATTCCTCCAGTGGAAGAGTTGGCAAAGACCCTTGGGGGAACTTTAGCTTGTTCGCGGCCTATTGTGGATAAAGGCTGGCTTCCTAATGGCTGTCAGGTGGGTTCTTCTGGGAAGACGGTTAAGCCGAAGCTTTACTTGGCTCTCGGAATAAGCGGTGCTTTTCAACATGTCTTGGGGATGAAAAATTCGGATCTGGTTATTGCAGTGAACAAGGATGCGAAGGCTCCTATCTTCGGCGTTGCTGATTATGGTGTTGTGGAAGATCTTTTCAAGATTGTTCCGCCCTTGAAGAGTAAGTTACAAGAGCTGAAGGGGCAGAAGACGTGAGTTTGCTCTGGAAAGGGAGAGATGCCAGGTGCATTTTGAATTAACTGAGGAGCAGAAGTACATTAAGAATGCTGCCAAGGAATTTGCAGAGGGTGAGTTTCAGCCTGAGATTGCGAGGGAGTTTGATCAGAAGCACGAGTTTCCTAAGGATATCTATAAGAAAGCAGCTAAGCTTGGGTTTGTTGGTTGCTATCTCGATGAGAAGTGTGGAGGTCAAGGTTTAGGTCTTCTTGAGAACGTGCTCATTGAAGAGGAGTTTTGCAGAGTTGATTCAACCCTTGGGTCTGCTATGTTCACGGGTCTCTTCGGTAGCGACGTAATATTGGAATACGGCTCGGAAGAGCAGAAGATGACGTATCTGCCTAAGACGGCGCGAGGTGAATGGTTGTCTGCAGGAGCTTTCACTGAGCCAGCTCATGGAAGTGACGTCACGGTTATGGATACGACTGCGGTGCAGGATGGAGACGAGTATGTGATCAATGGTGCGAAGACGATGATAACGAATGCTCCTATTGCTGATTATGCGGTCGTTTTGTGTCAGACGAGTCCAGAAGCAAGGCACAAGGGTCAAAGCCTGTTTATCGTCAAGAAGGGAACGCCGGGATTTGACTGCAACGAACTTACCGGAAAGATGGGGATTAGGGCTTCGCTGCTTGGGGAGTACTCTTTTAGTGATGTGCGTGTGCCTAAGACAGCGCTTGTAGGTGAGGAGAATAAAGGGTTTTATCATTTCTTGGAGTTCATTGATGTGGGTCGGATTAATGTGGCGGCGCAGTCGGTGGGTATGGCTCAGGGAGCCTTTGAGCGGGCGTTGAAATATGCTAAGGAGCGGGAGCAGTTTGGGCAGCGCTTAGCGGAGTTTCAGGTTATTCAGCATAAGTTGGCTGATATGGCTTTGGATATTGAGTCTGCGAGGCTTTTGGTGTACAAGGCTGCGTGGCATGTGGATCAGGGGAAGATTATTCCTAAGTGGGCTTGTATGGCGAAGACTATTGCGACGACGAATGCTATGAGGGTGATTAGTGAGGCTATGCAGATCTTTGGCGGGTACGGTTACTTGGCGGACTATGATATTGAGCGGTATTATCGTGACATTCGAATCTCGGCGATCTATGAGGGAACCACGGAGATTCAGAAAAACGTAGTCGCAAGAATCCTACTACGCGAATAAACCAAGCTAACGCTCTATTTTTGCGCGCGCGCCCACAAGAAGACACCAACTGTTAAATGTTAAAAAAGAGAATTAAGGGGAGGTTATGTCCAATGTCATTGGAAGAGAATAAGGCTATTGTTCGTAGGTGGA
>CAYFZT010000029.1:0-13947 GCA_964347555.1 uncultured Candidatus Bathyarchaeia archaeon | reverse complement strand
AGAAGGCTATGTCGGAAATTTTAAGGTTAAAGTCGTAAAGAAACCACGTTACGTCATAGCTAAAAACTGCACGAGCTGTGGAGAATGCTCCGACGTTTGCCCAATAGAAATTCCAAACGATTGGAACATGAAGATGGGTATAAGAAAAAACATATCGGTGCCCTTCGAGTGGGCAGTGCCCCTTGTCTACACAATCAACATGGATACGTGTATTAAATGTTACAAATGTGTAGAAGTCTGTGGTTCACGAGAAGCCATAGATTTCAGTCAAGAACCAGAAGAAATCGAACTCAAAGTAGGAGCCATCATAGTTGCGATTGGCTACGATCCTTACGACCCTACCAAAGACGAGGAGTACGGTTATGGAATTTACCCAAATGTTATAACAGGACTCGAAATGGAGCGACTATTAAGTGCAGCTGGACCAACTAGTGGAGTTGTTAATCGTCCATCTGACCTTAAAGAGCCGAAGCGAGTAGCTTTTATTCAATGTGTAGGCTCTAGAAGCCGCAGAAGAAACCCTTACTGTTCAAGAGTTTGCTGCATGTATTCCATAAAACAGGCTCGACAGCTCAAAGAGAAACACCCGGAAATAGAAGTCACTATCTTCTACATGGACATCAGAGCGTTTGGAAAGGGCTTCGAAGAATTTTACGAACAAGCAGCTCGAGAATTCAAAGTGCAGTTCATCCGAGGGCGAGTGGCAGAAATCATTGAAGACGAGAAGACACACAACCTAACAATCAAAGCCGAAGACACAATGCTGGGCAGACCCTTAGAAATGGAATTCGACCTAGCAGTATTAGCAATCGGATTGGAAGCTCCAACAAGCACCGATAAAATAACAGAAATACTAAGAATTTCAAGGAGCCAAGACAATTTCCTTTTAGAAGCACATCCGAAGCTCAGACCAGTAGACACGCTTTCTGCAGGCATTTTCATCGCTGGTGCCTGCCAAGGTCCTAAGGACATTCCAGACAGCGTAGCCCAAGCAAAAGCGGCGGCGGCAAGTGCAGCCGCGCTTCTGTCAAGAGGAAAGATTAGGATTGAGCCGATGATTGCGCATGTTAACGAAGAACTCTGTACTGGATGCGCTAAATGCGTGGATGTATGTCCGTTTCAAGCGATAAATTTGGATGAGGAAAGATCATTGGTTAATATAATCGAAGCCAAGTGCAATGGCTGTGGCTCTTGTGCTTCAACATGTCCAGTTGGAGCAATGCAGCTTAAACACTTTAAAGATGAGCAGATTTTGGCTATGATAGAAAACGCCATTCCAGCGTAGACATCAAGAGAAGAAGGGCAGAACATGGCAGGCTTCGAACCCAACATTATAGCCTTCGCATGCAACTACTGCGCTTATAGAGCAGCGGACTTGGCTGGCACAAGCAGAATGCAGTATCCAATAAACGTGAAGGTCATAAGACTTCCATGTTCTGGAAAGGTCGACATAACATACATATTGCGAGCTTTTGAAAAAGGAGCCGATGGAGTAATTGTAGCTGGCTGTCTCAAAGGTGGCTGCCACTTTGTTGAGGGAAACTTGCGAGCAGAGCAGAGGGTCAAATTTACAAAAGACCTTTTAGACGCCATAGGTTTTGGGGGAGAAAGACTTGAAATGTTCTTCTTGTCTTCGTCCATGGCGCCAAGGTTTGTTGAAATAATGAAGGAAATGACTGAGAAGATTCGTAAAATGGGGCCATCTCTTAAGGAGAAGAAGAAGTTGACAGAACTGAAACCTGGAATGACGAAAAGGGAGTTTCTTTATGAAATGTTGAGGAACCTTGCCTCAAAGATGCCTGAAAAACCTATTCCCGTTCCTGAAGAGCTTGAAGAATTCGGCAGAATTGATTACAGTCTTGCAAAGTGCATTGGATGTCGAAGATGCGGCGAAGTCTGTCCGGAAAGCGCCATAGATTTCATTGAAGAATTTGACATCCCTAAAATTCTGCAAACTGTTTCAAGCGGCGGTCACAACAAGTCAACGAAAAGATATCTTCTATATGAAACGTTGGCGAGGATTGCTGTGAAGCCGCCTTCTCAGGCTGTTTCTGTTCCTGAAGGAATGCATGAATTCTGCGAATTATGTTACAACCCTAAAAGATGTGTATTATGCGACAAGTGTGCCAAAATCTGCCCTGAAAAAGCCATTACGGTAGTGCGAGAAATAGATCTGCCAAGCATCCTTTCTTAGCAGTCTTCTCCACATCAGAAAAACGCTTCTCTTAAACCATTTTAATGGCATCAATGTAACACGTTGAAGAAAGTTGTTGGACAAAAAACTCGTCTAGAAACATAAGAAACAAAATCGTGCTCGCAAGCATTATCGCTTTCTTGCTTTTGTTGAATACGCAGCTTTAAGCAGTTTTATTCCAAGGTCTAGAGCTTCGTCTGGCTGTAAGGTTAACTTGCTTGTTTTGTTTTTAGCTATTTGAATTTCAACTTCTATTTTGTCAGCACGAGAGTGAACTGTTGTTTTAGACATTTACAATCTGCCTCCTACTTTCTAATTAGGGGTTCAAGCTCTTTTAACTCCTTCACAAACGACTCAGCAGCAACAGAAAATTCTTTGGGGTCTGCGGCGCACACGTTGACCATTTTCAGCCGTTGGTTTCCCAAGCCAATTTCGTCTAAAATGTTTCTTGCAAACTTTATCGCTCGGTCTGCATAGATGTTGCCCTTCAGTTGTTGACAATGAGGGAACATGCATCCGACAAAGAGAACTCCGTCGGCTCCATGCTCGAAAGTTTTGAAGATGTGATAGAGTGAAACCCAGCCTAGGCACGGCACACGAATTGGCAACACATTGGTTGGATACGGCATTTTGCCCATGCCAGTGAGATCCACTGTTGCATAACCGCATTCGTCGCAGCAAAAAGCCACAATCTTCGGAGAGATGTCTTCCCCTTCTTTTGGAAGCAAGCCTGAAATCTGCCCTAGGAATTGCTCGTCATTCCAGTAAGGAAGCTGGATGGCTCCTGTGGGGCATCTAGAGGCGCAGGCTCCACATCTTTCGCAAAGAGTCTCTGATATTCTAGCGACCAAATCGACTGGTTGTCTTCCCTTAACTTTTTCCATTTCGATGGCGTTGTAGGGGCAAACTTCAACACATAGTTCGCAGCCGTCGCAAGCCTCATCGTTTACATAAGCAAGGTCGAGTTCTTTCTCGGCTTTCTCCTTTGAGAGATCTAGTATGGCGCGAAGTGAAGCCGCCTGAGCCTGGGTGACAGATTGAGGTATGTTCTTGGGACCTTGAGCGCCTCCGCATACATAGATACCTTTCCTAGTGGTTTGAACTGGCTTAAGTTTTCCATAGACCTCGCTGATGAAGCCGTAATCATCAACATCAACACTTAATCGTTTTGCAAGCTCGTTGGTGCCCACCTCAGGTCTCATTGCAACCGAAAGAACAACCATGTCCGATTCGATTTCCAGAGGCGAATTAAGAAGGGAATCTTCTACCTGCACTAGCAACTTTCCGGTTTCCGGGTTTCTCACAATTCTTGAGGGCTTCCCTCTGATGAAGGAGACACCTGCGTCTCTTGCCCTAACAAAGTAGTCTTCATATTCCTTTCCACCTGTACGAATATCAATATAGCATACGTAGACTTCAACATCCTGTCCGTATTCTTCCTTAATGTGTATGGCATGCTTTATCGCTAAAGTGCAGCAGATGCCTGAACAATAAGGGTTCGTGGTTTCATCACGGGAGCCAGCGCATTGAATCATCACAATTCTCTTCGGATTTTCGCCATCTGAAGGTCTAACAAGCTTTCCACCTGTTGGTCCGTAAGGGTCTATAATTCTGGCTAGTTGCAGTTGTGTTAATACGTCCTTGTAAACGCCATATTTATAGGCTGTAATCCCCGAAGGATCGTATTCTTTGAAACCAGTGGCAACAACTATTCCTCCAACCTTTAAAGTGGTTTCTTTAGCTTTGTCTGCGAGGTCAATGGCATTTGTTGGGCATATCTTGACACACTCGCCGCATCTGTTACAGTTCTCCCAGTCAACCACCCACACTGGGGGCACGGCGTTGGGATAAGGCAAGTAAATCGCTTTGCGTTTGCCATAACCGTAGTTAAACTCATCCTCAACTTCAACAGGACAAACTCCACCGCATTTTCCACAATTAATGCAAAGGTTCTCTTTGACCCCCCTTGGTTGAGAGGCAACTATCACCTCAAAATTCCCAAAGAATCCCTTAACCTCTTTAACCTCTGAAAGAGTGTAAAGTTTAAGATTCGGGTTTTGCAGCATTCCAGCACGGTAAAAACATTTTCTGATACCCTTTAGGAAACCAGGCGAAGAAATGCAAAAAGCTCCATCGTCATTTGGAAATGCAAGTCCTATTTTAAGGGCGTTTCCGCCAACTACTGGAGCCCTTTCAACAAGATGCACGGGAAATCCGTAACTAGAAATGTCAAAGGAGGTTTGAAGTCCAGCAACTCCACCACCGATGACCAAAACTGACTTTTGCACCTTAAACTCTTTCTTCTCAACTGGCTCGATTCTTCTCGCTCGTTCGACGCTTGCAGTCATCAAGCGTAGCGCCTTTTTATTTGCTCCTTTAGGGTCGTCTGCGTGGGGCCAAGCACATTGCTCTCGGATATTGGCCATTTCAAGGCAATAAGGATTCAGCTTGTTTTTTTCTAAGCAGTTTCGGAAGTAGGTTTCGTAGAGTTTTGGCGAGCAAGCAGCGACTAGTATTCTGTTTGCGCCTTTGCGAACAAGGGCGCCTACTTCTTTCGGTCCCTCTAGACACAAGGAGCTATGGCTCTTGACAAATTTGACGTCAGGCATTTTTGAGACGACGTCTTGAAGATGTTTAAAATCTAAGACACGGGCGCTTTCTCCGCCGCAGTCGCAGAATATGACTCCCAAAGTTGGCTTTTTCTTGGACATTTCTCTTCATCACTTAGCTAGGCTGATATCACCTTTGCTATTCTTGTGGCTGGCACGATGATTTTGTCTAGTTCCAGCTTTTTTGGCGTAATGCCTAAGGCTAGTCCAAGAAGCTGTGTGAAATATAATATTGGAATTCTGAATTTCGTTCCGTAAACTGAGTTGATATCGGATTGCTTAGCGTCTAGGTTAAATTGACAAAATGGGCATGCGGTAACTACGCAATCTGCACCATAGCTTTCGGCTGCTTCAAGAATCTGCTTGCTCAACTCCAACATGGCGTCTTCCTTGACCATTTGAAGTGATCCTCCACAGCAGCGTGTCTTCCATTTGCCCCATGGCACACAGGTAGCACCTAATGCTCTGGTAAGCTTATCTAATGTCTGAGGGTTCTCAGGGTTCTCAAATTTGGTTATGCTCGGCGGTTTGATAAGCAGGCAACCGTAATATGTGGCGACTTTTAGTCCAGTGAGGGGTTTCACCACTTTTTTCCTTATCTCTTCTACGCCTAAGTCGTTTACAAGAAGGTCGAGGGGATGCCAAACTTCTATTATTCCCTTGTATTCAAGTCCAATGGTTGCCAACACTTTGTTGGTTTTCTCTTTAAGCTCTGGTTTGTTTTTAAGCATCTCGTTGGCTCTAGCCAGATAATGGAAACAACCCGCGCAAGGGGCAAATATGTCCATTTTTTTCTTTTCGGCAATAGCTAAGTCTCTGGCTGGCCAAACAAGGGATAACAACCTGTCCACAGCGTATGCGGCGGTTGCTCCACAACAGTTCCAATCTTCTAGTTCGACAAGTTCTATTCCCAGAGCTTCACAGGAAGCCCTAGTTGAAGTGTCGTATTCCTTCGCAGTTGCGTGGAGAGAGCAACCTGGAAAATAGGCGTATTTCATTTTTCGGTCTCCTCTCTTGTTTTTTCTTTCTCCATTGTCTCCATCGCTTTTATGAGGGTCTTCAGTTGCTCCACAGATTCTATCTTTTCGGGTTTAAACTTGAGTTTTCCCTTTTTGAAGAGATTCAAGCCTAAAGGAGCCATTTTTAACAATTTAGTTGCTCCAGTTTTTCGTGCAAAATCGATAATTAGTCCAGTCTCGTGTATTCTTCCATATTTTTTCATGCTGTCAACCATTGTCTTGTAGAGGGCTGGGCCTTCTCTGATTTTGGCGTCGATTCCGCTTTTTATCGCTATGCTTTTAAGAGAAGCCATAACCTCTGGAATTTCAATCTCCCTTGGGCATCTTGTAAAACAGGTGTTACAGGAAGAGCACAGCCAGATGGTTGAGCTTGACAAGACTTTATCTCGCATGCCAAACTGGCACATCCGCATTATCTGTCGGGGGGTATAGTCCATCATGAAGCTTAATGGGCAACCTCCAGAACATACTGAACATTGATAACATGCCCAGATATCAGTTCCCGCGGCAGCCTCAACCTCTCTGGTGAAGCTTGGGTCTAATTCGTCTCTTCTTATGGTCTTGCTGGCTGTCTCCATTGTCCTAGTTTCTCCAATGGTAGAAGAGTTTAAGGTGTAAGGCTGAGATTTTAGGTTTTCGCTTTATTTTTCATAAAATTTAAAAAAATTCATAAGATTCTTCGATCGAGTCTAATGGCTCACCTTTGGTTTCGGGAAGCGGTTTTTTTACGTCTTATTTGTTCCATATGAAAAGTGGATATTTCCTGCACTTCGACAGAAACCTAATAACGAACAGAGAGAACTATCCAAATCAGTAGAATTCGCTTTTTCTCATTCCCAAAAGAGTCACCTAGAGTTTCACTAGTAAGTGACTCTTACCCTTTGTATCACAACTGTGTCTTTTTTCGCGAATTGAGTCAAGAATTCTTCATACCATCTTAAATTTTAAGCGGTGACAAGTTGCCTCAGTAACATTTTTGGAGAAACGCAGTTTTTGTGTAATGCAAGCGCTTTGGGACTTAGTCCAAAGGCTATTCCCATGAGCTGAGTGAAATATAGCACTGGAAGGTCAATTTCGATATCGAAAGCGGACTCTATATTTTTTTGTTTTGCATCGAGGTTAAAATGGCACAGTGGACAGGGCAAAATTACACAGTCAGCTTCCGCTTTCTTAGCGTTCAACAGTATGTCCTTTGTCATTTCCATCATTATATGTTCTTCAGTTAGGCCAAGAGAGGCTCCGCAACATCTTATCTTGCCGATGTAATTCACGCTTTGACCTCCCAGCGCTTCTACCAGCATATCCAAGGATGTTGGATGCTCAGGGTCGTCGAAGTTCACTATTTCCGGTGGCCTTATCAACATGCAGCCATAGTAGGATGCTACGTTTAGTCCTTTAAGGGGAACTTTTATAGATTCAGAAATTTTTTGGAGACCGATGTCGTTTACGAGGATGTCTAAGTAGTGTCTAACCTTAATGTCGCTGTTGTATTTGAGCCCGGCGTCATTTAGTATTTTATCTACTTTGCCTTTCATTTCAGAATCTTCATGAATTAGCTTGTTGGCTCTGGACAACGTGAAGAAACAGGCGCTACACAGAGACACTAAGTCCATGTTCATATTTTCGACCAGCGCCAAGTTTCTTGCAGAGAGGGCGACAGACAACGAAGGATTATAAGCGTAGATCGCGTCCATTGCCCCGCAACAGTTCCAATCTGGAATTTCAACAAGCTCTATGCCTAAGACATCGCTCACGGCTCTGCAGGAAATGGCGTACTCGGGTGCTGTTGATTCTAGAGAGCAACCTGGAAAATAGGCGTACTTCATTTTAATGTTCCTCATCTTTTAATGCTTCAGCGAAAATGGCGAGAAGTTCATCTTTCTTCTTCACCTCTGATGCTACCAACTTGAGTTTGCCCTTTCTTAGGAGCAACCAGCCTAAGAGAACGTTGTGCATCATGGTTTTTATATCAGTTTTCTTCGTGATTTGCATGAACAGATCTGGCTCATGCATCCGTCCACGACGTTTAATAATTTCAGCAAACGACTTGTGGAATTTGGGTTTGATTTCAACTGGAGCTTGAATGTTTTCTGTGAGAGCAATGTTTTTCAAGGTTGACATGAGCTGTGGAAGCTCAATGCCTCTGGGACAACGTGTTACGCATGTATTGCACATGGCGCAAATCCAGATGGTTGAGCTGGAAAAAATTACGTCCTTCATTCCTAAGTGAATCATCTTGATAATCTGTATTGGAGTGTAGTCCATAGCCCACGCAGCAGGACAAGAGCCCGCACAGACTCCACATTGAATGCAATCTAATACGTTTTCTCCACCTCTGGTTTTCATTAACTCCTCTAGAAAAGCTGGATTTCTCATCTGAGGAGTTATTAGCAGTCTGGTTTTGGTTTTCATTTAGATCCACCTCTACTAAGTTTGCCTTTAATTTTGGTACGTACGTTTTTAGGTAACTTGCCAATTTTTGAGATTCTTTCGGTAAATACGTTAAAAGTGTCGGTAAGTTTTGGGTATTGTGGAATTGTTACAGTAGTGGAAACCAAACGGAGAGATTCAACACCGTATTCGCGTAGCTCCTTTTTCAATTGAACCATGTGTTCTCTCAGCTTCTCTCCTGTGAAAGCGCTGTCTTCTCCTTCAACGAGAATGACTCCGTCACAGCCAGAAGCAAAGGCGCTCAGAATATGTTTTAACCCTACACGTCCAGTGCTGGGAACACTTGCTACAAGGATGTTTGGGGCATATCCCTGCCTGCTTTGTCCGGCTAAATCGGCAGAAGCATAGGCTGTTTTGTCTTCAAGAAAAGCTATTATGTGTGGAGACTCTGATTTTTTTCGGCTTATCCCTTGGATGTGTGCCATTATTTGCTCTTCTGTGCTGTGATTTAAGTCAATGGCTTCCTTCGGGCATTTTGGCACGCATATTCCACAGCCTGTACATGACATCTGGTCGATTTCAACTCTAACTTTAGATGTTGAAGGCATCTCCTTTATGGCCTGAGCAGGACAGATTTTAATGCACTCTCCACAGCCATTGCATTTTTCTGAGATTACGTAAGCTACTTCAGGGGGCACAGAAACTTCGCCCTTACCGAGAAAAGTTGCCACTTTTGAGGCTACAGCCATGGACTCGGTGGTAGTTTCACGGATGTCCTTTGGACCTAGCGCACAACCGCAGCAGAAAACTCCTTCTTTCTGAGTGTCTACGGGTCTAAGCTTGTGATGTCTCTCCAAAATAAAACCGTCAGATCCCACGTGAATGCCCAACATTCGAGCTAGGTTGTCAGAGCCGTAGCTTGGCATAAGTTCAGCGCTGAGCACCACCATATCGAATTCCTCTTCAACGGGCATTCCGAGTATCGTGTCTGCGGCCCTCACCATCAGTCTCTCGCCGTTTGGAATCACTTCTGCAGCACGACCTCTGATGAACTTCACGCCGTGGCTCCGCATTTTGCCATAAAATTCTTCGTAGCCTTTTCCATGTGCTCTTATATCCGTATAGAATATCCACGGATCTGCATCGGGCACCGCCTTTTCAAAGACATAAGCCTCCTTAATTGCGTTCATACAGCCTATTTTGCAGCAGTATTTCTTCCCCTTCCCGTTGACAACTTTTTCTCCAATTCTGCTCCCGACGCAGAGGATGAACGCTACCTTCTTAGGTGTTTTGCCATTAGAGGGTTTGTGAACGCCTTGAACAAGTAGTCTCTCAAACTGAAGATGCGTTACAATGTCAGGATGCAATCCATAACTGTACTGTTTGACAACACTCGGATCAACCACTTCATATCCAGTAGCAGCAATTATGGCGCCGACTTCCAGTTCAAAAGTGTCTCCTTTCTGGGTGAAATCCACTGCGTCAGCCTTGCAGAATCTTTTGCAGAGCTTACAAACTCCCTTGGTGAAGAAGAGACAGTTGTCCTTGTCTATGAAATACGCGTTTGGGATTGCCTGTCTGAAAGGTATGTATATAGCTTTGCGCTCTCTTAGGCCGACTTCGTACTCGCTTTTAACTTTAACAGGACATTTTTCGGCGCATTCTCCACAAGCGGTACATTTTTCTACGTCTACAAATCTAGGTTGTTTCTCAATTAGAACCTTTAAGTTGCCTGGTGACCCTTTTACTTCCTTCACTTCAGCCAAAGAGATGAGCTTAATGTTTGGATGTTGGGATAAATACACCATCTTTGGAGTTAGAATGCAAGAGGAACAATCAAGCGTAGGGAAAGTTTTTCCAAGTTGGGCCATGTGGCCTCCTATGGTTGATTTTCTCTCAATTAGATAGACTTTATAACCCATATCAGCCAGTTCAATAGAGGCGTTAATACCTGCGATGCCTCCGCCAATCACGAGGACATTCTTGTTTACGGCTACCTTTTTAGCTTTTAAGGGTTCAAGATAACGCGCGCGTTTAGCTGCTCCTCGAATGAGGTCTGTTGCCTTGGCGGTTGCAGCTTCTTTGTTTTCATGAACCCAACTGCACTGTTCACGGATGTTGGCCATCTCGAGTAAATATGGATTAAGTCCAGCCGAGTCTACGTTGCGCCTGAAAGTTTCGAGGTGCATGCGAGGTGAACAGGAAGCGACAACTATTCTGTTTAGTTTGTGTTTCTTGATGTCATCTTTTATCATTTGTTGCCCGGGATTACTACAGACGTATTCATAAACTTGCGCAATTTTCACTCCTTCGAATTTGGCTGCTATTTCCTTTACCTTTTCTACATCCACTGTTCCGCTTATGTTTCCTTCTTGACCGCATCCGCATCTGCAAATGTACACCCCGATTCGTGATTCTTCTCGCGTCATTTTTCATTCCTCTTTCGGGAACTTGCTTTCCCCACTTCCGTAGTTCTGGTAGAAGATATTGATATGTTTCTTATTATATAAACAATACTAGGCGATTTTTGTAAATAATTAAATTATACAATATTTTTTATAAATATGATATTGCGTAGGATGAGTGAAAGGTTTCAGACAAGGAAAGGCGAAAAGTACAGTAAGTAGCACGCAAAATGGTCGAGCAGCGTTGCAAAAACGGTGAGGTGTGAATGAAGAAAAATCGAGCTGGCCTTGGAGATAAATGGGGTAGAACTATGAAGGCGCTGTGGTCACTAATTAGAGTTTATGACTCTCTGAACTACATAATGTCTTTTGGTCGAGATATCTCTTTTAGAAAGGAAGGCATTGCAGCGGCTGTGAACCCGGGAGGCCGAATATTGGATGCTGGATGTGGTCCAGGAACGATGACTAAACTAACATTTGAAATCTTTGGTCGCAATGTTGGCGAAGTTGATCTAGTTGATCCGTCTCGTTCTATGCTTTCTGAAGCGAAGACACGAATACCTGGAACATATGCTAAGATTTCAGTGGAGAAGGCTATTATGGAAAACCTTCCCTTTCGGAATGGTGTTTTTCAAACTGTAATGTGTGGATTTTCTTTGCGAGACGCCATTAACATAGAAAAAGCTCTAGCCGAGATATTTCGTGTCCTGAGAAGCAACGGGAGACTGTTAATAGTTGACCTCGGAAAGCCAGATAATAAGGTCTTGAGGTCTATCATAGGAGCTTACTGGAGGTTCTGTGTGCCGTTTATTGCTAGGTTGGTGTTGAGGGAGAAAGGAAAACTTTACTCAATACTGTATACAACGTATCGCTTCTATCCAAAAAATGCCGAGTTGCAAAGATTAATAGAAAAGCATACCCGAAACGTTGTTGCAAAGAAAAAAATGTTTGGTGGCGTTCTACTCTTGGTGGCCCAAAAATGATATGCATTAAACGTTTCATGCCCTGAGTTTCTATTGAACATCTATAGCGAAGGCAGAGGACGCTTCACCTATGTCAAGGACCAATGACCCATAATGGAGAACGATTTTACTGCTTGCATGCATAACGAAAAACCTCTTTCGAATAGACCAATAGGTATATAAGAAAACTTTCAACATGGCAAGTAAGTAATAGTTGGAGTCGAAATTATCGTGAATGAGCATGGAAAGACAAAATTAAGAGTGTGGTGGCAAGCCTTCAGATATCATTTTATTCCACCCAGCATCTTTCCAGCGACACTCGGAGGTCTAATCGGCTGGGCAGTAGACAAATCCTTCTCTCCTTGGTATTTCCTTCTCGTTTTGGTAGGTGTCATAATAAACCACATGGGTCTGAACATGACAGACGACTATTTTGACTACAAACATTCAGTCGACCGCTTAAAACCGGGAGAAAAGAACCCCTACACGGGAGGAAGCGGTACTCTTACTAGTGGAATCATCCTTCCACAGTCAATGTTCAGAGCCTTTGTGCTTTGTTATCTAGCTACAGCATCCATTGGGATTTACCTCTCCATAGAGCGTGGACTACCGATCTTGGCTTTTGGACTCTTTGGACTTTTCTGCTCAATCTTCTATACGGCTCCTCCAATCCGTTTTTCTCACTATGGCCTTGGAGAATTGGGGCTCCTCATAAACTTCGGCACCACAATTGGTCTCGGATCATACTATGTCCAAACTCAAAAACTTACTCTAGAAGCTTTTTTGGCCACACTCCCGTTAGGAATAATGTTGTTCTCCATGATTGTGATTAACGAGATTCCAGATTTGGAAGAAGATAAAAGAGCGGGAAAACTCACTCTTGTTGCCAGATATGGAAAGAGAGCTGGAGTCAAATTGTATGTCTTAAGCTGGATTTGCACCTACTCCATTATTGTTGGGACTGTGGCATTTGGAGTTATACCTTCTATCTCTCTAATTGCTCTAATCTCTCTACCCTTAGTCCTTAGGTCTATACGAATCCTTAACAAACACTATAACAATCCGAATCTGATGGCTCCTGCCAACTTAGATATGATAAAAGCACATAGCGTTACTTCTTTTTCGCTCATCGCTGCCTATAGCTTGTACGGCATACTCACTGGAGCAGATATCCTTCAACTCGTGCTGATTCTGTCTC
Organism: uncultured Candidatus Bathyarchaeia archaeon; assembly: GCA_964347555.1. GTDB lineage: Archaea > Thermoproteota > Bathyarchaeia > Bathyarchaeales > Bathyarchaeaceae. The sequence goes on along the minus strand of CAYFZT010000029.1, from coordinate 1,169 downwards.
TATTGGCTGTTTCTTATTTCCCTATAGTCCGAATGCTAATTAGGATTTAGCGCGCTGTTCAATAATTGAAGTAAGAAACCCTCGGTTTTCACTATAGATCTTCACATACACATTACGGAATCAAGCCAAACACAGGGGAAGACTAGTTTCTATTTCTACACGCGCATCTTCTTGACAAATTCTTTTATCTTTTCCTTGCTGCCGTACACCAATATGTATCCGTCTTCTTGCATTTTACAAGAGACTCCTATTTCGCCAGCTAAATTTTCCACAGTTTCTTTAAGAATATCTTCTGAGGGCAACACGCGTACCCAAAAATCACTTCGCTGGATTCCAAGAGCAAGCTTTGAAAAGGTAGATTCAACCTTTTCTTCTTCAACTTTTCTTCTAGCCTCATCTAGTTTCTTCATCCACTGCTCAACAAAAGCCTGACCAAACTTTTCCAGCGCCAAACCCATGAGCTGTGACTCAACAGTATCAAGATAAGCTCCTATTGTTGGGAGAAACTCCAAACGTGAGGCATCTGCCTTCAACATTTGCATCATGGTTTTTGCAGAGCGCAGATCATGCATTGTTTCTGAAGAAATTGATATACCTTCCTTTCGAAACTCCGCGACCAGATTTTCTAAAACTTTCCATGCTTCTTTATATCCCAATTTCTATCTCCCCCTTGGCATTTTTATGTGAACCATTAATTGCCTTCTTGATCATTTCTTGCCCACGGTTACTACAAAGAAACTCGAAGGTATCAGCGACTTTCACTCGTTCAAGAGAATCTCTAATTACCTTAACTTGGTTTACATTCACTTTGTCGCTTATGTTTCCCGCACAGTGGCAGATAAACACTCCAACCCGTGGTTTCTCCGACATGTTACGCGTGTTCTCCTTAGGGATATGACTTCTTCCATGTTTGGAGAAGAGTAAGGGATACCGTTGTGCTTTAAAAGCGTTGCTTTTTTCACCATTTTTATAACAGAAAACACATATGCAAGAGTTGAGGGGCAGATTTATTCCAGAAATACTAATAAGAATAAGATGAGAACTCCCAAGATGAAGGCAACTAGTTGTAGTGCAGATTTCAGAAGTTCGGGTTCTTCTTTACGGAGCTCTGGAATCAGATCTGATCCCGCTATGTAAATGACGTTGCCTGCAGCGAAAGGTATCAGAAG
>CAYFZT010000028.1:13546-14032 GCA_964347555.1 uncultured Candidatus Bathyarchaeia archaeon | reverse complement strand
GTTTGGACAAAGTTAGTCCTGAAGCAAAATGCATCTCCGCTGAGAATTTCATTGAAGCAAACGAAATAGTGCTTCCTAGAGTAAAAGAAGAATTGGCTAATGGTAGGATTGTTATATTTGATGCTTGCTTTTATCATGAAGAGCCTATTGAACATCTTATCCAGAATTTGTCATATCCTAGCTATGTGTTTACTTTGAAGGCACCTGTGGAAGTGTGTATTGAAAGAGATAGTTCAAGAAGAATAACTCTCGGAGAAGATGCAGTTAGAGCAGTTCATAAAGCAGTTTCCAGATTTGACTATGGAACTGTAATTGACATAACCAAAAGTTTAGATGAAGCTATTGAGGAAATTCTTTCTTACATGCCCAAGCCCTAGAATTTCAGGTCTGCGCGCGCAGGCAAATTCATTCTTATATATCGTGAAATCTAAAAAATTTATTGTCTCGTCCTCCGAAGCGTCTCCGTCCTCAACATAAATTTTTTGG
>CAYFZT010000028.1:0-13536 GCA_964347555.1 uncultured Candidatus Bathyarchaeia archaeon | reverse complement strand
TCCTAAAAAAACAGAGCCACGATTTCACTAATATGATATGCAGAGCCCACCTCTCCTACCCGATGAGTCGTTATAGTAGAACCCAAAATGTGAGTTGAAAAAATTATGGTTGTTCAGAGGCTCTTTGCATCATGATTCATTCGCAGAGCCTCCTCACACTGCCAGATGAGAAAAAAATGCTCATTATGAGGTGTAGAAACATGAAAAGAAAAATACGAAAAAACCGACCACGACCTCTACTAAAAGCCTTATTCTTAGGCGAAGACCTGAGAGGCTACATAGAAGCAAACAGAACAAGAACTTTAGACCACTTTTTAGAGAGGTGAAAGAGACATGAATAAAGGAAGACAGGAGAAAATGACAGACTCTAGAAAATTACTTAGGCTAGAATTAACAGATATTAATAAGGCGGGTTATTGCCAGCATGCCAGCACTTAGCTAAACAGTGCGCGCAGGCAACTTAGGTTTGCGTTAGTTTGTATTCTTCCTTTATTCCAAGTACTTACGCCGAATTTGAATGCTGTAACGCACTAAGATGAAGCCAAACGCTATCGATGCAATTCCCATGACTATTAGCATGAGTCCTGAATAGTGGAGTCCCGCGTCATAGAATGTATAGCCGAACCCCAACAAGATGATTCCGATAACTACAAACACCCAGCCAGACTTCTCGCCTCTCCGTATTCTTCTTTCGTCCCTCTGCAAATCAAAACCCCTTTCATCTTATAAGAACCTGGAGCTTAAAAAGAACATGAACACCAGCTACTGACTTTTTCTAGACTCACACAGCCAAATCTGTTAAGTTATGTTCTCAGATTAAGCCAGTCTTCAGCGTCTTCCTTTTCCAGACGCTCCCTCAACTTCCTCTGCGTCAAGTCTTCAGCTTCTCCAAGCGTAGCCATAACATGTTCGACAAGATACTTCCTTTTCTTTCCTTGCACCCAAAACTTGTCATCTTCTTTTCGTTGCAAATACAATGGCTTTTCAAGGTTAAGCAACCTTTCAATGACTCTTCCCACAGTGCATTCAACTATTTCATGAACAATCGTAATGATGTCTCCAACTTCAGAACGGCTCAAATAAATCCTATATCTCCATTCACCTTCAACCATCGCAGGAAACGGAGAAACATGGCTGAAACCTCCAATTATAAAATCAAATGCATCAAAATCATCAAAAGAAGTAACACTGAAAATCTCCAAAAAATTCTCTCGCTCTCGTAACTCCTCAGAAAGGCGGCTCCACATCCTCCTCTGAGCTTTTCTCATCAATAAATAACGTGCTCCAATTACAACAAAAAAGATGAGAACCAACATGACAAAACCAAAGTTTATCTGCAACACCATATTGAAGAAAAACGCAACAGAGAAATAAAAACCTTAAAAACCTTTCATGACATTCAAAGAAAGAATGAACCTAATTCAGAAGGCACATCAATGACCGCCCCTACAAACAGTGAAAAAAACAATTTTTTGGACGCGTTGTTAACCATTCCAGCAATACTTGGACAGAAGATTTCAAAGAACTCAAAATACATTGCCTACACATGGAGAAATGTACATCCAAACCTAGACGTATTCCTAGTTCCCACAAAAGGATCCGCAAGACCCTTTGCCTTGACAGAGACACCGGAAGCAACCTTCGTCGTGGACTTCGCCCCAGACTCCCGTTCTGTAATCGTGGGAGAAGACAAAGACCGCAACGAAAGAGTGAGACTCTTCGAAGTCAAAATAGACAAACCTAAACAGATGACCCCCTTAACAGAAGAAGACCCTCCATTCTTTATACGTGGAGGATCACTGCACCCAAACAGAAGATGGCTTGTTTACGGCGCCAACTATGACATAGAAAAGAAACAGGAGATTGAACCCACATGGATTTATAGACATGACCTTGAAAAGGAAGAAAGAATCGTCCTGGCAAAACCAAAGAAGCCCTCATGGCTCTATCCCAAACTTAACAACCAAGGAACACATGTGCTTTACAACCGAAAAGAACTTCACCCCAAGGGAGACCAATATTGGCTAGTGGACATCGAAGCAAAAGAAGACCACGAAATACTCAATTTTGGACCAAAAGCAAAGATTCAAGCCCTCTGGTTGCCCGATGGAAGAAACATCGGATTCATCACTCAAACGAAAAATGGCAAAACCCAGAAACACTATGCATTAGGCACATACAACATTAAAACCAAAGAAATCAATTGGCTGATCGATGATCCACACCGCAACATTGAAGACATACACAGTCCTATCAACAGCCATCACCTCATCGTTTTGGAATATCAAAAAGCAAGAGTCAAACCCTCAATAATCGACCTAACAATTCTGAAAGAAAAATTCTTACCCAAAATTAAAGGATCCCTCATACCAATTGGCCCATTGACAGATGAAGAATGGATAGCCCTGTACTATTCATCTACCCAGCCAGATGAAATTGTCAAATTTAACATCGACAATGTACAGATCTCTCGTTTTCAGTTACTCACTCACGTTTGGGAACAAACATCTGTAACGCCAAAAGATCTTACTCCAGCAGAAGACTTCGCATGGAAAGCTAAAGATGGCTTGGATATTCACGGATGGCTTTATCGCCCAAAGAGAGCCAGCAAAAAAACCATTATCTACGTTCATGGTGGACCCACTGCACACTGTGAAGACGGTATCATCCCTCAGATTCAATTCCTTGTATCCGAAGGATTCAACGTCTTAGCTCCAAACTATCGAGGCTCAACAGGTTACGGCGTGGAATTTGAGGATCTAATTCGAGTTAGCGGCTGGGGAAGCGATGAACAGGAAGATATTTGGGCAGGTGTCAAACTGCTGATAGACCGCGGAATAACGGATAAAGAAAAAGTAGGGATCACGGGAACGAGCTATGGCGGTTATTCAAGCTGGTATGCCATAACTAAAGCGCCCAAGCTTTTTGCTGCTGCAGTTCCCATCTGTGGAATGACCGATCTAGTTGTTGACTACGAAACAACTCGACCAGACTTGCGTCCTTACGCTGAGGAAATGCTGGGAGGAAGCCCCAAAGAAGTTCCCAGTCGTTATTTTGAACGTTCACCTATAAACTTCATCCATCAGATCAAAGGCAAGCTTTTGATTGTACAAGGAGCACGTGACCCCAATGTTACACCGAGAAACGTGGAAGAAGTAAGGAAAAGGCTAGATAAAGCTGGGTTAAAATATGATTTGCTGATCTTCGAAGACGAAGGACACGGAATAATGAAAACCAAGAATCAGAGAGTTCTCTACAAAAGAACGGCAGAATTCTTCAAAAAAACCATGTAGAATATCCCTACGCTAGGTCATGAAATCCTTCTGTAGCTCAACAATTTCACTGCTGTCCTTCGCCTTGACATAAGCGTCTAAAAGTTTCTGGTTTAAACGTATAAATTGGGGTCCCCACTTAAAGATTGAAAGCAGTTTTTCCGCTTCCTGCTTGAAGTCAGTTATATAAAGCGCAGCTGCTAAGGCTTCTACAGTGCTTAGTTTTGTGGGTACGCCATAATTCACTGGATTCGCAGCAGTCAAATAGGGCAAGCAACGTGAAGCTCCACGTATGTTGAGCTCAAAAACCTCGTCTGCATGTATCCAACTGCAGTCTATAGCAGCTAAACCTCGATGCAAGATTCTTTCGCGGTCGGCTGGAGAAAATGCCTTCTTTGAAAAAGGATTCAAAGTAACCGCGCCCTTAGGCAAGTATCTGATGCGGTGAACAATTCTTACCATGCCGAATCGTCTAAGCTTCAAAGCTGAGCATTTCTTCGGGTCGCACTGCTTAGCATGATAGACGCTGATCCTGACCGCTCTAGGTTGCACTCCTGCACACCTTTAAATGAGACATGGGATTGTCCATAACCTTTGGAATCCACTCTAAGAGATCGGTAGACACCATATGATATCCCTTCTCCTCTTTAGCAAGGTCTCCAGCAGCACCATTAACGAAAGCTCCAGCAACTGCTGCCTCAAAGGGAACAGAGCCCCAAGCTAAAAACGCTCCAACGACACCCGAAAGAACGTCGCCTGTTCCACCAACAGTCATGCCAGGATTACCCGTAAAGTTAAGCTTCAAGCGGGTTCCATCTGAAATCACGTCAGTGTGTCCCTTCTGCAACACTACCGCGTCAAGCTTCTTAGCAGTTTTCTTCACGTCTTCAGCTCGACTATTCAAGTCTTTAGGTAGCTCACGACCCGTCAGCAGCTTATATTCACCTCCATGAGGCGTCAGAACTAGCGGCGTTTTCACTTTTCGCTTGGATTCTGCGAAAGCCTTAAGCCCATCAGCGTCCAACAACAAAGGAATCTTTCTCTCCTCAGCTGCTCTAACGATCTCTGCAACTGCATCTCCAGTCTCCTTATGCAATCCTAAACCTGGTCCAACGACCACTGCTGTAGAGGCTTCAAGATACCTGCGAATTATCGAGATACTGCGAGTGCTTAGATAATCTCCTTCTAACTTTACCGTGATGAGATTAGGAGACATGGAAGAGATCGCATAGGCTGTTCTGTGTGGCGCTGCTATATAGACTAAGTCTACTCCAGTCCGCAGCGCAGCTAGAGCCACAAGAGTGGGGGCTCCAGAAAATGTTTGGCTCCCACCAACGACTAGTAGTCTGCCAAAATCGCCCTTGTGGGCTTCAGGTTGGCGCTGCTTAATAGCTAATCTCACGTCGCCGGGGCCAGCGAAATGTTCGATCTCTTCTGGTAATCCGATCTTTTTAACTACTAACTCGCCCACATGCGTCTTAGCTTTCTCTAATCCATGTTTTATCTTGTGAAACGTAACTGTGAGATTGGCTTTAACAGCTTCGCCTAAGATTGCGCCTGTGTCCGCGTTGATTCCGGTTGGCACATCAACAGCTACACAAAATGCGTTCGACTCATTGATTCGCTTTATCATCTGCAAAATGGGTGGACGAGGCGCCCCTTTAAGTCCTATTCCAAGTAAAGCATCAATTACAATGTTTGCTTCGATCTTCGGAATAAGAGATGAATCATAAGCCTCATGGAAGATGATAGCATCCTTAAGATGTCGCAAAGCACTAAGGTTTTTCCGAGCTGCTTCATCTGTAACATCTTGGGATTTTCCAGCGAGAATTAAGGCTGCTTTGATTCCGTTGCTGGCAAGGTGGCGTGCAATTACAAAACCGTCGCCACCATTTCCACCTAATCCACAAAAAATGGCGACTTTGGCTTTTTCAGGTTTGAATCGTGCAAGAATTTCCTCTGCGACTGCTCGCCCAGCGTTTTCCATAAGTTGCAGTCTGGAAACTCCAAAATATTCAGAGTTCAACTCTAAAGCTTGCATTTCTCTACTTGTTATAGCCAAATTGGTATACCTCACATGTACCTAGTTATTTTAGACAGAAGATATTTTAAATAATCTATGAATTTGACACTGGATATTTTTTGCAGCTATACTACACAGGCATATGTTGATTTAGAAAAAGAGGGAATTATCGGGGAGAGAGCGTTGATTTTGTTAGGAAACTTCTTTTGACATTTTTTTGGCGATGCTGTACATTACGGGAATCAGCATTATGGCTAAGGCGATCGCAAAAGCCCAAGAGATGTTGGCTACTACGTTTGTGACTCCTTCAAATGTTGCAAAGATTGCTCCTGCGCCGATAATTAAGAAGATGCTGTACAGCACGAACTTTGCGTATCCTGCAACCGCTACAAACTCTTTGTGGTCTTCTGTGATTGACTTGATCAAACCGTCAGTCAACGATATTCCTGCACCTATTATCACGAAACCTAAGATTAAGGGATACACTAGGTCGCCTGCGAGTAGCATAAGATCTAATGCTACCAGAAGTACCACTGCTACTAGGCCGATCAGAAGTAGGTTTTTCAGCATGTCAGCTATCTCGGTTTTGGCTTTTGGGAAGGTGGGTTTTAGTGTTTTGCCCACGAGAGTTGCTAGGAAGTCCACTAGAACTGTGCCTATGACTATTATCAGAATTCCTCCAAGTAGTCTTGGCAGATATGATGCCACTGAAACCAGGTAGTCGCCTAAGGTGCCTCCTATGTTTAAGATCTGTATCGCTAAGATAATTGCTAGTATAATAATGAAAGCCTTTGTGACTCCTCCAACGAAGGATGAGAGATCCAATCCTGCAGCTCTAAAGGCTCTGCCTGTACTGCTTTGATCAAAGCTTTTTTCTATACCCATCTTCTCAATAAGCCTGTTCACTGCTCTGCCAACTAGGACGCCAACGCCGTATCCGATAAGTATCACGATAATGGCGGCGATAACGACAGGTAGAAACGCGATTATGTCTTCCAGCATTTTGGTCAATGTTTCTATGATAAGAAATTGTATCAAGCATTTTCACCTTTTCCTTTTTGTATCTTTCTTTTCACACAAAAAACTTTCTATCTCTCAAGTCTTCTCCATGAAGCATGAAACCATGTTTTGTCTAAAATAGGCAAAAATATTTTAGGTTTGTCAACCTTTTTCTGCTATCATAAGCTAGAAGGAGGATGATTTAAACTATGCCATCAGCTTTCGTCCTAATCAACGCTGAGATAGGTTCGGAAGAAGAAGTTCTAAAAGAGTTAAAGAAGGTTGAAGGAGTAGAAGAAGCCTACATAGTTTACGGCGTCTATGACGTGATAGCAAAAATTACGGCAGACACCATGGATAAACTAAAGGACGTCGTAACATGGAATGTGAGAAGACTGAATAAAGTTCGCTCAACCCTCACAATGATAGTTGTTGAAGGAACAAAATAGCTTCCTCAACCCTTCTTTTTCTTCTCTAAGAACTTGACCTTAGCGTTTAACAGATATTTTAAGGCAAAACCTGATCTATCGGAATAATCATCTGAAACTTTCTTATCTTAGAATACCTTGAACTATTTTGAGCTGACAATGAATGCTTACGATGCACATTGGTATTGATGACACGGACTCGCCGAGGATGGGTTGCACCACCTATATAGCTGCAATTCTCGTGGAAAAACTGTGCAAAATAGGAGTCTCCTTTACTGACTACCCCAATCTGGTCCGACTTAACCCAAATGTTCCATGGAAAACAAGGGGCAACGGCGCTCTCTGTTTAAGGTTCAGATGCGATGAGCATCTTGTAGAAGAAATTTTTGAGCAAGTCACCAATGTAGTTGAAGCGCATTCGGACATGGATTTTGCAGGCACCGAACCAGGCGTTGTCTTTCTAGACCGAAACCACGTTCCAGCAGAGATTAGAGCCTTTGCCAAACAAACTATCCAAGGCATTGTCAAGAAAAGAGGGGCTCTAAGGCTTATCAGAAAGTTTGGAGCCGAGGCTTTGGGCTTCAAAAATGGAAGGGGCATAATCGGCGCTCTGGCTGCTATTGGCGAAACCTTAGAGAGTGACAATACATACGAGCTCATTGTCTATCGGATTCCCCGGAACTGTGGAACTCCCCGTCGACTGGATGAATCTTCGGTTTTAGACATGAACGAAAAGGTGTCATCATTAACCTTCAACAATGTAGACCCTGAAACAGGTCGGATTTTAATTACTCCGCGAGGTCCAGACCCGATTCTCTATGGCATCAGAGGAGAAACACCCCTTGCAGTCAAACAAGCCCATGAAATGGTTCATTCACTTGAACCTCTTGAACGATGGGTGATTTTCCGCACTAATCATGGAACCGACGCTCATTTAAGAAGAGTCAATTCTGTATCTGACGTGCAACCTTATCAGCCCGCAGTCGTCCAGGGAAGGGTAAATTGTTCCCCTCACATTGTTCCCCGAAGACATGTAATCTTCTCGATTATAGATGAGAATGACATGATTGATTGCGCTGCCTACGCGCCTACTGGGACTCTGCAGAAGGTTGCCAGAAAGCTTCTTGTCGGAGACTTTATTGAAGCCTCTGGGGGTGTCCGCCCAAAAACTGAGAAGCATCCAATCACAATTAATCTTGAGAAGCTCAAAATCTTGAAGCTGACTCCAAAGATTGTTTTCCACAACCCTCTTTGTCCCAGCTGTGGAAGGCGTATGGAGTCCATGGGAACTGGTAAAGGTTTTAGATGCGACAAGTGTGGTTTTCGCAGCTTGAAGTTGAAGAAGAATGCTGTTGAAGAGGAAAGAGGTCAGGGAAAAGGATTGTACATTATATCGGAGAGGTCCCAGCGCCATTTGACAAAGCCTTTAAGTCGGTATGGACTGGAGAAATCTGGCAAGCCGAAATCGATGATTAAGGATTGGCATTTCCCTTAACTATTTTTCTTCCACTCTGAATATTTCACATAGGAGATTGTAAAGTTCTTCCCCGCCTTCTACCCCTGTGAACAAGTCTTTTTCTGCTTTTAGGATTCTGCCTACAACTTCGTATGTTCTTCGCCATTCTAATTCTTTCCACATTATGCGGTAGTTTCTGAGTTCTATCCAGGCGCGAAAGACAAGCACGAAAAACATGGACAAAGTAACTGCAAGATTTAGCATGTAGATCTCCAATAAATCCAACAAGCCACCTCCAAGGTCAAGAGCATACGACTAAAACTGAACTGGAATCAGATTTAAGTTGTTTCATCAACCTATAATTCTATTAGGGCTTTTGATATTGTCTTATTATAGAAACTTTGAGAGACGATTGAAATGAAGCTAAAGGGAATGCATCTTCTTCTCACTTATCAATGTATAATGGAATGTGACCACTGCTTTGTTTGGAGTAGTCCATTGGCTCAAGAGACTATGACCTTCAGGCAGGTTAACCAGCTGTTGAATGAAGCTAAGAAACTAGGTACAGTTGAATGGGTTTGGTTTGAAGGAGGAGAACCCTTCCTTTACTATCAGATAATGCTAAAAGGCTTAGGCAAAGCCGCTGAGATGGGCTTTAAAACAGGAGTGCTATCCAACGCTTACTGGGCTACATGCCTCGAAGATGCCCTAGAATGGTTACGTACTCTAGCTGCACTAGGTGTCGCAAATCTTGGCTTAAGCAGTGATCCATATCATGGAGAAGACTTAGAGGCTGAGAGAGTGAGAAACGGTGTTGAAGCAGCCTTGAAGCTGGACATGCGGGTGAATGTGATGGCTACAACGAAGCTTCCAGAAAAACTCGTTAGGTTGCCAGGGGGCGCAAGTGAACTGATGTATCGCGGTAGAGCAGCCGAGAAGCTACTGGAAGAGGCGCCTAGAAAAGCATGGAGCGAATTTAAAGAATGTCCTTACGAAGATTTGGCAAATCCTCAGAGAGTGCATGTGGATCCGTTAGGTTATGTTCATGTTTGCCAAGGTCTAACAATTGGAAACGCTTGGCAACGTCCCTTCTCAGAAATCATTAAGACTTATGATCCTTCTAATCATCCCGTTATTCAGCCTCTTTTGGAAGGCGGACCTGTAGCCTTGGTTGAAAAGTTTGGTCTTTCTCATGAAGAGAAATGTGCTGATGCTTGTCATCTTTGCTACATGGCTCGTCTGGCTTTGAGGAAGCGATTTCCACGACTGCTTGCTCCCGATCAAATGTATGGGTCATTGAAAGATGAGAAAACAAAGGTTGAGTCCTAATGCCTCAAACCGTGTTTGTGGAGTTGGAATCCGAAAGACATAAAAATCAACCGTGTGCACCATAGAGGCGAGGCTCTTTATATGAGTGAAATTGCTACTCCTCTTGTCTTCCAGTTGGGCACTGGAGCCATCGGTGGCTTTGTGGTAGGGTATGCAATAAAAAAAGTTGCGAAGTTAATCGTTGTTCTCATAGGAATCTTTCTTCTTGCGCTGATCTACTTGAGCTCTCAAGGTATTCTTTATGTTAATTATGACAAGTTGAGCGAGGCGGTTTCAGGCTGGTTGGGTGGTGCAGGACAAACCGTGAACTGGCTTACGCCAATTATAGCTCATCTACCCTTTGCAGGAACCTTCCTGGTTGGATTCTTCCTCGGTTTCAAATTGGGCTAACGGTTTCCAACGATTGTCAGCGCAGATTCCATGTTGGCGCCAATGTGATACAAAAATCTTTTATAAATCGCTGAAGAGTGTCTATATTCAAAAATGTGGAGACTATGAATAGATGGAAACCAAGAAATCGTTTAGCGACATGATTCGTAATCACATAAAATTTGAGGAAAATACGGCAAAGATATGCGGTGATCTAGCTAAGAAGGTTGACAACGCAGCAGCAAAGATGCTTTTAACTGAAATGCAACTCGATTCTACGAAGCATGCCCGTATTCTTGATGAAGTCTTGAACCTTTCTAAGAAGGCTCCTGCTAAGTTATGGGACTACAGAATTGCAAGTTATGTTAACTCGCTAGTCATGAAAAAGACCCTTGAAGATCATTTGAAGGTTGAGCTGAAGATGCTTAGCGAAGTAGAGGAAATTATTAACGCTACTAAGGATGAGGCGCTGAAACTTCTACTTGAACATATTGCAGCAGATGAAAGGAAACATCATGAAATCATTAAAACCGTACTTAGAAAATCCTACGTATTAACCAAATAGGCACACTAAACAAGTCGAACACGTTACTTTGCTTTTTCTTTTTCTGTAAACAGACGCATCAAATTGTATAGTCTAGAAGATTTCATCCACCGGGGGCACCGTGGAAGGGTGCATTCTTCCAGATTATGTCCCACCAATCTGAGTCGGTTATGGTTTCGCCTTTAACTATGATGTCCATTACCATGTTTAAGAGGTCATGGTGACGTTTTTCGTCAGCAAATATGGATTCAAGTAGAAACTTAACCCTACTATTTTTCGTCTTTTCTATTGCCTCTCTTAAGCGTCCCATTAATCTTTCTTCGTTTTTGATGTGCCACGCAACAACCTCTTTTAGATTTGTGAAATCCTTCTCCGTTAGTGCAGGAGCTACTGATATTATCTCTGCAGCCGACCTATAGATTTCTGCATGCTTCGAGGAATCGTAAGATATGCCCTTCAGAACAGTCTCAACCACGGGATTTTTAATGGCTTTAAGAGCCTCGCTAACGGACTTCACAATTTCTTCCTCAAGTATCTCTTGTTCATGCAAAAAGGCAATCAACTCTTTCTCTGTGAAACTCATAAACTGCCCTCTTTAATCCACAATAATTTAGCGTTCATATTAATCTTTGCGATCAAGAATCCTCATGGCTTTTTTTAGAAGCCTACTTCTTTTTGACCTGCATAAGAATAGTTTTCAGTTGTTCATTGTCAATGGCGCCTGCTTCGTGAAGCCTTCTAGCTGCCTCACTTGCCGTCAGCAGATAATGCAGGTGAATGTTGTCTTCTGCAAGTTTTTGTCTTCCTCCCTCTTCTCTGTCAAGCAAAACCAGGGCATGGTTCACTACTCCTCCTTCGGCACGAATGGCTTTAGCCGCCTTTATTAGCGAGCCTCCTGTTGTTATCAAATCGTCAATGAGTAAGATGCGGTCGCCAGGCATGATGATGCCTTCGACTCTGCGTTCTCTTCCATGCAATCGGGTGCGTTGTCGAATGTAGAGGAAGGGTTTCTGAAGTTGATATGCAACTAGGGATGCGAAGGGTATACCTGCCGTGGGGATTCCTGCAACTCTTTCAAAGCTGTCTGTTCCAAAATCGGTCTTCACAAGGAGTGTGTAGAGATCACAAACCTTTCGAAACGCATCTGGAAAGCTGGGCACTATTCTGAGGTCGATATAGTAGGGGCTTGTCTTTCCGCTGGTTAGCTTAAAAACTCCAAATTTTAAGGCACCTATCTTGTGTAGAACATGGCACAGCTCCGTCTTCATCGCTTCTATCTCTTTTCTTGAAGCCAAAGCAGTCCCTCAAAGATACTTGTAAGGCTTGTTCTTTTCAATGACCATGCAACGAACCTTAGGCGTTTCTCTTGAGAGGAGATCATTAAATCTTCTTAACTCCGCATCTGGCGCATGATAGGGAACAGCCATCTTTGGACGAACCATCTTTACGATCTCCAGACCAGTTTGAGGCGAAGCACCTGGGGCTGGCGGTCCAACAGTGCAAAACACGACATCAGGAGGAGTTTGCTCGCCTATGCGTTTCATCTCTGGAAATGGAAGACTATCCCCTGTGTGGTAGGTCCTAACACCGTCTTCCGTTGTAACGAGGAAGCTTACAGGCGCAGCTGCAGGATGTTTAAAGCCTTCTGCTACAACTTTGATACTGCCTATCTGAAACTTTGAGCCTACTCTTGCTTCAAGTAGCTTATCGGAAGCTACCACTCCCTTTAGTTTTCCTGCAGATATTTTATCTGCAATAACTTGGCATTTGGTTCGTTGGTGGACCTCCTTGACTAGGGGTACGTCGAGATGATCATAATGTTCATGGGTGACGAGGATTGCGTCCACGTTCTTGAAGATTTTTGAATCCACTTCGGCTGGGTCAAAGACCAAGGTTTTGCTAGGGGTCTTTAAAGCGATACCTGAGCAACGATTGAACCAAAGAAACCATACTTCACCTTTCTTGGGAATTATGTTTTCCATTGACATTCAATTCACCCTTTGTTGAAATTATGCGCGTCTGATTTAAAGAACTTGCTGTGTAGTCTCATTATCCATAAGACGGGATGGTTGGAAGCTCCGCAGCCTTAACTACTGGTAGCGTAATGTTTCCATGAGGCATAACCCAAACCCTTGCATCCTTGCCAACTATACTAAAGGCACTGCTTAGCGCATCGTTTACCGCCTTGGCTGTCTTTAAACCGAAAACGTTCACAGCATAATAATCCGGCAGTGTAGAGACAAGGATTATTGTGACTTTCTGCAACGCTTTCATTAGATAATATGCTTTATGTCCTCCTATCTTAAAGCGCCTTTTAATTTCTGTTTCCATCTGTTTTAGTTCCTTAATTTTTGTCATCCACTCGTAGAAAACTTGGTTTCCATGTCCTTCAGGGCATTCGGCAACCCAGATTATGGCTCCGCCTTTTCTTACTGCCTTAAGGGCGCAGTCAACGCCTTTGCAGGCTTGGTATAGGTCTATGTCGAAGGGGTGTCCTCCAGAGCTTACAACCACTATTTTGGCTTTTTGTTCAATAGGCACCTTGTACATTTCGTCTACAAGCCTTTCGCCTTCAGAATGAACTTTTTCCAGATCGCCGGCAAAAGCCTTCACTAACTCACCCTTGCTGTTTCTTACAATGTTCAAGATGAAATCAGGCTTAGCAAGCCTTGCAGCCTCAACCATGTCTTCGTGAATTGGGTTTCCCTCCAAAGTACCTGTTTGCGCTTTAGGATGCAAAATCGCAGCGTGGTTGTGCTGAATAGTTTCGATACCCGAAATGGCTGGTAAAACACTCTTTCTACCGCCGCCGTATCCTGCAAAATAGTGGAGTTCTACTTCACCGGTTAGAACCTTGACGTCGGCTTCTGCGAAATTTTTGTTCACATAAACCTTTGTGCCCAAGGTCTTGGTTTTGCCCAAGTAGACAAGGTCTTTGGCGTGGCAATCGTGACTTATAGTCTTCACTCTTTCAAAGGTTTCCTCGCCTACAATGGTTTTCATCTCTTTTTGAGTAACAGCGCGATGGGTACCGCATCCAAAAATCACTGTTATGTCTTCGTCTTTCACTCCAGCCTTGTTCAACTCGTCTAAGATCGGTGGGACCATTAGATAGC
>CAYFZT010000027.1:13155-14047 GCA_964347555.1 uncultured Candidatus Bathyarchaeia archaeon | reverse complement strand
GTTGCCAAACAGTCCTAACTAGTGGTTGGGATAGAGACAAACAATGGGGAAAGAATTGCGGAATAGTGAAATGCTTAGACACTAAAGGATTAGATTTCTGTAATGAGTGTGACATATATCCGAACTGCGAGAAGTTCGGTGAACTAGCCAACCATTTCTTGAAATACTCTGAGAGCCTAACCGAGAATCTCAAGAAAAACACCGAAGAGTAGTGAATATGGAATCTGCTCCTCAAACTAGAATTGTTGACATTACCGAACGATGTGAATACGAAAAATACCTTCACCGATGTCTGGCGGGTCCACCATCTAGAGGGAACAAGAAAAGGATAGAGTATTTGAATAGAGCCATCCAAATGGGATTTCGTAAGAAACTTTTGATTTTTAATGGAGATATTGTTGGGCAGATAGAGTATTCGCCCTCAGAAGTGTCCTATTATCCAATAGTCGGCGATGATGTGATAGTAATGAATTGTATTTGGGTTTTGAGAAGAGCAAAAGGACATAACTTCGGCAAACTGCTCGTAGAAGACATGATGAAAAGCGAGAAAGACGCTTCATGTTTCGCAACCATTGGTTTGGAGAATCATTGGAGCCCGTGGTTCAGAAAGTGGCAGATGGAAAGACTGGGCTTCCAACCACTAGAATCCATAAACGCAAAGCACAAAACGAAGTTTGAGGGGCGGATTTTCAGCATACACTTAATGTGGATGCCAACAGCCGAAAACACAAATCCGCCAGCATGGGACCAGCAAAAACTACTGGAAGGCATAACCTCATGTATTGCACATCCTCTCTACCATCCTCAGACATATGAACTGAGGGAGATTTTCGAAGAGTGCTAGGAGAATCTTGAAAAGTGCCCGAGAATGAAGAAACTGCAAATGAAGCAC
>CAYFZT010000027.1:10073-13107 GCA_964347555.1 uncultured Candidatus Bathyarchaeia archaeon | reverse complement strand
AGTCCTCGGCAACTACCGCCTCCAGGAGCTTGGCCTCAGCGTGCTTCGCCCCTGCCGGGAAGCTCTGGCGGCGTACTTGGAAGCAAGGGAAATGGTGGCTATTGATATAAACGAAAGTGCTGCGCGCGCTTTCCTTTAATCTTGAGGCAGATAAAGAAGAAGCTAGGCTTCATTATTTGAAACAAGTCGCGATTATAATTCGATTATGGGACAGCCAGAGTGGCACTGCCCGTGACTTTTATTCCTCTTGAATCGATTACGCTGACGACAACTGTTATACTTGGACGATGTGTTAATGCGTTGTAGCGGAGTTCGTAAACGAAGGCATTGTGGGTTTGGCTGTCAAAATACCGATAAAGTGTGCAAGTTTTGTTTGCTCCGTCAACCTGAAACTCTACAAAGTTAGCGCTTTGAAGACCGATTATCGGTATTAAGCTTTCTTTTTGGATAATTAAGCGAACACCGATCTGATCAGGGTCGCTTTGTTCGCCTTCATACCAGACGGCATCAGTGATGTTCATTTTTAGAAACACGGGAGTCACAAATCTGTATTCATAAAATCCAACCGAGGTAATGTTGAGATTGAAAGTGGCGTTTGCGGCAGAGAAAGATATTTGGTTATTCCAGTCTTTAGCTAGACCTTCATTATATTGTATGGTTAGGCTGTAAATGTCTCGGGTACTATTTGCCAGAGTCGGTGATAACACAACTCCTAAGCTCATGTACGTTTTCATTAGATCTCTCTGCCACTTTCCCAAGTTTGCCTTCAGAATCGTTTGGTTTTCTTGCTGCGTATAGTTGGCTAAGCTTATCTCAACCAAACGGTAGGAATTATTTTCTACAGCATCAACTATTGCAAGGTATTCTTCCCAACGTTCGTGTCGATAGTATGTTACTGCGCCATACATTATACTAGCAACGGAGATTATCATGATCGCAATCAAGAGAGTTGCGATTATGATGAACTGTCCCTTTTTGTCAGTTTTTAACTTCAAAGGTCTCATCCCCTCACTAGTAACAGAACTAAGGTTCTTGGCTCGTACATGAACTGAGAACCAGCTGTTGAGTCAAACCTGGAGTATCCCACTAGGCTGTACGTTATTGATGCTACCGAGGCTGAACTAGTGAAAAGTCCTGCGTCTCCATAGCGAATGGGAACGTCGGGGTTCAGCAGTCTTTGGTTAAGATCATAGATTTTTAGGTCAAAGTAAACATCAGAAGGTAAAGAGACTCTCAATGCAATAGTGAAGTTTGTGGACCACGTTGATTGGTTGTAAACAAAACCGGCTAACAGTCTTTGCTCGTCCAAGTCTTGAAGCAAGTTGAACCCTAGTTTTTCTAAGTCATCCACTTCATAAGTAGAGCTTCGAGGAGTTACAGCAAAAGTGTTAACGAAGGATATTGCAAAAATAACGATAAAAGAAGCTAGTATGGATTCGATGACTCGCATCTGTCCATTCTTGCTTCTTAAGATATTCATGGAGATTCTTTCCAGAGTGTCAGTTCCGCGATGTAAGTCAGGCCAGAGATAATAACGTCCCTTTGAACCTTTACAGCAGAGGATGCACCTATAGCCCCTGTAGGGGCACCAAAAGCTTCTACTCTAGATCCTTTCCAATTTGGTTCTGGTCCAAGATAGAGAACAAATCGTCTTGGGTTAGGAACGTTGAGATTGATTATGACAAAGAGTGGATTGTAATAACTCAGACCGCTGAAGATTTTACTCCACCCCCAGCTATCTTGACTGTCACTCCATTGTATCTTATCATCACTTGTTCCATTGAATATAGTCCAGTACCCCTCCTCGTTTACAACCACGACGCTTTCAATCCACCTAACACCAGACGAACCTTTTTCCCAGCCAGGCCCTTCAGGTATCGACATCGTTATATTATCACCAACTATGCTGGCGTTCATCACATGTTGTTCTTCAAAGCCTTCCATGTAGGATGATGTCACCGTTGCCACACCGGCAATTGTGACTTTAAAGACAATAACAAAATCTGTAATGTCATCAGGGTTCTGTAGAATATCCGGCTTTACTATGCCTTTTCCCAGGGCGTTAGTGTTGTTGCTCGCTTTAACAGTATAATAATTGTTTTTGTTCAATATATAGAATAGTCTGCCTTCCAACAAGGCATTTGGAATGGGATTTCCATCATTATACGTAACAAAGACTTCGACACCTTCAACTAGCTCCTCTAGACTGATTGGGTCACTCTCATCATCAAAATCTTCATCGTTTACAATGACTTTAAACGGAGGTATGATTTGAAAATTGAAGCCGTAGCCTTGCAGCTTTAGTTCTCCACGAATATCTTCGTATTCCATGATCCCTGCAGGATTGCCAACTACTAATCTCTGAACTTTGTCTGGATCTAACACAAAAAAGGAAGAGCTCCCTGCAAGTGCTAGCCCAAATCTTTCTACTTGGTCGGGGTCAAAGTTTTGGGTTGAACCCCAGTTAGCAGGATACCCTGCGTCAAGTAGCATGGCTTTTAATGTGTTCATCGCTACGTTTCGGAGTTGTTGTTGATCCACGTAGAGGAGATTTACATAGCTTAGGTTGGGGATAACAATGATAGCTGAAACTGCGATTATGCCTGTTATGACTAGTCCGATCATGTGATCATAAAGTTCTCCAACCAATTTTTTTCCCTCCATTTTCTATTATTTTCTTTTGGAGAGGAGATACGTTAGCATCTGGCTGCTCTCCTATAATATAATATCGGAAGAGATATATTAAGTATTCTGTCTTAATAAACACTATACCCCTCCTTTTAACCTTCAGCCAACCAAACATAAGTATTCCCAGAATCCCTCCAACAATTAGCCAAAACAGTATTTTCGTTGATGAGAATCTGTTGACCAACAAATTCAGGTTTAACTGTTAAACCCGGTGGAAGCCACGATGTTATGTTGAGCCACGATTTGCCTTCTAGAAAGACTAAGACACTCTGAGCCAAGCCAGATGTATCGTTCAAAATCTGTATCCTATAACTATAATCCCCTATTTCCGTTGGAAGGTTAAGTG
>CAYFZT010000027.1:7768-10063 GCA_964347555.1 uncultured Candidatus Bathyarchaeia archaeon | reverse complement strand
AACTGAAAGGGCCAATAACCGGGTTAAAAGAAATAGCGAAGGCCTAAGGCCTTCGACAAAAAAACACGTCCTGCTATTTCTGTTGGAAGATTAAGTGCTTTTTGCAGCGTAACATTAGGGTAATTTGTCGAGTTTACAAGAAAGTACAAGTTCGCAATTGTATCCGACACGTAGTCAGTTATTTCCTTCATTTCCCTTTGGGTCATTTCCACCCATATATTATCAACTACGTAAAAGTAAAACACCTGCATTGTAAATATCAAGAGGATGAGTGCGCTGGTTGCTATCAGGTGGCTCATTGTGGGCGAAGGCAAAATCCTCTGCCTCCTTAGACGCTTACTTGCACCTCAGAGACTATAAGATTGAAAACAACATTTCCAGCCACTAGCGGAACATTAACAGAATTTGTGGCATCATCTATCTGAACAGAAATTGTAGCGTTGCCACTCTGAACTTGATAGGGCCATTCATAGGATGTCGTTTGCACACTGAGACATCTTGCCTTGAGGTCAAAGTCATGAATATAAGACCATGGAGAAGATATCGTTCCAGCTGTAACGAGTCGAATAATCCAAATGTCAACATAATTAACAGGTGTCTCCGTAGCACCTATGGTCACATTGATAACTGAAGTTTTCATCGCTCGAACTTGATAGTCTAAAGTGATGGTAACCCAGCCACTTTGCTGCTTAATAACTGCTCTGCCATAGCCTCCGGCACTTCCATCGTTTACGGTGCTGCTGTCCCTCAAAATATAAGATGAATATCCTTCTCCAAAGGAGATGTATCTGTTGCTTAAGAAATATTGAAGGAAGCCTGTTTTCATTTCAGGAAGCAATGCTGTAGTGTTACCGCCCACTGTTGCATTTATGGTCACAGAGCGACTATCTTGTGTCCCGTTAGGTATGACCTGCAAGTAACCGTATTCTACGGTGAAACGAGACGAATGAACTGCTCCGGTTTTCCATGCTACGTTTTCTAATGCATCGTTAAAGGCTAAGAGGGATTCTTTTGCAACATCGAATTCAGTTGCTCCCCTCTGCTGTTCTAAAACTTGGTAAGCATAGAGAGACGCTACCAAAACCAGAGAGATGGTTGTTGCCGTTATTATTATAGCTGAAACCGTGTAGGATACCGCTCTCTTGTGTTGCAACAGTGAACTCAATGACTTTCTCAAAACGTCACCAACTGTGGGACTAAAATAGATGCCAACAACGTAATGACCACAAGCAAGGCTGAATGCTTAAATCCCGCAGCAACTGACTCCTCACTAATTTTTCCCGCGACCAAGCCAATCATGAAGACGTGCATAATCACTGAAATCGTGAAAGTGGTCGCAATTGATGCTAAATCGAAGCTTCCTGTTGCATCTTGGGCAAGACTCACTGTTTTGCCTACGAATAGGAGGGTTAGAAGGGTCGTAGCCATCAACATAATCGCGGCGAAATAGGGAATTATCATGTAAGGCCTCGCCTGCATTCGTTTCTCTTTCTCGACCTCCTGCGTCATATTATTGAACCTCGTAAGCGATTCAATCATTCCAATAGTTCCTCCGCCCACATCAATGGCTTCAACAAGGAGGAAGATGACAAGCTGAGCAAGCCAGCTTTTGGTGCGCTTCAAGAAGTCCATGAAAACTCTCCTTAAGGGAATACCCCAAGACAGCTGCGAAGAAATTGTTCGCAGTTCCTTGCTGAACTCACCGTAGTTACGTTTTGAAAGGTTTTCAATACACTTTTCGGGCGCCATTCCAGTTTTCCGTATTTCAGTCAAGTCTCGAAGGAAGTTGGCTATGCCTTTCTCGATTTGCTGTGTTTTCGTTGAAATTCTATAATGAACTATGGCTGGGGGCACAGTAGCCAAGAAGAGAGTGATCGAAACTGCAGTGGCTAAGTCAACGAAGACCGGTATTGCAATCAGCCCAAGAAAACCTGTCAACAGCATAAATACGAAAGCCGCTGCTAAGGAAGACAATAATGCAACCTTGTATGGTTTCCAATCGGTCATAGGACTCTTAGGTTGCATGCCGTGAGCAAGATAGATGAAAACTATAGAGAGCATCGGGGCAAAGATATAAGTGTACATGATCATGCTTGAATAGAGCGAGATACCTGTACTATATATTGCCTCTACACTGAAGAGAATGTAAAAGCAAAGCGACATAAGAACCATTACAATGATGAAAGACTCCAAAAGGGTTCCCAAGCGTTCAGCAGCCACTTTGATCCTTAAAGAACGCACCTTGAAGATGTCATGAGTTTTGCTTTCAAGAAAATGCCCAATGTCTCCTCCGGT
>CAYFZT010000027.1:0-7758 GCA_964347555.1 uncultured Candidatus Bathyarchaeia archaeon | reverse complement strand
ATAGCCCGAAACAAAGTCTCTATACATATCCAAAGGATTGTTTTCAGCAGACTTATCCAAAGCAGACAAAGGGTCAGTGCCAAAAATCTCCACGTCACGCATTATTTCTCTAGCTTCATGACGCATCGCGGGCATCAATTCCACATTTGAAAGCCGCTTAACACTCATGTACGGGGATATACCACCGGTAGCCATAACTGTAATATACGCTGCGGCAAAGGGCATCTCCCTTTCTAAGGCACGAGCCCTTTCTCCTGCCTTCATTGACGGAGTGACCATGAACATTATCATAATGTAAATCGGTGTTGGGACGATAAATGCAAGGGGAATCCATTGAAAAATGTATAGAAGCACAATGGCTATCACTGAAACTGGAACAGTTAATATGGCGCAAAGGAACATCATAGAAACATAGGTTTCTGGATAGATTTTCATTCCTGCCTTTCTGAGCTCAGCTTTGAATTCGAAAACGTTGCCCAGAAATATTGGCGCTATATTGCCAAAGAGGCGATAGGACCAACCTTCAAGGTTATGCAGCAGAGACAAACTTCTCCACCTTTTTCGTGTAAAACTCTTTAGGCCTTGAGTAGTACTCTGTGATGATTGCAGAAACATCTCTGTAACTTCTAATGTTGTGCTTTCGCATCCAACCTAGAACGTTTTTGCGACGATTCATCTCTTGGATTAACTCTTCCTTACTCATCCCAGATTTCTTTGAGATATAAGGCACGAGTGCACTCTTTTCAATGTAAGAATCAAAGTTGTCCTTTGTTGGCTTCCAAGTGAAGATGTTTCGATAGTCTTCGTAATCAGAAATCTCATCAACAGACGTCAGTCGTCTACAGGCTTTCATCTCACCAGCCTTAGGTAAGTGAACTCTATGTACGACCGCAATAAGATTCATCAAAGGAATGTAAGCAGGAGCAATATCCATAGGCTTCTGAGTTAGACGTTTCACCGCCGTATCGACACTTTCCGCGTGCATTGTACACATACCGCCGTGACCAGTAGCCAACGCTTGGAACAAAACGTAAGCTTCGTTTCCTCGAATCTCGCCTACAACGAGATAGTCGGGACGATGCCGCATCGAAGCCTTAACCAAATCGAAAAGCGTCACTTCGCCTGTGTGATTTTCTCCTAAACCGTAGCTCTGTCGAGAAATAAGTGAAACCCAGTTCTCATGGGACAGGTTCAACTCAGCAGTTTCTTCAATTGTAAGGATCTTGCTAGAAGGCCTAATGAGACAGGCAAGGGCGTTTAGAGCTGTGGTTTTGCCTGCGCCTGTGCCGCCGAGAACCATGATTGAAGCTCTGTTTTCTAAACAGGTCCAGAAGTAAGCTGCAATATCATCAGATAATGTTCCCATGTTAATGAGATCAATTATTGAATAGGGGTCGTCCCTGAATTTCCTTATCGTGTACGTGGTTCCAAAGGGTGTAATTTCGCGTCTGTAGCAAACAGCGAGTCTGTGTTTTCCAGGAAGTGAAGCGTCAACGATTGGAAAAGCTGTGCTTACGTGCTTTCCTGACATGTGGACAAGTTTAACAATGAGGTTGTCTACCTCTTCATCATTTTCAAAAGCGAGATTACTTTCCAAGTTTTCATATTTTCTGTGCCAAATATAAACGGGCTTTTTAACACCGTCACAGGAAATGTCCTCTATACTGGGGTCTCGCATCAACGCGTCAATCGGTCCAAAGCCAACGAGATCTCTCTCTGCGTGATAAAGGATTTTTGACCAAGAGACATCTGGAAGCCATCCTAGGCTTATTCGGTATTTGTCTACAATTTTCCTGGCTTCCCTGTCAAAGAATTCTCTCGCACTTTTTATCTCTTCTCTTGGTGAGTGAATTTCAGCGAGCAAGACTTCTAAAAGTTTGTTGTAGATTTCCCGTTCAAAGGTGTCTAGGTGTAGTTCGTCGAGTATGTATTTGTATTCCCCAGTTGTAGGGTTCTGTACGATGACAGCGTGGGCAAAGGGTTCGTAAAGGGATTGCCTCTCAACTATAGTGAACCCTCTTGGAATGGAAAGCGCGGGTGCAGGGGGAATAGCTATTGCTTTCTTTTTCCTAGGTAATTTCGGATGGAGCTTCAGGTTTTTAAACCATTGTTTTATTTGTGGCATTTATGAAGTTCTCCTATACAATAATAATTGCAGTCTGTATTAAATATTACGTCTTGCTAAACACTATTATCCAACTTACCCAAAAATAAGAATATAAATTCACGAAAACATATTGCAAAAAACTGGCATAGTCGTTTAGGGAAGAGGATGAAAAGAAGGGATTTTTCAAAGGTTGATAGACCTCTTCTTTTCAAACCTCATTGTCCCCCGCAAAAAGAGGGAGAATTTTAAAGAAGGGAATATGGTTACGTTAACTTCTTGTATACGGAGTTGTGGTTCAAGGTCTTATCCATGAAGACGCTGAGGCGGTGTTCACCGATTGCCATGCAGAGCATCTTTAAATCTTTGCCTTCAACGACAACACTGTTGATCTTGCCTAATTCAAACAGGTTAGAAAAGTTTTCGCCGGATTCAAATGCTATAGCAGACAAAACAGCATAGTCGATTATCTTGCTCGAGTCTTTAAGGTCTACAGAGGCAGAAGTTGAACCTCTAAGAATGTACCCGACGACACCTTCTTGGGTGTTGATGCTCTCTAATGTCGTTCGAAGTGTTTCGATGTCTTCTTTAACCACTTCTTTTTCCTCCGGTGACTCTTCAGCTTCAACCTGTACAGCCTTTTTCTTTGGCATAGCCTGTCACTCCTTGTCTATGATGGGTTTTACGCGCACTAACTCGCCCTTTTTAACTTCTAGCATGTCGCAGGTCTTGTCAGGTATCCTTATGAGGCCTCTGCCTTCCAATTTGCTGTCACTGATCGTCTTTACTTTGCACTCAGCCATTCTTCCACCGAAGGTTTCTATCTCGACCTCTTTGATTTCTTTGCCATCATCTGAAAGGCTGCTCCAACGCTCCAGAACATCAGCGTCTAATTGAACAGTATCAGCTCGCACGAGGAAGCCGCCATATTTGTCCACTATAAATTGTTGAGAAGGTGTTGAAGGCAAATGTTTGACTTTGGGAGTTTTTTCAACTTTCTCTTCGACAGGTTTAATGTGTTCTTTTTTCTCTTCGGGTTCAGGTTTTTCTGGCTTAGAAGGCTTTAAAGATGGAGGTTTGAGGGGGGTAGGACCTAGGTCGCTGATGTTCTGTACAACCTGTAAAATCGTTGGAAACACTATTTTGTTGATCGACTGAATTTGGGTAATGTCTGCTTTCTTGGAAGTGCCATTCACTATGTAATTGTCGTTGAAGGAAGAAATTTGAACTATTCCATGGTCTCCGTTGATCAACATGTTGTCTAATCCGCCTAGAGCCTCGGCTTTTTCTTTTAAGCCTTGAAAAGAACTTGCCGACTTTGCTATTTCAGAACTGTTTGCCTTGTTGTCGTCCCCTTGAATTATGGCGCCATCCTTGGTAAAAATAAAAGACCATTTAATTTCATCGCATGCTTTTTGAATTTTGTTTAAAGCACTCTTTAAGGCGATGGTGTGGATTTCTTCGTTCATCTTTCACGCATCCTTCAGAATTTAGGCGATCTTGAGCATGATTTTCTCTGGAACCCCATCGCTTTCAAGTACTAAGTATTTGAGCCCCTCTGTATCCTCGATCTGATCCACCCACTTTAAAGCCTCGCGTGCTTTTTGCAGAACCAGTAGTCGTTCTTGTTGACTGCGGACGGCTTCTTCTATTGCGGTTAGTTCATGAAATGGATTGGCGTCTAAAACAACGTTGAGATTACCTACAGAGATTTCGCCCAGATTTTGCTGTCCAGCTTTCTTGCCGGCAAGTTTGAATACTACGTCTCTAATCTTCTTTGAACGCTCTGCTAAGGCTCGAATCTCATCTAGTCGGCGTAGATACTCTCCGAGTACACTCTTAGTGCGAGAGACTTCATTATCTAGAGTCTTCGCTATCTCTGCCGCTGAATCATATTCTCTTAGTTCCACGACCATTTTTTTTAACACCTCCGATAGGATACGAAATAGGGATGCAGATTGGAATCCTACCCCCAATCTCACGTAGGCTCATATCTAGCACACGCTAAGGCGCTACAGCAGTATATGTGTACTTGTTGCCTGTCGCTGTTAACATTGCAAACTCGTACTTGACGCCAGATGTATATGCTGTGCTTGGAGTCACTCTAAAAGTCGCAGATGCTCCTGGATCCAACGTGTAACCAGTTCCAATCGCCGTACCGCTTATTGTCACATTGCTGATAGCAACATCATTTCTCCGAACCTCAGTAACTGTAAGCGCCCCAGTCCCTGTGTTCTTGACACTCAGATCGATGTAAACTCTGCTACTATCCCACGTATGACTGAGAATCTTCAGTTCTTCTGTTTTCATGAATGTGAAGGTTAATGCGCCCATCCATGCTGCCACTGCGATTGATACTGCCACGGTGACTGCGATCAAGATTATCGCTGCAACCACTGGGCTTAGCGCCTTTTTGCTCTTGAACAGCTTTTTCATTTTGGATATTATCCCTCCTTTTGGTTTCACTACGAGAATAAAGATATCTGCAGATTTAAATCTTACGACTTACTACACCATATTTTGGAGAACAAGCACTTACATCTACACTTCAGAATTGCGCCTACTAAAGCTCCCCAAAAAGACGAATCAGAAGCTGAACTAATCGTTCTCCCTTCTCAGTGATCGTGTAATACTTCTTCAACGGATCAATCTGATGGCTCTCAGCAAGATTGTTATGCTCTATCTCTATCATACGTGCACGGAAGGTGCCATCGCTCAGGGTTAATCCCAAATCCCGCATGAAAGCCTTAGCCTCTTTCCATTTACCTCTGTTTAAATGCAGCAACAGTAAGCAGTCAATCGCATGATCTTTTTCTAACAACTGTTTAATTGAAGAAAGATTCGAATCGGTAAGAATACGCGTCACTTCACTTCTTGCTTCTTTCGGAGCTTTCTCAAGCTGTGGTCGGTTTCGGGGCATTTTGAACCGTCTTCTCCCTTCTAGTTTAACATGTCTATTTGTACATTACACCTTAAAAGATTTAACCTATATTACGATTCTTGACATAACTCTTGACTCATCATGCTTCAGACTTCAGACAATAAAACTTACGAAATATCGATTTATGAGCAACTAAAGGAGTTAGAACTTCAACCATAATACCCTAGAAGCAGTAGATGACCTCATTCAACACGTAAATTAAAGAAAAATAAAAAGAAAGACAATTGCTATTTTCTAGCGGCTGCTTTTTCCAAAGCCACGACACCAGGCAGCTTTTCGCCCATAAGAAACTCTATTAAGGCGCCTCCTGCAGTGCTGATGTAGCCCATTTTGTTTGCTAGTCCTAGGCTTTCAACTGCAGCCACAGTGTGCCCTCCGCCAATCAATGAAAATGCCTGTGAAGCAGCAATTGCCTCCAGAACTCCCTTTGTACCAGCAAGGAACTCTTTGTTTTCAAAAACGCCTAAGGGTCCACTGATAACAATAGACTTGGCATTTTTTATCATACTGACATATTTTTGAATCGTTTTAGTCCCTATGTCGAAAATGGAATAGTCAGTTGGAAGCTCATCAACCAGTAGCTCTTTCCGTTTTCCATCAACTTCCACAGCAACATCAACAGGAACTTCTATTTTCCCTGGAAACTCCTTCATCAGTTTCTGTATGCCTGGCACCAAACCCGTCAGTCCTTTCTTCTCTAGAAGCCCCATGTTAGACTTCCCCAGGTTAATTCCCTTTGCAGCTAGAAAGAGATGCCCTGCAATGCCTCCAGTTAATATGCGATTGGCAATGTTGTTCTTAAGAACGTACTCAGAAATTCTCAGCGCATCGTCTGCTTTGGCTCCGCCCAAAATGTAGACACATGGTTTCTCAGGCGCATGCAAAACTTTTCCTAAGGCTTTCAGTTCTCTCTCCATGATACGTCCGGCGATGCTTGGCACAACAGCGGTGAAGCCGACAATTGAGACATGAGCTCTATGGGCAGCTGCGAAGGCATCGTTCACGAATACGTCTGCTAATGGAGCCAGCTTCTGCACAAACTCGGTTTTCGCATGTTCTTCTGGTGTGCCCTTCTTTTGCTCGCCAGGATAGGTTCTAACATTGTTTAAAACCAAAACTTCGCCTTTTTTCAGTTCTCGTATAGCCTGCTGCGCCTTTTCATTGAACACGTCATTCACGTATTTCACGGGTTTGCCAAGTGTTTTACCTAAAATTTCTGCGTGCTGTTGAAGAGGAATGAAGTCGGGTTCGCCTGGTCTGCCCTGATGAGCGAGCACTACGACTTTGGCGCCCTTTTTTATTAACTCTTCAATAGTGGTTTCTGCGTGAGCTCGAATTCTTGTGTCATCTAAAACATGTTTTGTTTTTGGGTCAACGGGAGAGTTGAAGTCTACTCTAACGAGAACTGTTTTTCCTTTGAAGTCAGAGTCATCCATAGTTAATATTTTTTGCATTCTCACATCTCCTCATCGAAAGGAATGCACATGCAGATTTGGAAAGATGTTAAGCTTGTTATGTGCTGCTTAGCTGGCCATTCTGCAAATCTTTTCTATCATCCGCACCATTTTGACTGAGTAGCCCCACTCGTTGTCGTACCATGCCAACACTTTGACTAAGTCTCCAATGACCATGGTGGATTGACCATCCACGATGGCAGAGTATGGATTGTGGATCAGATCAGATGACACTAAGGGCTCTTCGCTGTAATCAAGGATACCCTTCAGCTCCTTCTTGGCGGCTTCTTTATAGGCTGCGTTTACTTCTTCCCTGGTTACTTTTTTGTTGACTGTAGCCACGAAGTCCACTATTGACACTGTAGGGATGGGAACGCGCAATGCCATTCCGTTCATTCTTCCCTCAAGCTCTGGCAGTGTCAGAGTGGCTGCAACTGCTGCACCAGTACTTGTGGGTATCATGTTGAAAGCTGCGGATCTGGCTCGACGCAGGTCGCTATGTTGCATGTCCAAGAGCCTTTGATCATTTGTGACAGCATGAACAGTGGTCATAAGTCCTGCTTTGATGCCGAATCTGTCGTTTAGTACCTTAGCTACAGGCGACACACAGTTTGTTGTGCAGGAGGCGAGGGAAATTATGTGATGTTTTTTGGGGTCATATTTGTTGTCGTTTACTCCATAAACTACGGTTAGATCTGCGCTGGTAGCTGGGCTCATCGGTGCAGAAACTAGCACTTTTTTCGCGCCGGCTTGTAGATGCTTTGCGGCGTCTTCCTTCTTTCTGAACCTTCCGGTAGATTCCACTGCTAAGTAAACGCCCATCTCTTTCCAAGGTAGTTTTGTTGGGTCTGGCTGCGCTAGAACTTTCAATTTGTGTTTTACAGCGCCACCTTTCTTGATTACTAGTGTGTCTTCCTTGACTTCCACATCGAAAGGTAGCTTGCCGTGTGCTGTGTCGTGTTTTAGTAGGTGTGCAAGGGTCTTGGCGTCAGTTAGGTCGTTAACCACTGCAAAGTCGATTCTTCCGAATCCGTTTATTGCTACTTTTGTTGCCATTTTCATATCACCTTCAACTTTTCTACATTGAACTGAATCCCTTACTTAAGTAGTTTTCTCAGATTTATGTTTTTCATTCTAGTTGAAAAATAAATAAAAAATGAAAGGTGGCGGTTATTATCTGAGTTTTCTAAGCACGGTTTCTGCTGCCAGAACCATTGGTTCCCAAGTTTCAGATAGGGGCGGAGCGTAGCAGGTGTCGG
>CAYFZT010000026.1:13684-14222 GCA_964347555.1 uncultured Candidatus Bathyarchaeia archaeon | reverse complement strand
TGGATATATTTTGCTCTGGGCTCACCCATTTTGCCTTCAATTGAGGCTACTAAGGCAGATGATTCACCGCATACAAAGGCACCACCGCCCTGATTTATCGTAATGTCAAAGTCAAATCCTGAATAGAATGTGTTCTTCCCTAAGAATCCATATTCTCTAGCCTGTTCTAATGCTGTTTGGAGATGTTTTAATGCTAGAGGATACTCTGCACGAACATATAGGTAACCTTGATTCGCTCCTATAGCATAAGCTCCTATAATCATCCCTTCTAAAATGCTGTGAGGATTCCCTTCCATAAGACTCCTATCGCTAAAGGCGCCAGGATCACCTTCATCACCGTTTCCAATCACGAACTTAGTGTCTCCCGCGGCTTCATGGCATAGTCTCCATTTTCTTCCAGTTGGGAAACCTCCTCCGCCGAGGCCACGTAACCCAGATTTTTCAACAGTATCGATGATTTCCTCGCTAGACATGGTTGTAATGGCTTTTGCGAGAGCTTGATAACCGCCGATAGCAATGTAGTCAAGTATGTTAGTGG
>CAYFZT010000026.1:13275-13612 GCA_964347555.1 uncultured Candidatus Bathyarchaeia archaeon | reverse complement strand
CTAGTCTTGTCTGTTTTTTGTAGAAAGGCACTTCATATTCATACAGGGCTTTTTGGCCCGTTGCCGGATTTATGTAAAGAAGACGATCAACAACCTCTCCTTTGAGCAAGGTTTTCGAAATGATTTCAGGAACATCACGTGGCTTTACTCTCTGGTAAAAGATTTCTTTTGGTCCTATTACCACCACGGGACCTCGTTCGCAGAAGCCATGACAGCCGGTTTGCTTGCACTCTACTTGTATGTCTAGGTTCAGCTTTTTAATTTTATTTATGACACTCTTTGCGACATCTAGGCTGCCACGTGCTCGGCAACCAGTTCCGAGGCATACTCTTACGTG
>CAYFZT010000026.1:1386-13265 GCA_964347555.1 uncultured Candidatus Bathyarchaeia archaeon | reverse complement strand
AGCAACGAATCTCGTAGAAATTCCAGTTCTTGAGGGGTTCTAATCTTTTTCATTTCTACTCTGCACCCGCTTCAACACACTGTGAACTTTCGTTGGCGTCATCTTGTCGAAGTAGCGTTCGCTGACGACCATCACTGGTGCTAATGCACATGCACCTAGACAACGGACAGATTGAAGACTGAACTCCAAATCAGGCGTCGTCTCTCCGTCTTTTATGCCTAGTTCACTTTCCAAAGCCTCAAGAATCCGAGCTGAGCCTCTTAGGTAGCAAGCAGTTCCAAGGCAGACACGAATGAGGTGCCTGCCACGAGGGGTCAGGTGAAATGCATCGTAGAATGAAGCTACACCGTAGACCTGAATCATAGGAACATTAAGCTTTTCAGATACGTGTCTCAACGCCCAAGCTGGAAGATAACCGTGCAAATTCTCAATCTCTTGCAATATTGCAATTAATGCTGACTTTTCGCAAGAATAACTCTCGATAATCTTGTCGATCTTGCTATGTTCAGCAACGCTTTCCTCCAACTTTCATAGCGCCCCACGAGTCAATTTTCTCCTCCATATGTCGCCAGAAGTGAACATTTCAAGAGGTCTTGGCATCTGAACGTCTAGTAATCCTTTTTATACCCTTGAAGCTTAGCGGAGCCTCTTCAGATATCTCCTCAGCAAACATTATTTCAAACACGTCTTTTGAGCCACATTCTCGACATTCCAAAGGTCTGTACCTGCACGCTTGACAATTTTCTGATTCGATACCGATACGAAGACAAAGATCCTCGGACCCTTCTTTGTGTCCGATAATCAATCCGACAAGCTCAATCCACGTGTTTCCACAGCGAGCACAAGTAACTCTTCTCTTGCTCAACTCCCCCATCTTCTTTCTATTTTCAATCTGCTTAACGACCTCTGTTATTTCCAATCAGCATCACACGTTTTAAGTATATTTTGAGAATATTTATGCCTTTTGTTTGCTATATCGTCTATTTTTTGCGACATTGTAAGATAGAAAGTTAATATTGGCTTACATCGTAGAATCAGAACAGAGAACGCGTATACTCGACATCATAAGATTTTGTGGCGAAAATAGTATAATTTAAAAACTCTGAACGCACAATTCCCAGATATGAGGGGTATACGCATGACCTCTAAAGTAAGAGTTGATGAAATTGACATAAACATCCTCAGGGCTCTCCAAAAAGATGCCCGCACTAATTTAGCGGATATAGCAAGAGACTGCGGCGTATCAACAGATACGATAAGCAAACGCTTCAGAAAAATGAAGAGAGCCGGTGTTGTCCGAGGGACAACAATACTGTTGAACCCAAAAAGCTTCGGTTATGATTGCGTTGCAAGCCTAGGTGTTGACGTTAGTTACCCTCATTTGAAGGAGGTTGTTGAATTGATCCAAAGGATTCCTGAGATAATTTTCTGCACTACATCTATGGGCAGACACGACATATTCTGCATCGCAGTTCTTAGGAATGTTGGTCGGCTGAGCCAAGTAAAAGATCTAATAAAGGGACATCCCCTCGTCAGAGAAGTAACGACAAGTATTTGGGTTGGTGAAATACTACTATGTCCTGAAAATTTCGAATTTGCGCATCTAAATAGGTAGTGACAGAGATGGATCAAACTGACTTGTTCATAATTAAGGAATTAACTAGGGATGCCCGCATGTCTTTTAGAAAAATCGCGAAAGAACTTGGAATTTCACCTGATACTGTGATAAACAAATATAAAACATTGCAGGAAAAAGGTGCAATCCGAGGATCCACAGTCGTAATCAACCCGAAGAAAATTGGATATCACGGCATGGCTGTATTTCTGATAGACGCTTCGCCTTCACATATCTTGGGAACCGAGGCTACAATTGATTCGACACTGATCTTGGATAAGCTGATCCGGATGCGAAACATAATTTTGGCTACGAAGACTGTTGGAGACCATGATCTGCTAGCAATAGGCGTAGCCAGAGATTTTGAACATTTGATCAACATAGGCACTGAAATAGCAAAAATACCAGGCGTTAGGGATTTGCAGGTATCCTTCTGGGTCGAAAAAGGGGAACTCTGTCCAAAATACTTCACAATTTGAGCAAACAAAAAAGCTAACTTATCAGTCGCGCACGCACAAAAAACCTTCTTTTATCTCCTCATTACTTTTCAATGAAGAAAAGGTGTTTCTGACATAAGCTTTAAAAATGCGAGTGCAAGTATCCCTCATACCGAGGTTTACGTTTGTAAAGGTGTGAAAAGAAATGCCTGAAAGAGTTACAAAAAACTCAGCATATCTAAACGGCAAATCAACAACTGGAACAACAACTAGAGTGAAGGACGTAAGCCCAACAAGCGGCATGTGCCCTTTATGTATCCGAGACTGTCCTATACTCTGCGAGATTTCACTGTCTGCTTTCCGAGGTAGAGAAGCTCTTTACCCTGAACCATTACAGTTCGGCTTCAGCACTGCAGGCGCCCTAAAAGACTTTGGACTAGACTGGTCCCACATCAACATCTTGTCATCCCTTTTCGAAGTGAAAGGAATAGAAGCAGACTCAGACGTGGCGTTGTTTGAAAACGCCAACGTGGATACGAAGGTAGCGGGCATACCATTAAAAGTTCCCATCTTGACAGGTGCCTTCGGCTCAACTGAAGTGGCAAGAATCAACTGGGACGGATTAGCAGTGGGTGCAGCCCTCTCAGGTGCCATAATAACTATCGGAGAAAACGTCTGTGGAATGGACAGAGAATCCCGCATTGAGAATGGCAAAGTAGCCTACTCAAAAGAATTGAAGCGCAGAATCGACACCTTCAGAAAGTTTTGGGATGGAAAACACGGCGACGTCGTAGTTCAAACAAACGTGGAAGACCAAAGGCTCGGCGTTGACGTTTACGCGCTGTCCAAGCTTGAAGTCAACGTAATCGAAAGAAAATGGGGACAAGGAGCCAAAGCCATAGGCGGCGAAGTGCGCATTAGAAATCTCGACAAGGCTATCATGCTTAAAAAAAGAGGATACATAGTAATTCCAGATCCAGAAGACAAAGCAGTTCAGGAAGCATTCAAAGGAGAAGTTTTCAAATCCTTCGAACGCCACAGCCGCGTCGGCATACCCAAAGAGAAAGACGTTGTTGAAGACATAGAATGGTTGAGAACTCAAGGAGCCAAACATGTGATACTAAAGACAGGCGCATACCGCCCTTCAGCGGTTGCCTACACCATGAAGATCGCTTCTGAAGCAAAAATAGAAGCAGTGACCTTCGACGGCGCAGGCGGCGGCACCGGCATGAGCCCAGTGCCCATGATGGATGAAATGAGCACTCCAACGGTTTACTTAGAAGCTCAAGTGTTAAAATGCGCCCAGATTTTGAAGAAGAAAGGACGTCACGTTCCCGACTTGGTTATGGCTGGAGGCTTCATCAGTGAGGGCCAAATCTTCAAAGCAATTGCAATGAGTAATTTCGGTAAAGGACCCTTTGTTAAGGCTGTATTAATGGCGAGATCTCCCCTCACAGCAGTCATGAAAGCTTCATATTTTGGTCAACTTGCAAAGGAAGGCAGACTGCCAAGGACTTTTGCAGATCGCTATGGCACGACACCAGAGAAGTTCTTCAGAAGTGCACCAGAGTTGAAGCAAGAGTACGGAGAAAGGTTCAAGGAGATTCCATGGGAAGCAATAGGCTTGTATGGGTATCTGTACGACCGTCTAAGAGTTGGCTTGATGCAGCTTTTAGCCGGCGCGCGTAAATGGAAGCTGGATTTGCTCAACCGAGACGATCTTGTGGCATTGACTGAAAGGGCATCAAAAGTGACAGGTATCCCTCTAGTTGAAGAAGCCGAAGCTGACGCTCTGGAAAAAATCCTCGACTAATCTTAATCCTCCTCTTTTTCTTTTCTTTCAAGATTCGCCGCAGAAGAGCAAACACTATTTATTGCCAGTTCTGTTGTTATAGCGTTAATTGTGGAGGCTTAAAGTTGAGTTTTGAGATGTGGGTTGAAAAGTATCGCCCCCATTCGCTTACAGAGATGGTTAACCAAAAGGACATTGTAGAGCGTTTAAGAAGCTTTGTGGAAGCGAGAAACATTCCACACTGCATTTTTGCGGGTCCCCCTGGCACTGGAAAAACGACTGCTGCGCTTTGTTTGGCTCACGACCTTTTTGGGAAAGCCTACAGAGAGCACCTTATGGAGTTGAACGCAAGCGATGAAAGAGGGATTAATGTTGTCCGTGAGACCGTGAAAACCTTCGCTCGCGTCCGCACATTAGGAGAGATTCCCTTCAAAATTCTTATTCTCGACGAAGCAGACAACATGACCTCAGACGCACAGCAAGCGCTTAGAAGAACCATGGAACGTTTCACAGAGACATGCCGTTTCATACTGATTGCAAACTACAGCGGAAAGATTATAGAGCCCATTCAATCTCGCTGTGCACCTTTTCGCTTCACGTACTTGCCGCGAGAAGATCAGGACGCCTATTTAAGACATATTGCTGAAAGTGAAAAAGTACAATTACTCGACGAGGGGCTCATCGCCATCTTCGAAATTTGTGGAGGAGATTTACGGAGAGCAATAAACACTCTGCAGGCTGCTGCTTCACTGGGTAAGCCCATCACCAGTGAAATTGTGTATTCAGTTATTGGACGAGCAAACCCAATGGATGTACAAGAAATGCTTCAGCTAGCCATGAGAGGAGATTTCATCGGCGCACGCAGCAAACTTCGTGAAATGATTCTAAAATATGGAGTTGCAGGTAGCGACATTATACGTCAGATTCACAGGGAAGTCTTCCGGATGAAAGACATTCCAGAACCATGGAGAGTAAAGTTAGCAGACGCTGTTGGGGAAATAGATTTTCGACTGATTTCTGGTGCCGACGAGGAGATTCAGCTGAGTGCTTTATTGGCGAGATTAGTTGAAACTGGCGTCAACATGAGACAAAGCAGGTAACCTTGCATGTACACCGCTTGGACTTTAAAGCATAAACCAAAAACCCTCAAAGAAGTTGTTGGAAACCACAAGGCAATCGCTGAACTCTCTGATTGGTTAAAGTCGTGGGATCAAGGATTACCTAAGAAACGAGCAGCTTTTCTATATGGTCCGCCAGGCATTGGCAAAACAGTGGCTGTTGAGGCGTTGGCTAATGATTGGAACTTGGAACTTGTAGAAAAAAATGCAAGCGACTATCGAACCGAAGAAGCTGTGCAGAAGTTTGCTGGATTGGCTTCTCAATACGGTACACTCTTTGGAAAGAAACGTTTAATCCTTTTTGACGAGCTAGGCGGCTTGACTGGTAGAGAAGATCGTGGCGGAGTTGGAGCAATAGTCAGAGTGGTTAAGCAAGCTCGAAGCCCAATCATTCTGATAGCCAACAACGCTTATGACCCGAAACTTTCTTCTCTGCGTTTCTACTGTCTTCTTATACAATTCAAGAGACCATATGCCAGAGATGTTGCAAAACGTTTAGGGCAGATATGTAGGCGAGAGGGAATCGAACCTGAAGAAGAAGCCCTCCAATTTATTGCTCAACGTTCACAAGGCGACGTACGTTCAGCTATTAATGATTTACAAGCTTTGGCACAGGGAAAAAAGAGGCTGACCTATGAGGACGTTTCTTGGCTAGCTCATCGAGACCGCAAGGACGCTATCTTCAATGTTTTGAAGTTGATTTTCTATTCTAAAAGCTGTGAGGCTGCAAAAAGCGCTGTTGACATGGCTGAAGTTGACCTCAACATGCTTTTGGAATGGATATATGAAAACCTGCCTCATCATCTGCGCGACCCAGAAGACTTAGCAAGGGCGATGGAATCTTTAGCCCTAGCTGATCTTTACAGAAGTAGAATCCGCCAGACACTCAACTGGAAGCTAACCCGCTATGTAATTGACTTCATGACCGCGGGTGTAGCAGTGGCGAGAGAAAATACTAAGCCCGCGGGATTTGTGCCTCTACGCTTCCCAGAACGCATCAAAATGTTGTCAAGAACCAAAAAAGAAAGACTGCTGCAAGCAAAGATGGGTAAGAAGATTAAGCAGAGATGCCACATATCGGCGGTGAAAGCAAAAAGCGAGTTTCTTCCCTACTTGAAGGTGATCTTTGAAGACAATGCTGAAATGGCTTCTGGAATAGCTAGATGGCTAGATCTAGACGAGACAATGATTGAGTATCTAGCTGGAACCAAGAAAAGGGCAAAAAAGATAATCAAGGCTACCTAGAAGGATTTAAGACACATTTCATGATGCTTCCTGAATACCGCAACTCTAGCAAAACGCTTTACTTAAAGATATAATCAATGATTACAGGTGACAGACTTTTGAGCAATATTAATTTTGTTTTGGTTTGTCACTGTGATATTGTGGAATGGGAGAACTCAGCATACAGTTTTGACAACATGGAGTTAGCTATCAAAAAAGTGGTCGAGTTGGCTGCGAGAATCGAAGATGAGCGCGGAGTCAAGGTACCCATGACCTATCTTCCTTGCTTCATGCATGAAAGAGGAGGATATTCAATTGCCCATGAAAAGACAGACTTGTTTAAAGAGTTACAGAGAATGGGCAACGAGATCGGTGTGCACACGCATGTTGAATACGACAATCTGCCTAGTCAAGACGAATTTATCGTGCCGGATGCTGATGCCCTAGAAGCACTGGGATTTCCGAGGCCAAAGACCTGGGTTGCAGGTGATTTCTATACTACGAAAAACACTATACGACAATTAGAAAGAGGAAGTTACGCAGTTGACGGCAGCGTTGTGCCTTTAGAGGGAAAGTTTTGCCACGGCAGTCGAGGACAATTTGAGATAGATTACTCCAAATGCAAGACTCTATCTCCATATCACCCATCTTACGAAGACTTCTCCCTGCCCGGTGAGTCACATATAGTTGAGCTTCCCATCACTGGTTACCTGCCAGAACTTAGTTATTGGGATCAACGCTTTCCCTGCACTGAGGAAAAATTAGAAGAACGATTGCTTTCCAAGTGGCGGAAAAGAGAGGAGGTAGAGGTTGATGTCTTCCATGTTTTTTGGCACCCTCAAGATCTCTGGTGTCCCCACGATGCTTGGTATCCACAAGACACTGGTAAACCAAGAAAGATAGATCGTCAACTTATGAAAGACGTTGAAGAACTGCTACGCATGGCTTCTGAGCTTGATGGCGTTGTGTTTTCCACGGCTTATGAAGCGGCAAGGGACTGGGCTCAGAATGAGTAGCAATGGCTGCACCCTAATGTGTAAAGGTTTATTAGGGGCTAAATCTGCATTTTTCATTGATTTCATGGGCGGATGGTGTGAAATATGTCTTGGAGGGCTCATATTTGTCTTCGCAGTCTCCAGCTTTTCCAAGGCTTTTCTAGTCCTATCTGTTAAACCCGGGAAATTGCACCATTTTGTATTAAAGGCTTTAAGGGTTTTCGCAGAAATAGAAGGAGGTGCAAGTTGATGGTTTTGAAAGTCTATAACACGTTAACAAGACGGAAAGAGAATTTCAAGCCGATGCGTGGAAAAAAGGTTAAGATGTTTGTGTGTGGTCAAACTCCTTATGACGACGCACATGTTGGACATGCAAAAACCTATGTTCAATTTGACATCATTGTTCGTTGGCTTAAGCACTTGGGCTATGACGTCTACTACGCCCAAAACATAACTGATATAGAAGACAAACTAATTAACAGAGCCAAAGAAAAAGGCGTAGAGCCCTCAAGCCTCGCAGAGCAATATACTAAACGGTTTCTTGAAGACATGGAGGCGTTAAAGGTAAAAAAGAACATTGACATGTTTCCCACAACCTCTGACTATATACCCCAAATGATCGTACAAATCCGAACTCTCATCAAAAAAGGGTATGCCTACGTTGTAGACGGCGACGTGTACTATGACGTAACAAAATTCAAAGATTACACAAAGCTTTCGCGCATGTCCATTGAAGAGCTAGAGAAGCACAGAATTGAACCTAACCCTCTGAAGAAAAACAGTTTTGACTTTGCACTTTGGAAAAGCCAAAAACCTGGCGAACCGGCATGGGATTCACCATGGGGTAAGGGACGACCAGGATGGCACATAGAAGACACAGCCATGACCGTGACCCTCTTTGGTCCCCAATATGACCTACATGGAGGCGCAAGCGAACTTATCTTTCCCCACCACACAAACGAAATCGCTCAGGCAGAGGCAGCTACCGACAGGAAACCTTTTGTCAAATACTGGTTACACACAGGTGTCCTAAATATTAAAGGCGCGAAAATGTCGAAATCACTAAAAAATCTTGTAACCATAAGAGAAGTGTTGCGCAGATACAAACCCGAAGTTCTCCGACTCTATTACGCCTCAACACATTATCGAAAAGGTATGGATTTCGACGAAAACGATCTGGAAAGACCTAAAGCAGAACTTGAATATCTCTACAACACATTGCGCAATGTTGATCATGCGGTCTCTTCAAAAGGTGAGACCTTAGAAGAAGTAAAAACACTTCTAGCCAAAACGAAAAAGAAATTCGCCGATGCCATGAACAACGACTTTAACACACCTTTAGCTTTCACACATCTCTACGCATTAGCACGAAAGATAAACAAAATAATCAGCAAACGAAAAATCAGCGAACACCAAGTGGAAAAGGTGATACAAATTTTCAGAGAGCTGGGCAAGATCTTTGGCATTCTAGAGGAAGAAGTGAAAACCGAAGAAAAACTGCCCAAAAAAGTTGAAAGCCTAATTCAACAGAGAGAGGAAGCAAGGAAAAACAAAGACTGGAAAGCAGCTGACAAGATTAGAAAAGAGATCAACAAACTTGGTTACCTTCTTGAGGACACACCTGAAGGAGTAAGATGGAGAAAAATAAGCGACTAAAAAAAGGTGAAACCGTCTGAACATAACGGAACACACAATAGTAGAGCTCAAAGCAAAAGTGGATAACCTCAAATCCATACGAAACAAATTGGCTATTCTGAAGGCAAAGCATGTAGAAACTCTTCAGCAAACTGACATATACTTCGGCATTCCCAAAGGCAGGTTAAAACTGCGACAAATAAACAACGAAAAGACTCAGTTAACCTATTATGAGCGAGAAAACACACCAAAGCCAAAAAGAAGTGATGTCTTTATAATAGAAATCCCAGAGAACGTAACCTTCATTGCGTTGCTGAAGAGAATTCTCGAAGTGAAGGCAACCGTGAAGAAGACAAGGGAGATTTATTGGCACAAGAGAACGCGGATACATCTAGATACTGTGGATTCGTTAGGAGACTACGTGGAACTCGAAAAAACTCTTAAAAACCCAAAAGAGCTCGAAAAAAGCATTAAACTTCTTGAAAAGGTAAGGAAAACACTAGAAATAAACAGTGAAAACCTCGAAAGATTGTCCTATGGGGACCTAGTTAATCTTAGATAAAGAAGTAAATTTAGGCAAGGATAGAAATCTTGTTGAAGGCTCTCAGGAAGCCATTGTAACCAATAAATGCAACTTTCCTGCTGCTGTTGATGGGGCTGCCCGGATTTGAACCGGGGTCAAGAGAGCCCAATTGGAGAAAACGTATAGTCTCCTAGCCTAGACCATGCTAGCCCACAGCCCCATCTCTCTTTTTCTGTAAAGCATCGAATTTATTAATAAGTCTTTGAGTTCATTAGCTAAGCTTCAGGCTTTCTGGTTTTGGCAAAGTTTTATTTGTGTTACGTCGTAGGAGTTACGAGGAGTACAATGAAGTTTTCCTTCGTTAGCCCGAGTCCAGCACCGGAAACTCCAGGTAAGGTTGAGGCTGCTTGGCCTCCACTGGGCATCCTGTACTGTGCAACGCTTCTAGCTGAAAATGGAACTGAAGTTTCCGTTCTAGACCAAGCCGCGCAGGGAATCTCTTCTGGAGAGGCTGTTCGATGGTTGAGAAGAGAAGATCCTGACGTTCTCGGATTTTCTGTTTTGCTCCCTTCTTTTGGAGAAGCATTAAACATAGCAAAGAAAGCGAAAAGGCAGAATCCAAACATGTTTATTGTCTTAGGAAATTATCAGGCAACTTTCAATGCTGAGAGAATTATAGAGAAATATCCTTTTGTGGACATTATCGTTCGTGGAGAAGGCGAACATACCAGCTTCGAGCTAGTTAAATGCTTAGAGGAGGAAGGAAATTTGAAAGATGTCGCTGGCATAACTTTCAGAAAGAACGGTGAAGCTGTGTCCACTCCTGATAGACAGATTCTCCGAGATTTGAACGGTCTTCCTATTCCTAATCGAAGCCTCATTGACGCAAAATACAGTTCTGACATTTTCGGGATAAAGGTTGCAACCAGAAAATTCACTTCTATAGTTTCTTCGCGTGGATGCCCCTTCGGATGTAGTTTTTGTGCATGCACAACGTTTGCTCAGCGTCTTTGGAGGCCAAGATCCGTTGAAAACATCATGAATGAATTAGTTTCTCTGCAAAGTGAAGGCTATCAACAGTTTCTTTTCGTGGATGACAACTTTACACTGAACCGCAAGAGGGTTAAACAGCTTTGTAGAGAAATCAGAGAGGAAAAGATGGACATCGAGTGGTGGTGCGATTCCCGTGTGGACAACTGCACTTATGATATGCTGAGAGGGATGGTTAAAGCCGGATGTAAACTTCTCTATTTTGGAATGGAAAGCGGTAACCAGAGAATCTTAAATTACTATGGGAAGGGTATAACTCCTGAACAATCTAGAAGGGCTGTTCAGAAGGCTCGAAAAGCTGGTATAGATGTTATCGTTGGGTCTTTTATCGTTGGAGCTCCCGATGAAACCTTAGAAGAGATTAAGAACACATTGAAGTTTGCTCATGAACTCGACATTGATGTGCCTCAGCTAAATGTTTTAGGTGCTTTTCCAGGGACATCAATATGGAATGAATTAGTGGCAAAAGGCTATGTTGATGAAGATCAGCATTGGGAAAAGGGTGTTTACGTGTCCGAGGCTTCACCTCAAGCTGTTTCGCTGCAGATAATTCGGTATCTTGTCTACAAGTACTTTCAAACATTTTATTTGCGCCCAAAAGTGTTGTTCAAAGAGGTTTTGCGGACCTTTAAAAGCAGCTTTAGAAGAGCTGCGTTTTTCAGCAATCTTACACGGATCAACCAGATTAGAGATTCAGTGAAACACGAAGTAAGCCCGGAGTAATCCAGAAGTCATTTTTTGATGGAGCACTGCAGAATTTTAGAACAAGTCAAGCATTCATCTGGAATTGAAACGTTCTCTTGAAGGGTTTTCAGATACCCGAAATCGTGGGGGCAATTCGCGGGGGGCGTGATATGTTCTCCATCTTCGCATTTTTCAACGCGGACTACGTGAAGGTCTTCAACAGTGATATCAATTTTAGAATGGCAATGTGGACAAGCGTAATAGGTTTCTCTCATAATTAGTGATGGATTAGTTAGCTGAAGTGGCTTTTCAAAGCCTTTTCTGCAATTTTCGTAGGGACAGAAAAGCAGTGCTGATTTAAGTATGGTCTTCATTGATTTCGCCTAGGGTTCACTAATTAGTTTATTAAATCGTGATACTTAATAAAGATTCTCGTATTCACGTTGAACAAAAATACACTTCGAAAGGATTCGAGAGAAACCTTTAGCATCGATTAATTAATATCTACTTTTTGCAAGTTAACTACTGAACATTTAACACATTAACCCTTAGCCCTCGTAGCCTAGCGGTTAAGGCGTCAGCCTTGTAAGTTGAAGATCCCGGGTTCAAATCCCGGCGAGGGCTCCATTTATTTTTCTCTTTGGGCAGTTACGAAAAAATGAATGCACATGAAGTCAGACAAGTTGCAGGTGAAAGTCTAATTTTTCTTATCCATTCTATTATTAAGGAACATGCTGGGATTCTCGATTGAGTTCGAGACAATGCGCTGAGTTTACGAAAAAGAGTTGAAGAGAGAAGGTTGGATA
>CAYFZT010000026.1:365-1376 GCA_964347555.1 uncultured Candidatus Bathyarchaeia archaeon | reverse complement strand
GTTGGATACGCCGGTTTACTACCGATGAACCTCGTTTAAGTGAAGCTGTTGAGCTTTATCGGTCTTTAGGCTACGAGGTTCTCTTAGAACCTGCGGAGTTCGATGAGGAAAACGTAATGTGCACAGCGTGTATGCAGGTTAGCCGCCAGAAATGCAAAACCATTTACGTATGACGTAAAACTGGTGGGGTCTAGTTATTTCAAATTAATATTTCTAAGTCGCAAGCTTAATGTTTTTTGGAGCTGTCATTATTGCTACGATGAGGATTGACTACCATGAAATCAAAGTTTAGTGGCATAACTTCCTTAGTTCTCGTGCTGGTAGCGTTTTCCTCTCTCATTTCAATGTTTGCCGTCACTCGCATAGACAGCATAGTTCACGGAGACCTTTACAGATTTAATCTAAGGTTCAGTTATGAATGGGCTATGCCCTATTGGACCATGACCACACTAGTTTTTGTAATGGGCTGGTTTAACATAATCCTTGCAATTGCTTTCCAGTTTTACACGCTACTGCATGGGCGAAAGGAGGCAGAGCGAGAAGGAGTCGTGAAGCTGCAACCTCAAGAGATACCGTCAGAAGAGACCTTGGAGGCTGAAACAAGAGAGGCAATTGCCTCACCAATAGAAGTAGAACTTGAAACACGAAGAGAAGGTGAAGAAGCAGAAACGCCAGTTGAGACCTCTTTTGAAGAGGAACAAAGACTGTTTGAAGAAACAACGCCGCAAGAATACATGGAAACAACACCCTCAGAAGAAGCTAAGGAGTGGAGGGAACATGAAGTTGAGCCATGGGAGACGGTGGAACCCACGTCAGAGCCTGAGGAAGGATTTGAAGAACAGCAAGAACCTGTTGATGTGCATTTTCATGAGGAACCTTGGTATACTGATGATCAAGAAGAAAGAGATCTAGATGAGATGCCGAGAGAACCTGTGGAAGCTGATACTTCAGAAAGCTCTACGTTTACGCGGGAAACAAAAGCGAAGACTAAGAAACGAAAGAAAACTTCAA
>CAYFZT010000026.1:0-237 GCA_964347555.1 uncultured Candidatus Bathyarchaeia archaeon | reverse complement strand
GAAGTTACGAAAGGTAA
Source organism: uncultured Candidatus Bathyarchaeia archaeon (assembly GCA_964347555.1). Taxonomy (GTDB): domain Archaea; phylum Thermoproteota; class Bathyarchaeia; order Bathyarchaeales; family Bathyarchaeaceae. Next base: position 220 of record CAYFZT010000026.1, on the reverse strand, counting down.
ATTGATGCGCAATTCTTGAGTAAAAGAAATAGCTTGGACAGACAAATACTAACTATGAGATCATGTCAGCAGCGAGCAAGAAGCCAAGTGTTGTTTACTGGTTTGGAGGCAATTTATACTTAAATATAACGAATCGGTGCTCTAACAATTGTTATTTCTGCTTCAGAAGATATAAAAATGGCATAAAAGGATTCAACCTGAGACTAAGAGATGAACTGAC
>CAYFZT010000025.1:0-14301 GCA_964347555.1 uncultured Candidatus Bathyarchaeia archaeon | reverse complement strand
CGCGCTTACGTGTTGTCTGACAGCGGCAGCAGTTGGAGCAAGAACCTTTACAGCAACAGCTTCAGCAGGCTTGGCTTTAATGCACGAAATCCTCTACGTGACCTCAGGTTGTAGGGCTCCTGTCGTGATGGCTGTTGCAAACAGAGCTTTATCGGCTCCAATTAACATACACTGCGACCACTCAGACAGCATGGCTGAAAGAGACTCTGGATGGATACAAATCTACGCAGAAAACAGTCAAGAAGCATACGACTCGATCATACAAGCCTTCAGAATAGCCGAACACCCAACAATTCTACTACCCACTATGGTTGGCCTAGACGGATTCTTCCTAAGCCATACCCTAGAAAATGTAAGCGTTCTGCCAGATGAGACTGTTCGAAATTTCGTTGGTCAAAGGCAGTTTCCACTCGTGAAAAACCATGAAGGAAAGATGGTGCCATTTAAGCTTGACCCAGAAAACCCAATAACAATAGGTCCGCTGGACCTCTATGATTATTACTTTGAGCATAAGAGACAGCAAGAAGAAACCATGGAGAAAGCACCAAGGATAATAAGGAAGGTTCATGAAGAATACGCAGACGTGAGTGGGCGCAGATACGGAAATGGTCTGGTGGAACCCTATAGAATGGAAGACGCAGAATTGGCAACCGTATGCCTAGGCTCAACAGCAGGAACTGTAAAGACAGTGGTAGACCAACTACGCGCAAAAGGAGTGAAAGCAGGACTGTTAAGGATACGAGTCTTCAGACCCTTACCAGTCCAAGACATACTTAAAGCCTTGCAAAACGCAAAAGCTGTGGCTGTAATGGACAGAAGCTGCAGCTTCGGAGGCTACGGCGGCCCAGTTTTCCATGAGATCAGGCACGTTCTTTACGATTCTAACAGACATTTACCAGTGGTAAACTACATCTACGGCTTGGGCGGAAGAGACATGTCACAGCGTCTTGTCAAAGAGATATACCAAGACCTAGCAACGATTCTGGAAACAGGCCGCATCGAAAATACAGTTCAGTTCATAGGGTTAAGAGAGTGAAGGAGGCAAATAAAATGGCATCAGAATGGAAATTCACCGCAAAAGAGATTGCGGAAATACCAGAACTTTTCATGCCTGGACACAGAGCATGCGCAGGATGTGCCCCAGCAACCGTTCAGAGACTCATACTAAAGGCTGTCAGAGGCCCAACAATAGCAACGCACTCAACTGGATGCATGGAAGTAACCTCAACTATCTATCCCTTTACAGCATGGAAATTACCGTGGATTCACACAGCCTTCGAAAACGTGGCTGCAAACGCTTCTGGAATTGAGTCAGCCTTGAAGATACTTAAAAGAAAGGGAAGACTTAAGCAAGAACATGTGGACGTTATTGCCTTTGGAGGAGACGGAGGAACCTTCGACATAGGCATACAGGCTTTGTCTGGAGCTGTTGAAAGGGGACATGACTTCCTCTACGTTCTATACGATAACGAAGCCTACATGAACACTGGTATACAAAGAAGCGGGGGAACACCCCTCGGAGCATGGACTACAACCTCTCCAGCTGGCAAGAAAATTCCTGGAAAACCCCAGCTCAAGAAGCCTATTGCAGACATAATGGTTGCACATGAAATGCCATATGTGGCAACTGCCTCGCCAGCCTATTGGATAGATCTAATGAAAAAAGTTAGAAAAGGCTTAGAGGTTGAGGGCCCAGCCTTCTTGCATGTGATAGCTCCTTGCCCAAGAGGGTGGCGTTCAGACCAAAGTAAAAGCATCGAAATCTCACGCCTAGCAGTGGAAACATGTGTATTTCCGCTGTGGGAAGCTCCAAACGGAGAGTACAACCTATCAGCTCCAAGTAAGGGTCTAGCTCTAAAACCAGAACGCAAGAAGCCAGTGATAGAATATCTGAAAACCCAAGGACGTTTCAGACATCTATTTACACCTGAATATACACATCTGATCGGTAGGATTCAAGAAGTAGTGGATAAACGTTGGCAAAGACTGCTTAGAAAATGCGAAATAAGATGAGCAAAGCAGTCCAAATTAAGCCAACAGAAGGAAATATAACTGCTGCTAACCTTTTTGCACGTAAGTAAGCCTTTTCAGCTAACGTGCAGAGCATGCCTATGTGTTTTTCACCGATGACCCTGACTTTGGGCGTTATCCTCGTAAAGCAGCCGGCTTCAGCAGGTTCTAAGTCACTCCGTGCACTCGTTGCAGCCTGCTCAATGTATTTAATGAGTTTTTCCTGATCTAATGCCTCTCCAAGCGGATGATACCCTCTGGGAGTCAACACAACACCGTTCACTGCATGAGTGTCTGTGGTAAAGATCTCACCATCAGAAAAGCCGAGTTCATTCAGCCTCTGAAGAATTCGTTCGCGGAGACCAGAGACCATGTTATTTCCATCAATAGTAACATAGACTATCAATTGATTCCTAACTTTCACCACAGTAGCACAAATTCCACCGGGACCCATACCCTCTTCCAAACTGAAATCGGTGGGAACAACTTTAGCTGTTCCAAGCTGGAAGGAACTTTTTTGACTTTTCAAGGAAGCTTCCAGACTTGCAACTGCAGCCTCTTTAAGGGGTGAGATGGCTCTTTCAACATGGAAAGATCCTTCGATGCTATTGTGGGCGTCAATGGTTATTGCCATGGATAGACCTCGTTTTCGAGCCTCTTCACCGATGAAAGACTCCAGATCTGGAGGAAGATCTTCCATTGTCTGAGGAGCCAAGGTTAAGCTGATGAGGGCGCATTCACCGAAAATCTGACAACTCGCATGGGCACCATTCCTTTGAACTCGCACAAGAGGAGCACTTAAGGAGTTAAAATTTGGAACTTCAATCATTTTGGAAATGTTTCTGATAATCTTTTGGTTTTGAGCTTGCGAAGCGAGGTCGAGATCATGTCCCGATAGTCCATGTGGTACGGAAACTACGCATTTCAATCTGTTTTCCAGTTCTTTCTGAATAAGATAAGGCAAAGTGCTGCTGCCAACATTCTTAAAAGGACCTGGATGGAAAGCTGGAACAACCATAGCGGCTTTCTTTTTGCCTTTGGTTTGAAACATGATTATGGAAAGCTTAATGTTTCTTTCAACGCTGAGCTTTTCCAGCAAATCTTCTAAAGGTTCATTCAAATCTTCTGTCCAATTTGCCAGAAACACTTTAAGAACGGAAAGAGACTTCACACCAAGAAGTTTAGTGCCCATACGGTTAAGAAAAAACATGAAAGAGAAAACCGCGAAAAGGCTCACAATTAATGACAATGCGAAAAAGAGCAGATTTGCAGAAGTAAAGACGGGCCCGCTTATTCTACTTATTAAGACTCCGGGTATGGCGTATAGCCCAGGTTGCAAAACAGAATAAGGGATGATTCTTCCCCAGCCAGCAAAAGAAACTGTGGATAAGACCAGCAGACGGAGAATAAGGATGACACACAAACCTAAAAGGAAGAGCCTAAACCAGAGAACAGAATCGTTGAAGTAAAGGTAACTGAAGCCTCCCAGAAGAGTGAAAACAATCCAGAAAAGGTTTGAATAAAGGGAAAGAGCGGAAAAACGTCTCAAATTGAGGACAGGATCATTTCCAGCACTACTAAGTTTCACTGCAAAATTAGACAGCAACGCCAGAAGAAAGAAAACAGTTCCAACAACAAAGCCTAGCAAAAGTCCATCTAAAGATGGAAGCATTGGCAAGACAAAAAGAATGCCGACACAGAGGCATGTTGCGAAGAGCCAACTTACCAGTGTTCTGTGAGATGGAAAAGTGAAGAGAGAGGAGTATCTTTTCACTGCCCTGTTTATGTAGTCATCAAGAGCATCAGTGGGATGCAAACCAATGCCTCTTAGGGCTTTACTCGTAACTTAAAGGAAACTAAAAAGGTTACCCAACGTTCGCACATTTCTTTATGCAGAGGAAGACGTTTAAGGAAAGAGTCAAGGCAAACATTTTCCGTCACATATGCACGTGAAGGAGATTTTGCACATTCAGAAAGAGCAAGATCTTCTGGAAACAGGATTTACATCAATGTTAGAAGAACTTTGCACTTCTAGTCAGATGTTTCATTAAAAAGCGCAAAAAAATGCCTTTTAAATAACTTGTAATAAGGTGAACCCAAAGCAACTATCATATTTGGGCATGATGAACTACTCCTTATTTATGGGATAAAGTTTTAAGCCTGAAGTCGAATTGTTAGATTCTGCTGGTCTCTATGTCGGAAAGTAGTCCCCCACCGACAGTATTTCACATGCTTGAGAAGAATGTGGGACGCAGAGTATCTGTAATTTTAGATCCTTCTTATGGCTTCGAAGGCAAGCTAATAGCTGTCACTCATGATCCCCCAGGGATATGGCTCTCCGACGCAGACGCAATAATTTTGCGTGCAACAATCGCACAACCTATACCGCAGGTTGTTGCAAAGGAAAACCGTAGTGAGATCTTCATAAATCTTAACTCGGTTCAGCGAATTGAGGTCTTACATAAAAGCAGATAGTTTAGTCGTTCTACTTTGTGTAATTTTTGAGGTGCGGGTGGCTTCAAGGTGAAAAGAGTGAGAGGAAATTTCGGTAGGTTTCTAGTCCCGCACCTTTTCGACTCTTTAGAAGAGGTGAGAAGAGGAATATAAGAATATTCTAGAAGATTAGTGCATGCTCAGATGGATCCTAAAAATATTTTTGCGAGAATAACTGCCATAATTAGAGCCACTGAAAGACCGACGACGAATTCAGGTCTCACCTTTATACCCTTTGTTTCTTCTTCAAAAAATCGAAGCAAACCTGCACTTGCTGAGGGCATCGGGGCTGTTTCACGTTTTTTGGATTTCCGACTCAAAGAGTCCACCTTAATGCTACACGAAGATAAGTCACGTCATCACTAATTAAACTTTATCTCATTCCAAACTTTTATCTTGCAAAGTCCTAAGAATATTGATTAAGGTGTTTACATGACTTCTCCACGCAAATATTATGTTAAAACTCTAGATCTGCTTCAGCAACACCACAGATGGTTTCAAGAAACAATTCCTTTAATAGCAAGCGAAAACGTGCCGAGCCCTGCAGTTCGTGAGGCTCTAACAGCAGACTTTGGAAACCGCTATGCGGAAGGTTGGCCAGGTGAACGCGTTTACGCGGGATGCTTCTACATCGACCAGGTTGAACTCCTCTGTATAGATCTTGTAAAGAGTTTGTTCAGAGCTGAATTTGTGGATGTTCGTCCGATTTCAGGTGTGGTTGCGAACTTGGTGGTTTACACCGCGTTCACTGAGCCCGGTGATGTAATGATGGCTTTGTCTATTCCCTGCGGCGGACATATCACTATGGGTAAGAAAAAGTTAGGGGGAACGGCAGGTGCAGTACATGGATTGGCTGTGGAATATCTTCCGCTAGATTACAAGGAGCTAAACATTGACGTAGATAAAGCAAAGCAGAAAATTACAAAACTGGCAAGAGAGAAAAAACCGCCAAGGCTTGTTATGTTTGGCGCCAGTGTTTTTCCATTTCCCCATCCAGTTAAGGAGTTAGCAGAAGCGGTTCACAAGGTTGGCGCAACCGTGGGTTATGACGCAGCGCATGTGGCAGGCTTGATTGCTGGAGGCTGTTTCCAAGATCCCTTGAGAGAAGGAGCCGATGTCGTCACTTTAAGCACTCACAAGACTCTCTTTGGTCCACAGCATGGCGGCGTGCTTTCATGGGAAAAATATGCGGAAAAGATTAAGCGGGCAACTTTCCCGGGTATGGTGAGCAACCATCATCTTCATGCATTAGCAGGAGCAACCATAGCTTGCGCAGAGATGTTAGAATTTGGAAAGGAATATACTCAGCAGATAATTAGGAACTCGAAGGCTCTAGGTCAGGCGCTCTATGAACGGGGCTTTAAGGTCTTGGCGGAGCATAAAGGTTTCACCGAATCCCACGTGTTGCTCATAGACATAACTAAGCATGGTGACGGAGGCTCAATTGAAAAACAGCTGGAAAAAGCCAACATCATCATTAACAGAAATCTTCTCCCATGGGACATCAAGAAAGGACGCCACTTCATGCATCCTGGCGGAATAAGACTAGGAACGCCAGAGATTACAAGGCTTGGAATGAAAGAAAACGAGATGACAGAAATCGCGGAGTTCATCAAAAGAGTAATCATCAACAAAGAAGACGCGGAAAAAGTAAAAGACGACATTGTAGAGTTTCGCAAAGATTATCAGAAGGTGCATTACTGCTTTGAAAACGCCACAGAAGCCTACAAATACATCAAAATCCGCTAAAACAATAATCTGGACAATAGGACACAGCAACAGATCTCAAAAAACATTAACAGAAATGCTGAAAGAGCACAAAATCGAGGTCTTAGCTGATGTACGTCGCTTCCCGATGTCGAAAGTTGAGCATTTTAAGAAAGAAGTAATGGAGCAATGGCTGCCGGAGTATGGAATCGAATATGTTTGGTTGGGTGAGGAGTTAGGTGGATATCGCCATGGCGGCTACAAGGCGTATATGAGAACCAAGCTGTTTAGGGAAGGAATAAAAAGGCTTTCCGAGATTGCAAAGCAGAAAAGAACATGCATAATGTGTTTGGAGCCAAACCCAAAATACTGTCATCGCCGTTTTATATCAGCGATTTTGGAGACAGAAGACGCCAAGGTTGAGCACGTAATTGCTAAAAGGGCAAATAAGCTTACTTAAGTTCAAAACTTAAAATTCACAAGGGGTTAAGAAGGAAGGTTTTACAGTTATGCATATCCACGAATTTCAAGATATGATGCACAAGATCTATTTTCACCATGATTCAAAGCGAGAGGCAGAAGGCGCGCGCGCACAAGAAGGCTTTAGAAAACGAGTTCGCTGACGTTCTCGCATGGTTGGCATCATTAGCAAACGTGGTTAACATAAACCTGGAAGAGGCAGCTACGGCGAAGTACAGTCAAAAATGTCCAAAATGTCGACAGATGCCTTGCAGATATAAAATAAAACTTCAACATTAACCTCTAAGAGTGAAGATTCGGTTTTAATCTGCTCTCAACTATACAGTCATGGGTTTTTCTTAGTGAAGGTGTTCATGCTTCTTGGGTTCTTCTTTCCTTTTTAATCGTGCTAGATATTTCCTTGGATTCTTCTTGAATTTCTCTTCGCACTTTGCAGAACAGAAGTAGACCACATATCCTTCATGTTCAAACTTGCTGTAAGCTGTTTCAGGTTTCACCTTCATTCCACACACAGGATCAATGGTTACATGTCTTTTCTCCACAAATTCCGCTACCTTAGGTTCGTATTTTCTCAAAGTTTGACTGTTAATGGCAACTATAACCGTGCTCAAGGACATTATCAGAGCCCCGATGGCAGGACTTACAAGTATGCCAAGATTATACAGAATGCCGGCTGCCAAAGGTATGGCAAAAATATTGTAGCCTGCAGCCCACCAAAGGTTCTGAACCATCTTGGAATATGTCTTCCGTGAAAGAACTGCGACTTTCGACACATCTCTGGGGTCGTTTTTCACAAGAATAATGTCTGCACTTTCGATGGCAACATCGGTTCCCGCGCCTATAGCGATTCCAACATCTGCCGTAACAAGGGCAGGAGCATCGTTTATTCCGTCACCGACCATGGCAACCTTGTGGCCTTTCTCCTTCAGCAACTTGACTTTTTCTGCTTTCTGATCAGGTAGTACCTGTGCAAAATAGTCGTCTATTTCAAGTTCTTTAGAAACCCATCTAGCGACTTCTTCAGCGTCTCCAGTGAGCATGTATACTTTGATCCCGCTTTCCTTTATCTTCTTGACGGCTTCGTAGGATTCCTTCCTTATCTGATCGGAAAGAGCGAAAGCACCGGCAAGTTTTCCGTCAACCACGGTGAAAACAACGGTTTTACCTTGTTTCTGGAGTTCTTTGATTTTCTGATCTTCTATCTCTATATTCATCTCTTCAAGAAGGTTAGGACTTCCCACATAGACCGTCTTGTTTTTCACCTTTCCGTGGGCACCTTTGCCAGGTATTGCTTTAAAATCCTTAGCTCTTGGAAGTTCTACACCTCTTTCCTTTGCATATTCTACGATGGCTTTGGCAATTATATGCTCAGAGTTCAGTTCAACGCTACCTGCAAATTCTAGAAGTCTTTCTTCGGGAACAAAAGAGACTACGTCGCTTACACCAAACTTGCCTAAAGTCAATGTTCCTGTCTTGTCAAACACAACAGCATCAACATCTTTAACCAACTCGAATGCTCTTCTGTCCCTGATTAGAATTCCGCTCTTCGCGGTTATGGAAGTAGAAAGGGCGACGACAAGGGGTATTGCGAGACCTAGGGCGTGTGGACAAGCTATGACGAGAACCGTAACGGATCGTTCAAGGGCAAATCTTGGGTTTCCAAATAAGAACCATGCAAAATAGGTTACTATACCCACTGCAAGAGCAACGTAAAAGAGAAGTGCAGAAGCCCTGTTTGCCAAATCTTGCGTTCTTGACCTGCTTTCCTGAGCCTGTCTCACTAATTTTATTACCTGCGCGAGATAGGTTTCTTCTCCTGTCCTTTCTATTTCGATCTTTAAGACGCCTTCTCCGTTTATCGCACCACCTATGACTTCATTTTCTGTCTCTTTGTGAACTGGTCTTGATTCTCCAGTTAGAAGGGCTTCATTAACGAAGGATTCTCCTTCTATCACAACCCCATCTGAAGGTATCTTTTCACCAGGTCTCACCAAAACAATGTTACCAGCCTTTAACTGCGAAACTGAAACATCTTCTAACTCACCGTTTTTAACAAGGTGAGCTGTCGTGGGCATTATCTTGACAAGCTCCTCCAATGCCCTAGAAGCCCCAAGAACGCTTCGAGCCTCTATCCAATGTCCAAAGAGCATTACATCAATAAGGGTGACAAGTTCCCAGAAAAAGTCCTTTCCAACTATGAAGAACACTGTTCCAGCAGAATAGAAGAAGGCAACTGATATAGCCGTACCAATAAGAGTCATCATCCCGGGCTGTCCAGTTTTTATTTCCCGAAGCAATCCCTTCAGGAATGGACCTCCTCCGTAAAGGTAGACAGTTAATGACAGAAAGAAGAGGATTTCTTTCTGAAACGGTATCTCGACAGTAAAATTGAACCATGTCTGAATCATTTCGGAAAGGAGCAAAATGGGAATTGTTAGAACAAGAGAAACCCAGAATTTTCGTTTAAACTCTTCTATATGATGAGCGTGGCCTTGCTGACCATGCTTCTTGTGGCTTTGATGTTCCATGTTAGCCATCCAACTGTATTTACATCTGGAATTTAATCTCTTAATTCTTTTTAGGTGTACATAAGATGTTTTGCAGAAGAATGTTCAGATAAGAGTTTGTTGCCCGGCGCCGGTTAATTCCCATTGGAAAGGTCTTTTTCCTTTGCGAACAACAACCTTCTCGGCTTCAAAAAGGTGCAGGTGATGAAGCGCTGCTGCATAACTCATTTTGGTTCCTTTTGCAATGGTTTTGGCGTTTGATGATTGTTTTTCTAGGAACCGGGCGATTTTGGAGCGAGCAGCCAATCCTAGTCGGACATTTCTCGTGTCTGCCAAGAAGGCTTTCGGGTGGTATTTCTCTTTCACTGGGACTCCCCAAACTTTGTTCTTGTTTTTTAGGCAATAAAGTCTTTAAGGCTTATCTGTTTAGGTTTTTTGCCTTCAAAGAGAGAGTTAATTTCTTCTTCCACGAGCGTCAAGCGTTGGGCATAGTAGCCTGGCAGTTTATACTTTCGTATCAGCTGGTTTGCAGCCTCCAAATATTTCTGTATCCCGCCGCGGTAAACTGTTAAGGTTAGTGGTCCACCGCACTCTAGACACACGCCTTTCAGTGGTAGTCTTCTAAACTTTTTATTGCAAGTCTTGCAGCGAAAGCCTTGAGTTGAAAAAGCCCGCAAATTTCCAGATATGTCGCGCATAAAATGCGTTGTCAACACTATTAGAGCAACTCTTCTCGCATCAACAGCCTCAATCTTTTCTGCGAGTTGAAGCTGACTGCTCAACTTTTCAGTCATCCGACCCAGTTTTTTATAGGCGCTCTCGCGATTACCCATGTTAATGTTAGAAACTGGAACCGTGTAGCGAAACCCTTGATACTGCGTTTCACTGTCTAGTCTGTGCTCAACAATGTCTACAAGGGTCCTAACTTCTTGCGGCGGCACAACCTGCAAAGTCTTTTCATAAAAAGCCAGAGGGTAGGCTTCTGCAACATCCACTTCGTGTGCTTGCCGTTGAACCTCAGATGGGTTAACTACTGGAATTATGAACAGCGGTGCATCCATGATCCCACCTATCTGGGCGGGCAGGTAGTCTTTGGAAAAATTCAGGACAGTATCTAGTGCAAGCATTAAAGCGTCTTCGTCGCCATCGCAGTCTCTGCGTTTTGCTGAGTGCCAGATGGGGTGCGCATAACAAACGTGTAAACTGGTGAAGCCGATGATTCTTCCAAGAATGCCTACAGATGTGTGAGGGGCTAGTCCTATAACTGCATGCCCGACGAGGTCGTTAATCCGTTTGACCTTGTAATAAGGTGAAAGTCCATAGACTTTTTCCAAGAGTTCATCAAGAAAGCTGGCTACTCGAACAAAGTATTCCGCACATTCTATGGGAATAACAACATCTTGGATCCTCAACTCGCAAATCTGATCAGGCTGTGTTAAAGAGTTCGCCTTGACATCATATTGGTAACCTAATTGCCTAAGTCGTTCCGCAGATACGCCAATTTCCATAGGCTTAAAATGCGTCAATGGAGCGTTAGTTGCGTCAAATCGCGTAGTGCCATCTTTGAAAACAGACAAATCATGCTTGGCTCTCAAAATCCCCTTTTCAACGATCTCCGGAGTCTTCGACTCATTTATCAGTCCTTTGACTCCCTTCACAACGGATGGAAATGGAAGATTTAACCTTCGACATGCTTCTTCAATTAGCTCTTTGAAGTTCACTGCTTGTTTCTCAGAAGTTCTAGTTCTACTCTTGCAAACTGGGCACACAGACTCTGTGCCGTGGCGTTTACATCCAGAGCAAACACGCTCAACCTGAGTCTCTACAGCGCATCTTGAACATTTCATCTTAAAGGTTACATCACGACAGTTGGGACAGCGTCTTCTAACAAGTTCAACTTCAACAACCGCTTTGCTAGATGCTTCTGCCAAGTTTCGTTGTGAACCGCCAGCCAAGCCCACAGGAAAAAGCACGTGAACAAGAGGGCGCATCTCGCGTCTCTTGGCTTTCTCAGGACGCCCCATTCTCGCACCAACAACAGTGGGAGCCTTCGCCCGAACAACAATCCCCGTTAAATCCTGAATGACCTCCAAAACAGATTTAACATGAGACACGCGTGCTTCAGGAACATGTAACCCCAAACAAAAAGCAAAGATCAAAGCAGCTTCTTCTTCAATCAAGATCTTGTCCTTGACAACTCCATGTGGCATGCACAGTTTTTCCAACAAATCTTTTACAAGAGCATCTGACGCTCCAGTTATCTCGGAAATCACCTCATCTGCCTTTAAAATCTCGCAGTCAAAAAGCCATGCCCTCAGCTTTCGAAAATCCTCAGCCGAGATTCTATGCCAGAAGTATGTAAAGGCGGGATGAAGCGGGATATTTAAGGTGAAAGCCAACTTTATGGCTTCGCTGGCTGTTGGCTTGTTTACGAAAGGATTTTCTAAAAACATCTGCAAACGAGAGTGATGAATTTTGGTTTCTGCGGAAGCCTGAGTTAAATTTCCATTGAACAAAACTGCTATGGCTGCTTGAAGTTCATGGCTCCACCATTCCTCGGTATAACCCGAACACAGAAGCGGCTTGTTGGTGTAGAGAAAGTCACCATACCCGACCAGAATGTCGCCGAGAAAAAGTATTTTATCAATTAGATTCTTAACCTGCCTAAAATTTTGGGCAGTAACCTGCAGAACCGAACCGTCTCTTAGTCGAACAACTGGAGGCTCAATAACGTCGACTGGAAGAACGACCCCAGCTTTACCTGGACCTTCAATGCGTACTTGAGTGCCAGCGGCTAGAAAGTTTTGAAGGACCATCATGGTTGCTGGGTGAACACCGATCGCTGCTAACCCTGTGTTTCTCGCTCTTCCATAGCGAAGCCTGAACCCTCCAGGTCTAGAAGGAAAAGAGAATACGGGACGCCCTGCAATGACCTCTTCCATGAAGCCAACAGTTTTCTTCTCTTCAATCTCCCGCATTCTTTTCAACCAGTCCCAGCCTTCAATTCCCATCTTCTCAACGATTGTCCAAACCTTCAAAGAGCGCCCAACAACTCCATCGTTCACAACTCTGAGGGCTCCACCACGCACACGATTAGTTTCAACACGAGGCAGATTACGAAAAGATGAAACTTCAACAGGATCCGACTCGGTTCCAGTTACTTCGACAGGAAGCGAAAGAAGAGCATTTCTTAATTCATCATCCGAAACCTTGTATTGAAAACGCCCCACGGATCTTTCGTAAAGTCGCAACTCTTCAATAAGCCTTCTAATCTCCTCGGGCGTAGGCTTGTAACGATCCAACCCTAACAGTCGTCTCACGAAATCTCCGACAACCAGCGTTAAGGCTTGATCAGTTCCGCCAGCAGAGCGTATTGGTCCAGCAAAATAGACTGCAAGATATTTCGTTCTGTCCAAATTGCTTTTTATAGCTACTCGAGCTACACCCTGCAAGGGCGCTGCAGTGATGCCTTCGGTAAAGATTGCAAGAGCAGTCCTAATCGCTTGTTCAGCGGCTTCTGTTGAATCCATGTGCCCAAACTTACCGTAAACTATCTCCTCAGCAATCTTGAAGGCAATTTCTTCTCTAGGCAACCGTTTACTTAATTCTCGTATGCTCTCTGCTACACCTTTCGGTCCAACCAAGCCTTCGACAAGGCTTGCCATGTCCTCTGCTATCTCAGGTTCAGGAGTCAACTTTGGGTCTAAGCCTTTTTCTCTAGCCTTCCTTGCGATCAGATACACTTCTTCCAGTTGCCTTTCTAAAAGAGAAATGTACTCTTCGTATTCTTTGCTCATCTTCGTTGTCAAACGATTCCCCTTTTCTTAGAAGATTTCTATTTTGTATCTTTGGACTTTACAGATGCCACAAGAGCGCTGATCTTTTCCTTTAAGTTTCCCTCTTCCTCCGTAATCGTGCCCGTCACAATTGCGTTTGCTCCAGCGCCTACAGCTTTCCTTGCTTGTTCTTCGGTTCTTATACCTCCACCAACAATAAGCGGGATGTCGATGGTGCTTTTCACCATGCGAATCATATCCTCGGGCACTGGTTGTTTTACACCCGATCCGCCTTCAAGGTAAACAAAGTGCATACCAAAATATTGTGCAGCCAACGCATGGGCAACAGCTAGTTCTGGTTTGTCATAAGGAACTGGAAAAGCACGTCCAACAACGCTTACTGCTCCTCCTTCTCCTACAATAATATAGCCTAGAGGAATTGCTTCTAAACCAAATTTTCTGATGACTGGCGCACCTAAAATCTGAGCGCCTGTGATGAAGTAGGGGTCAGAGGAATTGAGGAGAGACATGAACCATATGGCATCCGCGTATCTGCTAATCCCAGTGACATTGTTGGGAAAGAGTATAATCGGAATCTTCACAGTTCTTTTGATAGCCTTTACAACAGCATCTAAATGCGATGTAGAAATAACTGTAGATCCGCCAACCATCACTGCAACTGTTCCGCAGGATGCGACCTCTCGTGCAGTCTTTGCTGCTGCTTCAGGCGAAAACTCTTCAGGGTCAAGAAGAACAAAGTGAATGGCTCCATCCTTTAGAATCTTATTTAGCAAGTATTTTTCCACTTTTCCTTTCATGGGGCACGCCTTCATTCGCGCATTCTTATGCCAGAATAATATTTGTCTGTGAAGACACAGTACACATCGATTTCCTTATACGCGGGCTTATACGTCATTTCTTCCGTTAAACCACAACTCCCACAACGTACAACCGCGTGTTCTTTACCCTTTGACAGCTCCACTCTAATGGCTTCTTTTCCGCATCTGGGACATAGAAAAACCTTGGGTAACCGTTTTTTAGGAATGCGCACAACCTTTCTTCGTCTTCTTCCCATCTCGAAGCCTCTAAGTAACCATAAACTAGTTTCAACCTGAGTTACATTTCAGTAGAGTATATTGTCTTCGCTTAAATACTTGTTTACAAGTAGTTTTTCCCGTTTACGCGTAGTTATTTGCGTTTCCTGAGAAACAGCAAACCATCTTTCTCGCATATGTATTCAAAGCCCACTTCAAGCAGCTCTTTGATCTCCTCGGTCTTCCTCGCTATTCTGACCGTGAACTCATCCGTGGTTTCTTTGAAGAGCACTC
>CAYFZT010000024.1:14469-15004 GCA_964347555.1 uncultured Candidatus Bathyarchaeia archaeon | reverse complement strand
ATTTCTTTACAAAATTTTGGTAGGTAACTCTTATTTATTGCCTTACATGTAGGCTTACGGTAAGTGTGGAACACCAACTTGAGCAAAACCAAAAGGACTTCACTGGAAAAATTTCGTTTAAAAAGGGCATTGGACACGCTCGCTCGTAAAGAGGGTAGAGGCACCGAACTGGTTTCCCTTTACGTTCCCCCTGGGCGTCAAGTAAGCGATGTCATAGCCACCCTTAAACAGGAGTACGGGACAGCTGCCAACATCAAATCAGACACGACACGCAAGAACGTACAAGACGCCATAACAAAAACGATGCAACGACTGAAACTTTTCCGCGAAATACCTAAAAAAGGCTTAGTCATCTTTTCTGGAGCAATCCCACAGAACGGTATAGGAAGTGAACGCAACGAAACCTATGTTATCGAACCGCCTGAACCCATCCACATATGGCTGTATCGATGTGACAACAGGTTCCACACAGAGCATCTGAGTGATCTGCTTAAGGAAAAGGAAACCTACGGCATTCTGGTTATCGATGCAACCG
>CAYFZT010000024.1:0-14459 GCA_964347555.1 uncultured Candidatus Bathyarchaeia archaeon | reverse complement strand
AAGCACAGAGCTGGAGGACAGTCAGCGCGAAGATTTGAGAGGTTGAGAGAAGCCCAGCTTCTAAGCTATTTTAAAAGAGTAGGAGAACATGCCAACAAGGCTTTGTTGTCTCTACCTAACTTGAAGGGAATAATAATTGGTGGGCCGGGGCACACCAAATTCGACTTTGAAAAGGGAAACTTTCTCAATTATCAACTGAAAGAAAAGATCATAGATACCATCGATACAGCCTACGTAGGCGAGCAAGGAGTTCAAGAGATAGTTGACAAAGCACCAGAGATATTGGAAAAAGTTCGTTACGTGGAAGAGAAGCGCATCGTACAAGGGTTTCTCTACGAGATTGGACATGATACAGGTTTAGCTACCTACGGCGAAGGAGAAGTAAAAAGAAGCCTAAAAATGGGCGCTGTAAAGACCTTACTGTTGTCAGAGGATCTCGACCGTGTCACCGTAACCGTCAAATGCACAAACTGCGACTATCAAAAAAAGGAAACTTTGCAAAGTCAAGCTGTCGTTGGTTTTGAGCAAAGTCTCACTGGACAACCTTGCCCAAAATGTAAAACGCCAACATTAGCCTTGGAAGAAAAAAAGGAAATCATTGACGACTTAGCCGAATTAGCAGACCAGGCTGGAGCAGATGTTGAGATCATATCCATCCAAACAGAAGAGGGACAAATGTTGAAGAAATCTTTCGGAGGCATAGCCGCGATTCTTCGTTTCAAACTTTGAAACTAACGTTCAGAAACAATTGCGACTAAATTATTGAAGGAAACACTAGCGAAATAAACAGTTGAAATAATCAGGGAGAGCTCTAAGAACGCAGTACCCAAAGGATCCCAAGAGATCTGTAATATTGCAAAGGCAACCAAACAAACAAATGCCTTAATTAAAGCCATTTCTAGTAGAGAGAATCTTCTCATGACAGGATTGAATTCTTTGAAGTTTCCATTTCTTAAACCATACCCTGTTGAGATGGAGTCCGTAAGATTGAAGAGGAGATATAACACGATAAGAGTCATAGAAATCATTTCAATCTCCCTATCTTCTGGTATGGACCTCTCCTTTTTTTCTCTCAAGAAGAAAATGTATAAGACTCTTAATGGAGCTAATTCCGATCTCTGGAATGTCTCTGAGTTCAGAATAGAAAAGGAACGGATAGGTTACGAGAAGATTTATTTCTCCGTGAGATTCTTTTGACTCCTGAGAGGGTTGATGGTTTATGGAAGATAAGGTTCAGAAGCTACGGAAAAGTTACAAGGACTTCATTCGGGGTAAAGAAGATGTACTAGCGGTGAAAGATGAGGCTTTGTCAGTTTTAAGAGATGCGAAGCAGAGAGGAAACCAGGAAATCCTGAGAGAAGTTGAAGACATGCTCATGAAATTGGAATCTTCTGTTGAAGAGAAGAAGTGTAAATGCAATCGAAAAGCCTCTGTCTGCTAGATTATGAATGATAAAAAAACAGCTGGTTTAGCCCTCTTAAATTTGCTTAACATTTCTTAGTCTAGTATTCCGCAACAAAATGCACATTCGGGTAGTTTCGTACCTCTCTGCCTTCTCCTTTCTTCGCCAGGACTTTCAGCTTTTCTATTTTGCATGTTCCCGTGATATCTTCTTGAGCCATATTCAAAATGTGAGCATCTTTGGTGGTTCCGGCAAAGATGGTAATACCTTTGATGATTGAATTCAATGGTTTCCTCTGTTCTGCTTTGTCTCTGCGAATCTCCTCTATGATTGCTATTGCCAAATCGCCGTATTTTTCGGCTTCTTCATCCAGCATCTTCTTTTCAGGAACTGGCCATGGGGAAACGTGAATGCTCCTATGTTTCATGTCCTCAACATAGAGAGTTTGATAGATCTCTTCGGATGTATGCGGCATAATCGGCGCTAGCAACTGTAAGATCTTATAGATAGCCACGTAAAGCGTGTGCTGCGCCGCCTTCCTCTTTGCTTCACCGTAGTCTTCTGGCTTGTAGAGTCTATGCTTAACGGCTTCAATGTAAGAGTCGCAGAAGATATGCCAAGTGAAGTTGCGAATCTCCTCAACTGCGAGGTTGAACTGACATTCCTCTAATTCCGATGTAACCGTTTTAATGACCTTTGCCAATCTGGTTAGCAACCACTTGTCTAAGAGTTCCAGTTTCACCTTGTCAGTTGGCCTGTAGTCTTGTAAGTGTTGGCTGGCGAATCTAGAAGCGTTCCAGAGCTTTATGAGAAACCTCCATCCATATTCAACGTCAGCCCATCTGAAAGGAATGTCTGAGCCTGTAGCTCCGCCGCTTGCAGACCACTGGCGAGCGGCATCTGCACCGTACTTGCTGAAGACCTCTGGAGTTGCGATGTAGTTGCCAAGGGATTTGCTCATTTTTCTTCCGTCGCTTCCCAGAACCATGCCGTTGATGAGGCAGCTTTTGTAGGGCTTCTCGTCAAATAGGGCTAAGTGGCGGACCATGAGGTAATAAGCCCATGTGCGTATGATGTCAATACCTGAAGGATGAACGTCTGCTGGGAAAAGCCGCCGCCAATCTTTTCTATCAGGCCATCCTGCATGCACGGCGCAGGTTATAGAAGAATCAAACCATGTGTCGAAAACGTCTCTTTCGGGAACAAACTCTTTTGATCCACATTTTGGACATTTCTCAATTTTTGGGGATTGAATTCTTGGGTCGATGGGCAGCCAATTTGGCTCAGCGAGTACAGTTGCTTTACATTTTTTGCAGTACCATATGGGAATCGGTGTGGCGAAGACTCTTTGTCGTGAGATTACCCAGTCCCAGTCGAGAGATTTTGCCCAGTCTATTAGTCGTGTTCGCATGTGGTCTGGATACCAAGTGATTTCCCAAGCGTTCTTCTCCACGGCGTCGGTTAGTTTGCGCGTTTTCATGAACCATTGTTCGCGTTCAAGGATCTCTATGGGAGTTTTACATCTGCTGCAAACTCCGATTTCTTGCTGTAAAGGTTCAGTCTTTTCCAAAAGCTCCTCTTTCTCTAGGTCTTCTGCTACGGCTTTCTTTGCTTCTGCAGTAGTCATTCCAGAATATTTCCCAGTGTTTACGTTCATTCTTCCTTTTTCGTCGATTGACATTATTACAGGTAAGCCGTGTTTGGCTACGCTCTTCACGTCGGCTTTGTCGCCGTACGTGCATATCATGACTACTCCTGTGCCGAACTCTGGGTCAACCATCTCTTCAGCTATGATCTTCACTTTGCGCTTGGCGATTGGCACAGTTATGTCCTTTCCAATGTGATGCTTGTAGCGGTCGTCGTGGGGGTTAACTGCCACTGTGACGCATGATGGTAAAAGCTCTGGGCGCGTTGTTGCTATGGTTAAGTAGCCTTTGCGTTCCAATGGGAATCTTATAAAATGCAATGTGCCTTTTCTGGTCTCGTATTCTACTTCAGCGTCTGCTATGGCAGTTTCGCATCTGGGACACCAGTTGACTGGATGGGTTCCACGGTAGATGAATCCTTTCTTGTAGAGGAGAATGAATGAAAATTGGGTTCTTCTCCAATAGTCTGGGTTCATTGTCTTGTATTCAGTTGTCCAATCTGTGGAACACCCGAGCCTTTTGATGGCTTTCTTCATCACGCCTATGTATTTCTCAACGAATTGCTCGCAGAGTTTTCGAAACTTGTCCGGCGGCAAATCTGTCTTTTTAATTCCATAATGTTCCTCGGTTTCTACTTCAGTTGGCAATCCGTGACAATCCCATCCTTGAGGAAAGTAAACGTTGTAGCCCCGCATGCGCTTGTAACGGGCAACTATGTCGAAGTAGGTCCAGTTGAGCACGTTTCCCATGTGAAAGTCGCCTGACGGATAAGGCGGCGGCGTATCCACCGCGTATGTAGGATGCTTTCTATCCTTCCAATCAAAATGGTAAATGCCCATCTCTTCCCATTTCTTCTGCCATTTTTCTTCGATTCTGAGAATGTCAAATTGCTTAGGCAGAATTTTCATTGAAATTTTGTCCCCGCTAAACGTGATTAAACGTAGGAATTAGAGAGACAGAATAATTAATGTTTAGGTTATTCCAGAAAGGCGTCAAGCCCCTGCGCCCTTCGTTTGGATGTTTGAGCTTCAATCTTTTCGCTTACCTGTAGGTGCATACCATCTGTTGCCGCAATTGTTGGCACACCCGTCTTCTGCTGAATCAACGCCGCCTCACTGGCTGGTCCCTTGAATATCATCTTCATGCCAAGATGCGTGAGCACAGCCATCTCAGGCTCTGCTTCCTCCACAATTTTAACGGCATCCTCACTGGTCATGTGTCCCTTCCAAGGACTTCCTGCAGGTCGCATGGCGCAGAGCAGAAGGAGCCTAACGTTTTTGTAAATTTTTCCCAATCCCTCGAAGTATTCGGTGTCTGAAGTGTAAGCGATGTCGCCCACGTCCGATGTTTCGAAACGAAATCCGACGGCGTCTGGGTCTGAATGTTTAGCTTCGGTGGCTGTTATCTTCAAGTCAGCGATGCTGAAGGAGACATCGGGCTTTGCGTCCACAACAAGCTGAGGCATGCTTTGATGGTATTTCGAGAGACATGATTCACAGTCTTTGTTGCCTTTTAGTACGCTGTGGGCAGCAGCTAAGACGCCTCTCTTTTTGGTCATGCCTCTGGTCATGGCTTCTACCAGAACTCCAGCGTCGTTGCAGTGGTCTGGATGGCAATGGGAAACGAGAACGCCGTTTAGTTTCTGCGGGTTTAGTCCAGCTTCCAAGGAGTAGACAAGAGCGCCTGGTCCTGGATCGAGGTGAAAGTTAAAGTTCTTAGATATGAAGCGTATTCCGCCTGTTCGGCGTTTCTGGGTTATGGTGGCGAATCTTCCTCCGCCGGTTCCTAAGAAGACGAGTTCGATTGGTGCCATGGAGCTTTTCCGTCCAAGAGAACATTTCAACAAGATTGTTAATGTGCTTTCCGCTTTTTTGAGGAGAATTAATCTTATTTGCGCGCTGTTACAGTATGCAGTGTGTGGTCTCAAGATGAGGCTTGTGCTTCGAATAGGCGGCTCAGTTGTGGCTTCTCCATTTAATCCAACTCTGCTGAGTGATTACGCCGAATTGCTGATGAAGCTGAGGCGGGAAGGACACAAAGTAGCGGCGGTTGTTGGCGGCGGCTCCTTAGCGAGAGAAATGATCAGAGTTGCCAAAGAGATGGGGTTAAAAGAACCAGAACAAGATGAAGTTGCCATTTCTGTCTCTCGTTTAGTTGCGCAGCTTCTCCTCATGAAACTTGGTGAAGCAGGTGCAAAAAGAGTTCCCTTATCCATTGAAGAGGCTGCAGACTTCGTGAAAGACGGCAAGGCTGTAGTTATGGGCGGCTTAAAACCTGGCATGACAACAGATGCGGTAGCTGCAATGTTGGCTGAACAGATTGGTGCTGACTTGCTTGTTAAGGCTACAGATCAAGAGGGCATATACACCAGAGATCCAAAGAAATGTCGCGACGCTAGAAAGCTTGACGTGTTAAGTTTCAATGATCTAGCACGGTTTTTTGAAAAGGAAAAGCATGAAGCTGGAATTCACCAGATTTTAGATCCTGAAGCTTTACGTATTTTGAAAAAGAGAAAAACGCGAACAATCGTGCTTAACGGGTTTAGCCCTAACAACGTCTTTTTGGCTGTGAAGGGCGAGAAAGTTGGAACCTTAATTGAATAAAGGCAGCGTTTGGAACACAAAAAGAGGCCAGTTAAAACGCTCCTGAGCTTGATATTAAGTTGATGGGAAGTATATTTCATTGAGGGGAAGGTCAAAAGAAGAGACTCTTCCCCAACTCCTTCCTCTCTCTGCTTCGTCTTTGTGGGGGATTTCCAACATGTTTGAAATAAGTCATAAAAATACTTTGTGAAAGAAAATTCTATAGCGCAGTTAGATTTCTTTGGACTGAAATAGGATAGAAGATTTTTTCAATCAAGGTATACAGATAAATACGGTTTTGACGAGTTATCACACTCTCTGGAAGCGGATATAAATGCATGTTGTTATAGTTGGAAACGGAGTGGCAGGCGTTACAGCAGCCACTACTCTTAGAAACCGCGACGCCAAAGCCAGGATCTCCGTTTACACTGACGAAAACCACCTGTACTATCCTCGTCCAAGGCTATACGAAGTGCTGTCTGGAGAAGCAGAGCCTCGAGAAATCTACATATTTCCTGAGCAGTGGTACGAAGAGAGAGACATAAAGCTTCACCTGAACAAGAAAGTTTTGAGCATCGACACCGCGAAGAAGGAGCTTCTGCTAGAAGATCGCTCAAGGGTGAACTACGACAGACTCCTCTTGGCAAACGGAGCGCACCCTTTCGTGCCACCGATAAAGGGCGTGGAGAAAAAAGGCATCTTCACCCTTCGCTCCATCAAAGACGCCTTAACCATAAAAGAATACGCAAAGAAAACAAAGAAAGTCATCATCATTGGAGGCGGACTTCTAGGTCTAGAATTTGCCGCATCTCTTAGAAAACTTGGGCAGCAAGTCAACGTTATGGAGATCTTTCCAAGACTCTTGCCCCGACAACTCGATCAGGATGGAGCATCGATCCTGAAGGGCATAATTGAGAGTCTCGGCGTGAAAATCGTGTTAGGCGTCAAAACAGAAGAAATTTCAGGTGGAAAAACGGTTTCTGGCATTACACTCAGTGACGGGACAGAGCTGTCAGGTAACCTCGTCTTGATTTCAGCGGGAGTGAGATCTAACACAGACTTAGCTAGAGAGGCGGGAATCAAAGTGAACAGAGGGGTTGTCGTTGATCAATATCTGCAAACAAGCGCCAACGACGTGTATGCGGCTGGAGACGCAGCTGAATTTGAGGAAAGAGTCTACGGCATAATTCCAGCGGCGGTGGACCAGGCAAAGATGGCAGCCGTGAACATGCTTGAAACCGAAAAGCATGTCTATGAAGGTACGATCCCATCCAACACGTTAAAGATCGTTGGCATCGACCTAGCCTCTCTGGGACTCGTGAACCCAGAGGAGCCCAAGTATGAAGAGATGAAGAGAATAGACAGGAAAAGAAGCGTCTACAAGAAGATAGTTTTGGAACAGGGAAAGATTGTTGGAGCCATAATCTTAGGAGAACGCAAGGGCGTAACGTGGATACAGAGACTGATGGATCAAAAGATAGACATCGCGAAATATAAAGATCGTATCTTGCAGGATGACTTCGACTTTCGAAAAGTCTTCTTTAGTTGAAAATTGGTTACAGCAGTGTCTGCATCTTTCGCGCATCTGCGCGTGCATAACTAGGGCATGTCTGCGAGTATTTTCAATACTTCTTTTACGTTGGTTACTGGTCTATTACAAACAAAGTCTTTGCAAATGTAAGCCGTGGTCTTACCGTCTATAGCTTTCATGTCCTTCGCAAAACTGGCAAGATTTTCAAGGCTTTTATCATTCTCTTCTTTAAACAATATCACTTTATTTGGCATAAAACTCGCCCTCATGGCTTGTAACATGTTTATTGTTTCTTGCGTGCACGGGTCGCCTACAATAACAATTTCATATGCTGGACCAACAAGGAAGTCCAATGCCGTCAAAAACATGGGGTTCTGGGAGGGAGTACCCTCTTCATATGATGAGAAAGCTTTTGCCAATGCCGTAGCGTTTTCTTCATAATCAACCTTTCCTGTCATACGTGAAAGCTTAATCAGATTCAGTAGTGCTACAGAGTTGCCTGAAGGGAGCGCTCCGTCGCGAAACTCTTTATGACGGATTAAGAGCTTCTCACTGTCATCTGACTTGAAGAAGAAGCCACCTCTCTCTTTGTCCCAAAAGTGTTTGAGCATATCGTCTTGAAGTCTCAACGCTTCCCGTAGATACTTCGAATTGAAAGTAGCCTCATAAAGCTCGATCAAACCCCAAACTAGAAATGCGTAGTCATCTAGGTTGCCGTCTACTGTTGCTTCTCCCTCTCTATACCTGTGAATAAGCCTTCCATCAGCCCTCTGCAGTTTCTCCAGAATGAAAACAACTGCATCTTCAGCGACCTTTGAAAGCCTTGTCGAATTGAACACTTGTGCACCCTTCGCAAGCG
The DNA here is from genome assembly GCA_964347555.1 of uncultured Candidatus Bathyarchaeia archaeon. Lineage (GTDB taxonomy): Archaea > Thermoproteota > Bathyarchaeia > Bathyarchaeales > Bathyarchaeaceae. Next base: position 6,439 of record CAYFZT010000024.1, on the reverse strand, counting down.
CTGCTACCATAAGTCCGTTCCAATCGGTTAGGATTTTGTCATCTTTTAAAGGGTGAATTCTACTGTCTCTAGCTTCAAAGAGTTTCTGTCTGACGTTTCTCAAAATTCTGGTTAGGTCTTCATACTTTACTCCCAGTTCTAAGGAAAGTCTAAGCAAAGGCTTCCTTAAGTGCAGAATGTTCCTTCCCGTTCTAGCATTGTGGGTCTCATCGTAATAGTTTCCTTCTCTTGAAATGTTGTACACTTTAATGGTTAAATCAGCATTATCCCCTAGTACTTGCTTGATTTCTGCCTCCGTCCACATGTAGAATTTGCCTTCTTGACTTTCGCTATCTGCATCCTCCGCTGAAAAGAATCCACCCTTTGGGTTTGTCATATCCCTCAAAACGTATTCAAATATCTCTTCAACAATCTTTCTATACTCTTTCTTTCCTGTGGCTTGAAACGCTTCTATATAAGCGATGGCCATCATTGCCTGGTCGTAAAGCATCTTCTCAAAGTGCGGGACAAGCCATCTTGAATCTGTAGAGTACCTGTGAAAACCGAAGCCCACGTGATCAAAAATTCCACCCAGCCTCATCTTTTGCAGAGTTTTCTCGACCATTTCTAGAGCTTGTTGCCTGCCTTTTCTCTTCCAATATCTTAGGAGAAACAAGAGATTATGAGGCGACGGAAACTTCGGACTGGTGCCAAATCCAGCATTGTTTTGGTCAAAGCTATCCAGTAATCTGATGAAGGCCTCATCAAAGACTGTCTCGGTCAGCTCTTCTTTTCGGTGCTTCGCTCTCACATAGTCAGTCAAATATTCTGCTACATTTTTAGCTGTCGAAATTAGCTTGCTTCTGTCTCTTTTCCATAGTTCCGCAACATTTCCAAGCAGATCTATCAGACCCGGCATTCCACTTCTGCCTCTTTTTGGCAGATATGTTCCTGCAAAGAAGGGCTGTTTCTGAGGGGTCATTAAAATTGTAAGAGGCCAGCCACCGCTACCCGTCATAAGCACACAAGTCTTCATGTAGACCTTGTCGATGTCAGGCCTTTCTTCTCTATCAACTTTTATGGACACAAAATTTTCGTTCAAGATTTTTGCTACTTCATTATCTTCGAAAGATTCTCTTTCCATCACATGGCACCAGTGACACGTAGAATAACCTATAGATAGGAAAACGGGCTTGTCCTCCTTTTCTGCTTTCATAAAAGCTTCTTTACTCCAAGGATACCAGTCTACAGGGTTCTGGGCATGTTGTAATAAGTATGGACTTTTCTCCTTTGCAAGCCGATTCGATCTTTTCACAGCGTTCCACCGAAGTAGCTACAAATTTGCTTCTTAAATCACTATGCAGCTTCCGATTAGATAAGTTGCATTGTCGCCAATGGTGAGAGGATAAAAATCTTATAATTTTAGGGCTAAAGAAATAGAGACACTATTGTACATTGCGTCTTGTCAGAACCACCAAGATCTTATTGGCAACTTGCGACGCTTTGTCTTCATCTTCATCACTGAATATCTGTTTGACAAACATATGAATATAAAAACTGTTGTGCACATCTACAATTTTAATGGATCAAAGATTCAGAACCTTTAATTCCAAAGTTGATAAACTCTTAACGGGTAGGGTGATACATGAAGCCCCCTTTGTCCTTCACAGAGATGCTTAGAAACCATGAATGTTCTGAAAGAACCATCAAGGAATTATGGAAATGGTATGACTTCTCGGAGAAAAGAGGAGTAGCAAGCTATTGATAGATCAATTAACAGCGAGCTCAAAAAATGTTTAATATAATTTCAGGACAGTAGTCCAGATCATGGGATGAAAATGGTAAAGAAATCAGTTTACGAAGGGATATGGATTCTCGGTCTAATCGGAGGTATCGCATGCATGTTATTTGCACTCTTCGGCTTTCTTGGTTATATTCCAGAAATCTTGGAAAAGCCTATCAAAAGCCTTACAGGTGTCGTAAGTGCAGTGGTCCTTGGAATTCTGGGTTTCCTGATCTTAGGTGCTGCGCGAACGACAAAGGCAGGAGGGAAAAGAGCAGCCACTGGAGGAATCTTCCTTCTGATCTTTGGATTTGTTGCATATCTGGTGGGCGGTGCAATAGGGGCTATTATAGCCATGCTTTCTGGCTTACTGGCTATTATTGTCAGATACCTTTAGGCGTGGGAAAAAAGAGCTAGATCAGTTTTTTTTGCTTCTCACTTGAAACGAGGTTTGAAAGCCTAACTCCTACCAGTCTCACTTTTCTGTCTGTTTTAAGGTACGCTTGCATTAATTCTCGCGCGGTTTTCTGAATGTCACTGAGACGGTCAGTTAGAAAAGGCAAGGTCTTGCCACGAGTGTGAGTTTCAAAGTTTTCATACCGAATCTTCACCGTAATTGTCTTACAAGTGAACTTTGACTCTACAAGCTGTCTATGCACATTCTCCGCAAGAGCGTCCAAAGTTCCAAGGATGAGTTTTACATCAGAAGTGTCTTCTTCAAACGTTGTGTCTCTGCTCATTGATTTGGTTTCCCATCGCTCTTGAACCTCACTTTTGTCGATTCCATGAGCTGAAAGATATATCTGAGTGCCCCAGACGCCAAACTTTTCGGCAAGCACTGATGGGTCATAATTAGCGAGGTCGCCAATGGTTTTTATGCCCAACGCGTTGAGTTTCCGCTCTGTTTTTTTACCCACCCACAACAGCTTGTTAACTGGTAACGGTGCAAGAAACGCTTCCACATCTTTATCTTCAACCACGGTTAAGCCGTTTGGCTTCTTGAAGTCGCTTGCTATCTTCGCCACAAGCTTGTTGGGACCAACTCCTATAGAGCACGTTAACCCTTCTCTCTCGTTAACTTCTTGCTTGATTTTCCGAGCCAGTCTTTTAGTTTCCTCATAATTCTTAACCTTGGAACTTACGTCTAAGAAAGCCTCGTCAATGCCCCACTGTTCAAACTTATCCGCATATCCGCGAAGAATCGTCATAATTCTGAAAGAAATTTGCATGTACAGCTTGTAGTTGACTGGCAAGTAAACTGCGTGAGGACAACGTCTCCATGCCCTTGAGATGGGCATTCCTGATCGTATTCCATATTCTCTTGCTTCATAGTTGCATGTGCTGACAACGCCTCGTCCCTTTCCTTCTTTCGGATCGGCGCCAACGACAATTGGTTTACCTTTGTATTCTGGGTGCTCCCGCTCTTCAACAGCCGCGAAGAAATGATCCATGTCAACGTGAAATATTATTCCTATAAAGTAGTCCCCCGCTATGTCCCTATTCTTCTATTTTATTTCACTAGAACAAAACGAACACTTTAGATTTACGAAATTCTTTGCATCTTTAAGTGCACAATGTCTCTCCGTCTATGCTTACTATTTTTCCATTGAACTCACAGAAATCCAAGATTAGTCGGCGCATCTCCTTCAAAGTCTTTACTTTTCTAGCTCTCTTAGCCCAATCTGGATCGTTGAGAATTTTCACTATAACGTTTAGACTGGCAACAAGGGTGCCTTTGGGCAAAGATGCATTCTCCTTTCTCTCTAACTACTCACAAGACTTGCAACAATAAAGTGATTATTCCGAAGTTCGACATGTTTGCAATGTCTTAATTATGCACATCCAGAAATCTTGAAAAGTTATTAGGGTACTAACCAAGAATAATATTTTAACGCCTCATCAAGCTGAAGGTGGGAAGATGAAAGATGATAAACCAAGGATTCTTGTTCTCTTCTACTCTATGTACGGGCACATCTTCAAGATGGCTAAAGCAGTAACTGAAGGCGTTCAAGAGGCAGGTGGTGAACCGATCCTCAAGCAAGTTGCTGAACTTGTACCTGAAGAGTTTTTGAGCGAAGAAGTGAAAAAAACAAAAGCTTCAATGAGGGGCATTCCAGTCGCTGATCCTCGGAAAGATCTTGAAGGAATCGACGGGATTATTGTTGGCACTCCCACTCGCTTCGGAAACATGTGTGTACAGATGAGAAACTTTTGGGATCAAACTGGAGGCGCATGGTTTAAAGGGGACATTATCGGCAAGCCAGCAGCAGTGTTCACAAGTTCCAACACTCAGCATGGGGGACAGGAAACCACTATTATTTCGACCATGATAACGCTACTGCACCAAGGTTGCGTTTTGGTTGGTTTACCATACTCCTTCAAGGAGCAGATGACGATGGATGAGATAACTGGTGGTTCACCATATGGAGCTTCAACAATCGCTGGCAATGGCCCACCATACAAACGTATGCCATCAGCCAATGAGTTGCAGATGGCAAAAGATTTAGGCAAACACCTAACGATGATTGCAAAAAAGCTAGCTTCGTAAAGAGGTTGAACTGCGCAGATACACTTTTTATATAGTATGATTGAACATGAAATATTTAGGAGGCGAACCAGAATGGCTGAGGCTGAGAAAAAGAAGAAGCATTACTACTATAAGAAAAAAGAGAAGAAAGCCAAGGAAGTTAAGAAGAAGGGCTGTTGCGAGTAGATTTAAGAAACTTTGGCACGCATCTCCAGTTTCTGATGGGATCGAAACTCTCCAGTTCTCTGATTTCCAGCGGGATTACAATCCTAGAGACCATTCCGTGAAGGCTGTAGGGTAACCTTATGAGCCTCATACCGCCAGATGTAACCCATTCGTCTATTAAGAATCCTTTGTCTTTTGTTTTCTTGGCGAATTCTTTTCGCTTTTTGTAACTCCAACCATAGCTGTCTTCGTCGAAGATGTGGATGTGGAACCCTCTTCCAGAATAGACTATTCTCATCTGAGTGAAGGTGTCCATAAGCTCCTCGTAAAGCTTACCTGTCTCCTCTTTGACCATCTTTAGCTCTATTTCGCAGAAGCTTAAACCCTGATGTCTCTTCATTTTATCATCTAATGTTCCATGAATTGGGCATGTAAGATTTTCCGGGTCAATGTCAAAGGCCATTTCTTGACCTAGAACTCTACCCTTCTCGTCATAGATGTTCCTATCGTAGTAGACAGATTCTGGTAGAAATTCTAAGATTTGCTCTTTCAAGTCGTTTAGATTTTCGTACTCGTCAATCAGTATGGTCGTGGAGGCGTCATCTTCATATTCTGGAGGATAGATTCGAGTATGTCTGCCCATGATTGCGGCAAAGACCACATTTCTAATATTCTTCTCAAACCATTCTTTGACTTTGCTCAAGTCGAACTCTTGTTGATAGAATTCCTTTCTCTCTTTTAACGTTGAATATCGCATTCCTTTTGGCAAATCATAGTTCGGCAAGTTTCCTCTACCTTTCCTAAGCTTCAAAGATCTTTACTTACTAAGCCTGTGGAGCTTCAAAAGGATTAGCTGCTTTCTACTGAGTACATCACGTTTGGTTGACACATATTACTGAAGTTTTTCATGCAAAAAGTTAATACCTTACCTTTTTACTGGTTAAACTTTCGGCATGAGGCAAAGGGAACCTTTTTGCTTAGTGTATTCAACACTTTAACACGAAGAGTCGAACCATTCAAACCACGTGAAGACGGAAAAGTCAAAATGTACACTTGCGGGCCATCTGTTTACAGACGACCCCACATTGGAAACTATCGTACGTTTCTCTTCGAGGACATACTTCAACGTTACCTGGAATACTTAGGCTATGATGTAGCTCGATTAATTACCTTCACCGATATCGAAGACAAAGCATTAGCCGAAGCAGAAAAGGAAGAGATGTCCTTAAGAGAACTGACAGAGAAGAATGTAAACATCTTCTTCGCAGACGCCAAACTTCTGAATATGAAATCTCCAACATACAATCCACGTTCTTCAACAACTGTCGACCAAGCAGCGAAGCTGATCAATGTCCTACTAGAAAAAAGCCTCGCTTACTGGTACACACATTCAGGTCGGCGAAATGTGTATTTTGACCCGTTGAAGTTCAAAGAATTTGGCAAACTGTCTAAGTTAGACATGAGTAGATGGCCAGAAAAGAAACGTCGTTTTCATAAAGACACCTATCCAGGTACGCCTTGGAACATGGGCGACTTCACCTTATGGCACGGCTACAAAGAAGGTGACAAAGGCTATTGGACCACAGAGCTTGGCAAGGGCAGACCTGCCTGGAACGTCCAAGACGGAGCTATGGTAACTAAACACTTAGGCTTCGCCATAGACATCGCATGTGGAGGAATAGACAACCTTGTGAGACATCACGACTACACCATTGCAGTTGTGGAAGGAGTTTCAGGTAGGGAGTTTGCGCCCTACTGGCTTCACGGTGCACATCTTTTTGTTGAAGGAAAGAAAATGTCCAAAAGTAAAGGCAACGTCTACTATCCAAACGACTTAATCAAGATGGGCTACAAGAAAGAGCACATACGCTTCTTTCTCATCTATGGACATTACAGAAAACGTTTGAACTTTACCCTAGAAAAATTCAAGAAGACAAGCCAAGAATTTGACGCCTTTAAGAGGATGGTTGATGGTCTGCAGAAAA
>CAYFZT010000023.1:0-15319 GCA_964347555.1 uncultured Candidatus Bathyarchaeia archaeon | reverse complement strand
GAAAATAGAAGTCGTCGCAGGTGCAGTATTCTGCGGCTGGCATGACAAGATATTCTCTATTTTTGCCCACCACAATCCAAACTATTCTACCGCTGGGTTGGAATACATATTTTTTGACTCTCTGCTCTTCTAATGCCTCTAGAGCTTTTTCTGATCGTTGACCAAAAACGGACGACAACTTTTTGTGAAGAGTTTTCGCGATTTGACTGTATGACTGTACTTCTCTGCATATGTTTTCAAGCATTTCCACCTCAGAAAATCTTGCCTTCTGTGTCTTCTTAGCCATGTTTTTGTTCCTTTCCACAGAGACTCATGTCAATCTAAAGGTTGGCTATCTTTTCAGCAACAGTCTTACCTAGGTTTCGACATTTTTCCAGCCCGTTGTTGTCTGGAGTGTACAGTATGATCAATTCTGAGCCTACAGTTCTCATGCCAAACTTGTTCTTTAAGACCTCTAAGATCAGCTTTGGAGCCTCGCCACTCCACCCATAAGAGCCGAAGACTGCTCCAATCTTGCCCTGCAATCGGACTCCTGCCTTAGCCGCCTCTTCTAAGATATTCTTTATTGGCAAAGTCATGTCATGATGATACGTCGGAGAGCCGAAAATTATTGCAGATGCCTTTTCTAGTTCTTGTGGGCGCACAAAATATTTCATTTCAACCTCGACGCCAGGCACAGACTTTGCACCTTCAACCATTGCTTCTGCCATCTTCTCCGTGTTGCCAGTTTGGCTATCATACACTACAAGTAACTTCGGCAAAGGTCAACACTCAAACCCATATTAAACGCGGTAAAGATTTTAAGGTTACTATAAGAAACATGAAAAGGCTGAAAAAGCTGGTTAAAGGAACAAAGTAAAAAAGGAACCTTTGTAATCTCTATGGCAAGCGGTGTAAAACAATGACGCCTCACAAGTTAAGGAAAACTAGGAAGAAACGTGGCTCTCGCACCCATGGATGGGGTCAAATTGGTCAACATCGAAAAACGAGTGTCAAGGGCGGTCGAAAAGTTGGACGCCACAAACACTTGTGGACCTACGTAGTAAAGCATGAGCCAGAATACTTCGGTAGAAAAGGTTTCACATCACTAAAAAGCCTCAAAGAAGAAACCAACGTAATCAACGTGAGGCAACTCGACGAGCTTGTAGATAAACTGAGCATGGAAAAGCAACTCAAGAAAAAACAGGGCAAACCCTTCCTAGACCTTGAAGAGCTAGGATATCAAAAACTTCTCGGAACGGGAAAGATAACTCAAGCTATAACAGTGAAGGTTTCATCCTATTCTAAAAGTGCCGCTCGAAAAATAGAAGAAGCTGGTGGACTGATTCTCCAAGAACAGAAACAAATGGAAAAACAGCAAAGTGAACCTCAACAAAATTAATTACTGAGAAAACAAATTTGCTTTTGTATTGAGGAGAAGCACAACCGATGGCTGGAAGATTCCTGTCAGCATTCGAGCCCTTTTCAAGGGTCATACTCGAAGTGAAGCGTCCAGAACGCAAAGTGAGCTTCAACGAAAAACTCTTTTGGACAGGGCTTGCACTTGTACTCTATCTCATAATGGCTGTGGTTCCACTTTACGGCATTGAAGCAGGTGCAGAAGGAGACCCCTTCCGCTACTTGCGTGTGATCTTCGCCTCTCAAAGAGGCTCATTGATGGAGCTTGGAATCGGACCTATTGTGACTGCTGGACTTATCCTTCAGTTGCTCGCAGGCTCTGGGATGATAGACTGCGACTTTGCGGATTCTAAAGATCGAGAACTCTTCACGGTAGCCAGCAAGTTCTTTTCATTCATTCTAATCGGTGTTCAAGCTTCAGCTTACATCATCGGCGGAGTCTACGGCACCTTAGATCCAAGAGCAGCAATCCTTGTTTTTGTTCAACTAATGGTTGCCGGTCTGGTTCTCATGTTGCTAGACGAAATGATTCAGAAGGGTTGGGGATTCGGTAGTGGCATAAGCTTGTTCATCTTAGCGGGAGTAGCTCAAAACGTTTTATGGGACACTGTGTCTCCAATTTTTCCAGTTGGGGATCCTCCAAACTACTATGGAGCCATTCCTGCGTTGATTTATAGTGCTTTAAATGGGTGGCTTACTGTGCAGAACGCTTTTGTAAGGAATCCCAGTTATCTTCCGGCTTTACTTGGCTTATTCACTACCATCGTTGTGTTCTTAATTGTGATTTACTTTGAGGGGATACGAGTTGAACTTCCAGTTTCTCATGCAGGCTACAAAGGGTATAGAGGGCGCTATCCGATCAAACTGCTCTATGTTTCTAACTTACCGGTGATTTTTGCCTCAGCACTTTTCGCAAACGTTTATTTTATATCTCAAATTCTCTGGAGCAATTACAACAGATTAAACAGTAACTTTTGGCTGAACCTCATAGGCATGTACACTTCTGGCGAACAAGGGCCAACGCCTATAGGAGGCCTAGTCTACTACGTGATTGCGCCTAGAAGTATCACCGATGTGATAGCCAATCCTCTTAGAGCTATAGTGTTCGCAGGCATAATGATTGCGTTCTGCATCGTTTTCTCTGTGACTTGGCTTGAAGTTGGGGGACTTGGGCCCTCCACCGTGGCCAAACAACTTGTAGATGCAGGTATGCAAATTCCAGGATTCAGAAGATCTGAAAGGCCAATTGAAATGGTTTTAAAACGTTACATCCCAACAGTTACGATTCTGGGAGGTGCAATAGTTGGCCTTATTGCTGCAGTCGCAGATTTTTTTGGAGTTTTTGGAACTGGAATGGGAATTCTGCTTTCAGTTGGGATACTCTATCAGTATTATCAAACTCTGATGCAGGAGCGCGCTGCAGAGATGTATCCTGCCCTTCGCCGCTTCTTCGGAGGCTAAATAGCTTTCGACAAAATTAGCCAGTGTCAAAGAAAATACTTATGTATTAATAAAAATGATTAAATGCCGAAAATGCCAACAAATAAGAAGAACAGAAATCTTAAAGCTGCTTGATTGGAGAGCAAAAAGATGAGTCTTCCACCCGAGTTGTTGCCAGTTCCTAACTCCACGTTTTTCATTTTACTCCTTTCCATGTCACTTTCTTTTATTACAGGTTTAGCCAACAGACTCCTCACTAATAGAGAGCAGTTAAACGCTTGGAGAAAAGAGGTCGCTCAATGGACCGCGGATTCTAAGAAGGCTATGAAGAGTGGCGACAAGAAACTTCTCGCGAAGGTAAAGAAGAAAGAGAGTCACGTTCTGAAGCTTCAGTCTAAAATGATGTGGCAATCAATGAAAGTCTCCCTAATCTTCATGATTCCCTTTCTTCTCATATGGCAACTCTTGATAGGGTTCTACGGTAACACGACAATTGCATATATTCCAGGGATAAGCCTTGGTAATCAAGGTGGCTTACCGCTGATCTGGTGGTACTTATTGTGTTCGTTAGCATCTGGGACTCTGATTACCAAGGCTTTAGGTGTTTCCCTAGGAGCAACGGAGTGAAGTGCCTAGACCTTCCAGACGTACAAGAAGTAAAAAACGCTCTCCAAAGCGGTTGCCTGGTGGTCGTACTACCACACATTACAAAAAAGAAAAGATAAGTACCTCTCGTTGCACCCGATGTAATCGAATTTTACCTGGTGTTCCAAGGTTGACGCGATCTAAAATGGGCAAGTTAACAGCCAGTCAAAAAAGAATCCAACGCATGCATGGTGGACAGCTTTGCCACGTATGTCTTCAAGATATGCTTAGGCAAGCAGTTAGAGAGCGGCCCACATGAGCCAAGAAAAAGAAAGAAAAATCGTAATCTGCATAGCTGGTCTAACAGGATGCGGAAAAAGCACGGTGGCTAAACGCTTAGCTGAGAAATATGACCTGAGATATGTGTCTGGTGGAACAGCATTAAAAGAATTAGCGATAAAAATGGGATACCCGCCACATGAGAAGGGCTGGTGGGAAACGAGCGAAGGCATGAGATTTCTGAGGAACCGCCTTGAGAATCCAAAGTTCGACCGAGAAGTGGATGCTTATCTCTTGAGATTGGCGAAGCGCGGGAATGTAATCTTGGATAGCTGGACTATGCCTTGGCTGTTTAAAGGAGGTTTCAAAATCTGGTTTGAAGTTTCGCCTGAGGTGAGAGCTCGTCGACTGGTAAAGAGGCATGGAATAAGCCTTAAGGGAGCTGTTAAGGCTCTTAAAGAGAAAGACGAGAAAACCCGAAGAATCTATTACGATCTTTACGGTTTTAAGCTTGGAGAAGACTTTACCCCATTCGACTTGATTCTCGATGTCAATCAGCTTAGTGCTGAAGACGTTTTTCAAACTTTGTGTTTGGTGATTGATCGTTTGGTTTTGAGAAAGGAACCTCAAGCTCAATGTCGATGAGGTTATAAGTGTGTTTGTCAAAGTTGTTATGTTTCAGAGGCAGAAAAGGAGGAACTTGGTTGCCAGCTATTGAAGTTGGAAGGGTATGCGTAAAGATTGCTGGACGAGAAGCAGGGAAGAAATGCGTTGTTGTAGATGTTATTGACAAGAATTTCCTTCTGGTAACTGGACCGAAAAAAGTGAACGGTGTGAAGCGAAGACGAGTCAACATTAGTCATGTGGAGCCAACAGAAAAGAAGATCAACATCAAACGCGGAGAAAGCGACGAAGAAACAATGAAAGCCTTGGACAAAGAAACACAAAACTTTCTGCGTGAATCAATCAAGATAAAACTGTAATTTTCCTGCTTTTACCTTGCATTTTCATCATAGCTTTAAGTCTATTTGAGAACCTACTTTAGTTCGGATTGAAAGAACATATATAGTGTATGTGCACAAACTAATTCTGGGTTTCTTTGAAATGCCTGAAAGAATTAGGATGAAGATTAGAAGGGCTAGCTTTGTGCAACGCGTAAGTGACAAAGATTATCTCAAAACTCGAAGCCGTATAGAAAGCTTGCCTATGCGCAAGTTGGCTAGAATGAACCGTCTGGCCGGCCATACCTGGCGACTTGTTCAAAAGGGAAAAGACATCTTTCTTCTTCTGGAAGCCTTGACGTTGGAAGAAGAAAAGAAGATGCTCAAAAGAGCGTAAGTCCATCGTTCATAGCGAAGGAAAGCTTTACTTACCAGCATGATAGGTCTCTCGCAAAGACATATTGCGGTTCAAGGAACGTTCCCAAGAAGGTAACAACTGCTATATTAAGATGTCAGACAATATTATATTAGTAAACTTTAGGGGAGACGCTCTCATGACTTTTGTTGATGTTTGGACCATTGTGGCACTGCGAGAGCGTCAAATCCAAAGTGTAGAAAAGCTCTGGAAGCTGAAGTTAATAGAACGAAGTTCAATGTTGTCTTTGCATTTGGCTTACTACAAGGTAAGCAACTCTATACTAAAGTCTCTGCTAAAGATGAACGTCAAACTTCACGCCTTCTTGTTGAGATAAGGATGAAAAAGTCAGTCCAACTTAGAGTAAACGCGCGTTATCCCTCTCGACCTTCAAGTCACAAACGAGTAAGACCTTTTCAAAGTTATCTCTTGTCTGCTTTTGCTTGTAAACTTTTAAAACATTGATCAACGTACTAGTATCGATCTTGCCCAGCTTCTTCTCAATTGCTTTTGCGAGTTGGCTTCCTATGAAGAGATACTGACAGATGGAGGTAACGTTTGAGACCCTTCGGTTGACGCTTGCGGTTTCAAAATCGAATATGTAAGGTGCGCCTTCGCTCGTGACAACAACGTGCTTGGGTGCTCGGCTTAGTTCACCATGATCTAGATTCGCTCGGTCTAGTCGCCAGCATTGTTCCAAAAGGTCTCGCAAAACCTCACGAATCCTCGCCTCTGTTTTCCGTCCTTGCAAAGTTTCAATCCATTTTGGAAGCGGCGTGCCTTCAACGAACTCCATTAAGAGAATGTTTTCTGTGAAACCTAGCAACTGTGGTCCAACGCCTACAGCGTTCGCACTCTTCAACATTTCAGCCTCATGTTGCATTTTTTCACGGTCAGCGTCTATTCTACGAATCTTTAGCGCTGCCTTTCCAGCGTCTGTATGGGCAGCTACCACAATTCCAACATAACCCTTGCCTAAAATAGGTATGTCGAATGCTTTTTTCTCTCCGGCGAATTCTAATGCTTCAACGCCGAGCCTCTTCAATTCAAGAATGCGTCTTTCAGCCTCATCTAGGTCGTATCGTGGATAACACAGAATTTCAACATATTTCTTCTCAAGAAGCCGTTTTAGAGGAATTTTTTCGTCTTGTTGCAATGTTTTCCCACATAACGAGAGAGGTAACTTTCACAATGACGAAAAGGCTCAGAGGTTCTCTTAAACAGTGTTGTTTCTGACGTTAAAGATTATGCTTTCATATAGGGTTTCAAATTCTGGTCCTCTGTGGTTGATTATTGGCTTCATCATGGCGCGCATAACACGGCTGGGAACATTCGTTGGTCCAGGTAACATTATGCGCTGTCTTTCTTCCTTCAAGTTGAAGTTTCTCCATTGAATGGCAGGTCTAAGCATAAAAGCATTAATGTATTAAGCTTTATGGGCTCTACAGGACAAAGTTTTATCTGTTTTCTGGAGGTAAAACGCCAAAGGGTGTGAGCTGAAATGAATCATGAAGAGCGGGTTCACCTTGCAGATAGGCGCGCGCGCAGTTTACCACAAAAAACGGAATCAAGCTGAAAGAAAACACTTCACTAGAAGAACTTGAATTATGAAACTTACATGCGACTTTAGGTGAATGCTGTGTCAATCCTAACCCTACTTTCTGACTTCGGCTTGAAAGACCCATATGTGGCAGAAATGAAAGCTGTGATTCTTTCAATTTGCCCCCAAGCACATATAGTTGACATAAGCCATGAAATAGAAAAGTTCAACATTCGTATGGGAGCCTTTGTGCTAGCTTCTGCTGCGCCATATTTTCCAAAGAAAACCATTCACGTGGCTGTTGTAGACCCAGGGGTTGGAACAAAGAGACGCGCTATCCTAATTGAAACCAAGCATGCATTTTATGTTGGACCAGACAATGGGCTTCTAATGCTTTCTGCGCAAAGACAAGGAATAAGACACGTGTATCACGTCACAAACAAAGAACACATGCTGCCTCAGATTTCAAGAACCTTCCATGGACGAGACATCTTCGCTCCAACAGCAGCACACTTAGCAAAAGGTCAGATTCCTTCAGAATGCGGTCCAGAGATCAACGACTACGTGGTTCCAAAATTTGCCAAGCCAAGTCTAAGCAAAAATATGGTTCTAGGAGAGATTCTGCACATAGACGACTTTGGCAACATCATTACAAATGTTTCTCTAAACGAGTTGGAAAGAACTGGCATAACAGAGGGTAACCTGTTCAATCTTAAGCTTAAAGTAGACATGGTGAAGTTGAAGCTTTGCACTGCCTATGGAGAAGCCGATGCAAAGCAACCCTTAGCAATAATCGGAAGCCACGATTTTCTGGAGATTTCCATTAATCAAGGCAACGCGTCGAAGACATTTGACATAAAGATTGGAGATGCTGTCATGATTATCCCTAGCAAGAGAGGAGATCAAGCGTCCTTGCGATGAATCAGATTTGCGTATGTACATTCTACATGGTTTTTTTGAGTGTTTCGTAGACTTTTATGTTCCTTTTCGCTAATTCTTTAATGAATGGTTCAGGTTTTATGCAGAGTTCAGGAGGGATGACTCCTTTTGCGTTGATGCCTTTTTTTGCAAGCATTTGTGCAGCAATCGATGCAGGAACTCCGACTGCAACTTGGCCTGCAGTGCATCTCCAATTTTTGTTTGAACGGAAAATCGAATCCATAGTATAAGAGATCCTTTTGCCTTCCTTCTTTCCAGTTGCGAAGATTCTTGTTATTTCCCAGTCATCAGGTATAACATCTTGAGGCAAGCCTACTAAGTTCTGTTCTTTCAGAACCTTAAGGAAAAATTGGCGTGGCGATATGTCTGTGTTGTTCACCTTTAATGGTTTTTCGTTGGCAAGTCCCGCATCTACCAGTATCTTGATGTCAAGTAAGCCAGGTCCTCCTTCCTTCCAATTCACGTTTCTTATTCCTTTGTCCTTGAAGGAAGTTGGAAAAGTTGCAGCTTCTGAATGGATTGTGTAGTACTGATCTTGTGTACCAAAGGGTTCTGGAAACTTCATAGTTTCCTTGCCTGAAAGAGGTGGAACCTGCTTATACTTTCCGTTTTCGTATATTATAGCGGGTACGATCATCTCATCGAAGAGCGTGGAGATTGACCATGTTACAACGAACGGAGGACCTTCCTTTGTGAAATCCATCCAAGTGTCTCTCACTAGAATTGTTTCAACAGAGTCAAGCCTGTCCACAGCATATCTTGCCATCACATTGGTTATTCCTGGGCATTCTCCGATGCCAAGTATAGCGGTTAACCTTGCCTTTTTGAATTGATCATCGAGTTTCATCTGTTCTAGTGTTGTGTGAAACAAGCCTCCAAAGTCGAGGTAGTGAGTTCTTGCTTTGAGAGCAGCTTTCATAATGCTGATATTGTAGTAGTACTGGACGCCGTTTATGGCAACGTCAGCGCCTTTTAATGCTTTAACTATAGTGTCATGTTTTTTTGCATCAAACTGCGCTAAAGAAACCTTTTTGCTTTTGATTTCTTCCGCGAGTTTTTGTGCCTTTTCGAGGTTTCTACCAGCAATAACAACTTCGGAGACATCAGTGTTTTCAGCCAAATCTCTTACAGCACATCTTGCAGTTAGTCCGGTGCCACCTAAAACCACGACTTTCATACAAATCACACATGCACAGACTGGGCGGGCGCATTTTATGATGTCGATGTTTTCGCTTTTAAGGTTTTAGACATGGTTGATGTCTGAATTTGAATGTCACTTTCTTCTCCATTTTCTAAATTTGTAATATTCTTCTAGCATTTTTTCCATATGCCTTTTAGAGACGACCTTACCTGCAGATTCTCCCTTTTTCAACGGTTCCTTAAGGAATCTTTCAGGGAGAGAATCATCAGCATAGCTGACTCCCGCTTGGATATTATATTTTTTAACCATGTTATTAACTCGCACTGCTGTTTCAACCAAATTCCTCTTACTAGCTGTAACACCTGTTAAGATCCAGTACAGCTTTTTTAGTTCGTTCCAGAGTATGGGTCCAATTGTTGGCAAGCAAACAAATCGGCAAAGCACCATTGAATCGATCAAACTGTAGAAGTCTTCTTGCTCCTTTACCATCCTTGCCTGACCATTGTAAGATAGTCTCTCGATTTTTCCCTTCTTGAAAGGATGAGTTCCCGTGAGGTTTGGTCTATAAGCCATGTGGCGAAGATGACATGCTCCTCTGCAAGAAACAGCATATGCTAGAGCAACCCCTTTCAAACCTCTAGGATCATAGCCAGGAGGCTCCAATCCCTTTACATGAACCGCAAGTTTTTTCGAGCCTTTCCCAAAAATTTGAGAAGCCCTTCGAGTTCCTTCTGCCAGAATTTTTCCAATTTCCTTTCTATGTGCTATACTCTGCAGAATCTTTATTATTGCTTCGTAGTTGCCGAAGGATAGGTCAAGCCCCCCAGTGTCCTCCTTAGTGATTATCTCCTTCTCATAACATTCCATGGCGAACGCTATGACATTCCCAGCAGATATTGTATCCATTCCGAGTCTATCACAGATTTCATTGGCTTTTGCAATAGATATCAAGTTGTCGTTCCCACAAAGCGGACCAAAAGCAAAGAGAGTCTCATATTCTGGACCTTCCACCAGTGTTCCAGCATAGGGGCCATCTTTTATTTCGGAGACCTTTCGACAAGCAACAGAACAAGCAAAACATGCTCTACTCTTAACCACCAGTTCAGTTTTAATGGTTTCAGCATTAATTTTCTCATATCCATTAAATTCTCCTTCTGTCCAGTTTTTGGTTGGCAGGGTTCCAGTGGAGTTTGTCCATCCGATCATGGATGGTGTTCCGTAAATTCTCATGGATTTTAAGCGTTCTTTGATTCGTAGATTGAGTTCCTTTCTGAATTTTTCAAATTCCTCAGTTCTTGCAACTTCCACTCGACCAGTGCCTAGAACTGCAATCGCCTTGAGATTTTTGGAGCCCATGACAGCTCCTGCACCGCATCTTCCAAACTCTCGACTTTTCTCATGACTTATGCAAGCATATTTCACCAAGTTTTCTCCTGCTGGGCCTATGGAAAGTATATGATATTTCTGGTCCAGCTCCTTTCTGAGTGTGTCTTCGGTTTCGAAGGTGTCTTTACCCCAGATGTAGTCGGCGTTTTTTATTTCAACTTCACCGTTTTGGATAGAAACGTAAACTGGTCTGTCTGCCTTGCCTTGAACCACTAAGCCATCGTATCCAGCAAATTTAAGCTGCGCCGCAAAGTAACCCCCACAGTATGACTCACCGAATATCCCTGTCAAAGGAGACTTGAAATAAGCTCCAAACTTGGCGGCTCCTGAAAGCAGAGTTCCGTTCACTGGGCCCGTCAAGAAAATCAACGTGTTCGCAGGACCGAGAGGATCAAGTTGAGGATCTGTTTCTTTCAAAAGAATTTTGATGCCTAACGCTTTACCGCCAATAAACCTTTTTGAAATGCTTTTTTCCAGAGTGGTACTAGTTATTTTACCCTTTGATAGATTGATACGTAGTAACTTGGTTCCATAGATCTTCAAGAAGCAAACCTCAGCATTGCGGCTTCTTTGTCTCAAGGCTTTAAGATCTTTTCTTCTATCTTTATTCCCTTCTGAGTCAGTCTGTTCATAAAGGGTTTAGGTTCAAGGCATTCTGGCGATAGGACGCCCCGCATTCTTGTCTCTTTCTTTGCGATCATTATTGCTCCTATTGCGGGGGGAGTTCCGGTTAAATAAGATGTTGCAGTGGATCCATATTTTTCATATGCTTCGCGATGGCTCATAAGAGTGTAGACTATGTGACGTGTTTTTTCGCCTTTTCTCTCTCCCTTCACGTCTATTACAATAGATGCATATCCCTCGACTTTGCCAGGTAGGTCTGCAGGTTTTGGGAAGAGGGCTATCACCAGTTCTCTAGGGGATATTCTTTGGCCTTTTATGTTCAGCGGCTTAGCACTCAGAAGTCCAAGCTGTTTAAGCACCTTTAGCATCTGCACAGTTTCGTGGGATAAAGCCAGCTTGAAATCTACATATCTAAGCCCTTTGTTAATAAAGAGAGGTAACGTCTCTGTCTCTTCGTGAGAAACGTGATAAACGCTGAGGGGACCAATAGGCTTCGGAAATTCATATAGCTCCTCGCCTGTTAGCGGATCAACCTTGTGCATAACACCGTTTTCATAAACGTCTGGTCGTTCAAAGACTTCGTACAGAAAAACGTCTGGTGAAAACAAGCATGCAAACGGAAAATCTTTGCTAATGACGGTTTCGCCGTCTCTGACGCGAATCTCTTCTACGCGGTCGAGTTTGTCTGCAACATATCTTGCAAAGATATTTGAGATTCCTGGATCTTCTCCGAGCCCCAAAATGGCTGTTAAATCAGCATCCTTCCAAGCTTCATTGTGATCCAACTGCATCTTTACGGTTACCCAAGAAGCAAGATCTATGTAATGCACATTGCTCTTCAAAGCTGTGTTCATGACCGTTAGATTATACTTCGGCAATGTCGCGTTTACTATCACATCTACTTTGCTTAAAACACTTCTCAATTTCTCTTCATTGCTAGCATCTGCGTGAACTGCGGAAACTTTGGCGTTCTTTAATCGCCTTTTAAGTGCTTTAGCTCTATCTAAGGCTATGTCGCCTAAAACTAACTCTGAAATTTCAGGGCTTTTTGTCAAATGCGTGGCTACGACCGTTCCTACAGCGCCGACGCCTAAGAGGAAGATTCTCAAGCTGTCATCCACACGACATCAGTCTTCATATTATGCGCGTCGAACATCGCGCTTCAACTGAAGTACTGAACAAACCACTTATAAATTCTCTTCTTCAAACAGCCATTTGTTCAACTTTTGTCTCATAAGTTTGGAAAATTTTCTAGGAAGTAATAGTAAATAATTAAACTTGGAAACCAGTAATTAGGTTAGGGAAAATTTCCTAGGAAATGAATCTTGGTTAATCCGCCTAAATCGCTTGACAAGGTTGATAGGGGAATTCTCGAAATATTGCAGAAGGATTGTAGGACTCCTCTCGAAGAGATAGCTAAAAAACTGGGTATTTCGAAGTCAACGGCGCATTACAGAGTTAAAAGACTTGAAGCTGAAGGAATCATTGAAGGTTGCTATGCGAAAATCAACGCTGCTAAACTTGGAAAAGACTTCATCACTATAACGATGATTCGTGCAAAATATGGTCCAGGCTACCATGAGAAAGTCGGGAAGAAACTAGCAGAGATTCCTGGCGTTTGGGCTGTTTATTTCGTTTTGGGAGAAATCGACTTCATAGTTATGGCTAGGACTAAAAACAGAGAGAAGTTCATGGAAAAACTCGATAAGATTATCAACTTGGGAGAGATCGAAAGAACAAACACGCAAGTTGTCGCAAAAATTTTGAAAGAGGACCCAAGGATTGAACTCTAATTGAGATGCAATTCCCTGTGGCTTTTATAATTAACTAAATTTAGAGAATTTTTGAAACTCCCAAATTTATCGCGCACGGAGAGATATATCTTTTCGGTGCGTCACCAGATTGGTGACAGGTGGTGACAAGGCGCGGCAAGTGGTAACAACAAGCTGAAAGTTATGGTAATTTCATGGTCACCAAAATGGTGACAAGAATAGCGCGGAGTCGGCTCCGAGTCATAGCTACCTGGTGACAGAATGTGCGCGAGAATTACAGGTTGCCTAAATGGTTGACCTGATTCAGGTCTGTAACTGAAAGCGAACGCGAGCGTTGCCAAGAAGTGATTCTAGTTTCAGTCTGCGACTATTCCTATTCTCAGCCACTTTTCTGAAAATTCTCGGTATAGTAGCAAGCAAGGATTCAGACAGCTCAGCCACATTTGAATAGAACTTGCTGGCCTGCTCTTCGAGTTTTACAGCCACCTTTAAAGCATCAGAATAGTTCATATCCTCTGTCAATTTTGTTTCGACTGCGTAGGCACTCAGCTTTAATCCTTCAAAAGAGAAGCAGGCTTCCAGAGCATCCGTGATGGTTTCTTGGTAGGTTCTAGCTACCTGCACCTTGTTCTTCTCGCTCTCTTTGGCAAAAGCTAGGAATGTTTCTTTGTTCTTTGTGTACTGTTCAGCCAATCTCTTGTAGAATTTTGATGTCGCATTTTCGAGTTCTTCTGCGAATCTGATAATGGCAGAAGCCGTTACATTCGGCTCCTCCATCTTAAAACCACCTTTGGATAACGACCTTACTTTCGGTGAAGAAGCGGACTGCCTCTAAGCCTTGTCCATGCAGTGTTCCGAAGAAAGAGTCTTTCATTCCACTGAAGGGGAAGAAAGCCATTGGTGCGGCTATTCCTATGTTGATGCCTATGTTGCCGCACTGCACTCTGTACTGGAACTCTCTTGCCCATTTTCCGCTTTGAGTGAATATGGATGTTGCGTTGCCGAAGGGATTACTGTGAATAATTTCAATCGCGTCGTCGAGATTTCTGCCTTTCATGATGCTTGCTACGGGGCCAAAGATTTCTTCTCTGCCAATTGTCATGTCGGATGTAACGTCCTCAAAAACTGTTGGATTAAGGAAGCATGTGTGTGGCCAGTTGCCGACGAGTTTAATGTTTCTTCCATCTAGCCTTAGCTTTGCTCCCTCTTCTATGCCTTTCTCTATGAATCCCATAACTTTCTTCTTCTTGCTCTTATCACGCATGGGACCAATCTGAACTGATTCGTCAAGTCCGTAGCCAACCCTTATCTTAGAGGCTGTATCAACGAATGCATCCACAACTTTTCTGTAAAACGCTTTGTACTCTTGTTCGTTGAGACCTTCGCCAACAATAACGAGATTGGCGCCTGACAGGCATCGCTGTCCTGTATTGCCATAGAAAGATGTCATGCAGGCCGAAATAGTTCTTTGCAAGTCAGCATCAGGCATTATTAGCAAAAAGTTTTTCGCACCACATTGAGAGATAACTCTTTTTCCAGTTTCACCACATCTTTTGTAAACTACGTCTCTACCAACAGGGGTTGATCCGACAAAGCATATCCCTTTGATATTGGGGTGATCTAACATGCCTGAAACAACAGTTCTTCCACCGTTAACTACGCTCCATACGCCTGGTGGAACACCTACTTCTTCTGCAATCTCAGCTATTTTCATTTGGCTTATTGGGTCTTCGCTTGAAGGTTTTATAATAATACAGTTGCCAGTAGCCACTGCATAAGGCGCAAACCATAAGGGCACCATGAATGGGAAGTTGAAGGGTCCTATTATTCCGAAAACTCCCACTGGCTGTCTGATAACATATTCGTCGATGCCGGTTGCAATGTCTTCTAGGTTGTATCCCATCATCAAAGAGGGTATTCCTGTGGCGACCTCTATGTTTTCAATTCCACGCCTTGTCTCTCCTCGGGATTCGTCAATGGTTTTCCCATGTTCCATGGTTTGGATTCTACTCAGCTCTTCGAAGCGCTCCTCCATTAACTCTTTCATTCTGAAGAGACATCTCACCCTTGCGAGCGGAGGAGTTCTTCTCCATTCAGGAAAAGCGTCTCTTGCAGCCTCTACAGCTGCGTTTATTTCATCCCGAGTTGAAATGGGAACCTTTGCTGTGACCTTGCATGTTGCTGGGTTCACAACATCTATGAGCTTCCCTTTCGACTCAACCCATTCTCCATCGATGTAGTTCTTGAGAGTCAACTCTTCTTTAATTGGCTCTTCTAGGATCACCATTGTTTTCAACCCTGTTGTAAATTAGACTTCTTCAAGTGAGTCATTTAGGATGTCAAAAGTCTTGTCAATCTGTTCCTTCTGAATAGTTAATGGGGGCTGAAGTCTGAGGACGCATCCTTTAACTCCACCTGATCCAATCAGCAATCCCTTTTCTAGGGTGCGATCTCTTATTTTTCCAGTTTCATCCTTGGCTGGAGTCTTCTTTCTTCGGTCTTTTACAAGTTCGATGCCGATCATTAGTCCTTTTCCTCTAACATCTCCAATGATTTTGTGATTTTCCTTCATCTCGTTTAGACGCTTCATTATGTATTTGCCTTTCTCAGCAGCTTTCTCAGGGAGTTTTTCCTTTTGCATAACGTTGATGTTTGCGAGTGCTGCCGCAGCAGAAACTGGGTTGCCACCGAACGTCGAGAGGTGATCACCAGGTTCAAACGAGTCGCCAATATCTGTTCTAGTTATACACGCACTTATGGGAAACCCATTCGCTATTCCTTTTGCCATAGTCATCAACTCAGGCTTAACATTGTAATGCTCGATTGCGAAGAGCTTTCCTGTCCTGCCGAATCCAGATT
>CAYFZT010000022.1:0-15323 GCA_964347555.1 uncultured Candidatus Bathyarchaeia archaeon | reverse complement strand
TTAGGCGGCGGCCTGCAGAGCCGCTATAAATGGGTTCAACTCCCATCCCCGGCTCATTCTCATGCCTGTGATTACAATTTTAGTTCAAGAAGCAACTATTGCAAGGATTTGCTGTTCGTAAGGCGGTCTTTTCAATGCAACATCTTCTAAGTAGGCTCTTAAAGGTTCAGCAACACTCCAAGCCTGTGCGATACAACCTTTAGGCTCATGCGGCGAGTCTCCGTCAAAAATCTCACTTATAGTTCCAAGCCCAGCCCTGAAAGTCTCTTCTTGAAAGAGAGGTTTCAGAAAGCTTTCATAAGCAAAGCTTCGCCACTTCTGAGTGTACTTTTTGGTTTTCAAGAAACCTGTGACGAAGGGTCCGAGGAGCCATGGCCAGACGGTTCCATTATGATAGGATCGGTCGCGTTGCACCCTGTTTCCTTCGTATCTTCCTACATAGCGCGTGTCTGATGGAGCCAAAGTTCTAAGACCATACTTGCTCCAAAGTCTTTTCCAAACAGTTTCAATCACCTGTTCGGCTTTTGCATCGTCTAGCATAGTAAAATCTAAGGCTGCGGCTATCACCTGGTTTGGTCGTAGTGAGGAATCGTTGCATTCAGATTGTATCACATCGTAGAGGCAGCCTTCGCTTTGATTCCAAAATTTTTCCAGAAAGCTTTTCGTTATTTTCTGTGCCATTGCCAAATAATCTTCTGCTTCTTTGTTCTGGTTGAAATGGGTAGCTAGAAGTTGCATAGTTTTGAGGGCGTTGCACCATAGGGCTTGTATCTCCACGGCTTTGCCATCTCTAGGCGTAACTGGCTGACCGTCTATTGCCACGTCCATCCATGTCAGCTGAGGACCATGCTTGACTAAGCCGTCTTCATCCACATGGATGTTGTAAATTGTTCCTTTCACATGGTAGTCTATGATGGACTTTAATGTGTTCCATAATTCTTTGCGAACAAACTCGAAATCGCCGGTATATTTGAGAAACTGAAGAACAGCGTTGAAATACCAGAGCGTAGCATCCACCGTGTTATATTCAGGTTTGTCTCCTGCATTATCGGAAAACCTATTCGGAAGAAGGCCCTTGTGACAGTAACGTTGAAACGTCAACAAAATTTCTTTTGCGTCTTCAAATCTTCCAGTTACAAGAGTTAAGCCTGGCAAAGAAATAAGGGAGTCACGTCCCCAGTCTTCAAACCAGTGATAGCCTGCAATGACACTTTTCATCTTAGTGGATTCCCGATGTACAATGAAAGAATCAGCAGCTATAACAAGCCATTTCAACCATTCTTCCAAAGAGACATTTGAATGTTGCTTCTCAAACCTTTGCAGCAGGTTTTTTTGTCGTTTCAACTCTTCTCTATAAAATGTGCGGATGCTCGGTGTGTCCTCGTACAAGGAAGAAAGTACAGCTCGTGCTTGATTCTCGTCTTTACCAGCAACTGCAATGATAGAAAACTCTTCTTTTTCGTTTGGAGCTATTTCAAAAGCAAAATATCCAGGCTGATAATTGTTGTCGTAGCAGCTTTCACCTCGAGAGCCTTCAACTCGGAAATAGGATTCTACCCATTCGCCTCGACTTGGAGTGTAAACGCCTTGGCTTGAAGAAAGAATTAGCGTTGAAAAGTGAATTGAAGGCTCAATTATCACGCTGTTTGCAGAAGGCTTCTGAAGAAAACTCCAATTAACCGCATCTTTGTCAGTGACTGAATGAAAATGTCTTGAATTAACCGACGGCAACACGTGAATGAACATCTTGCTAGGAGAATTATTGGAAACTGCGTAATTCGCGATAGTCGCGTTTTTTTCATGAAGCATGAAGATTGTTTTTGCAAGTTGAAACTCATCGGCGACATATTTGTAAATTGGAAAAGCTTCGAGACTAAAACTTTGGAGAAACTGACAAGCTTCTGAAGGTTGAATGCCTCCTTTTAGTTCCTTTCCTCCAAGGAGATACATTTTATTGTTAACTCGAATTTCTTCTTCGAGTTGGGTTAAGAGAACTCTTCTGTCTGTGGGAGGATTGAAAGCGGCAACGAGGAGACCATGATATTTTCTCGTGTTTATTCCTAAGACTGTTGAAGAAGCGTATCCACCGAGTCCGTTGGGTATAAGCCATTCTCTTTTGAGCGCTTCAGCTATATTTGAAAGGAAATTTGAACCTATGTTAATTTTAGGTAAAGAAACTTCCATGTTTCTTCTTTCACAACCTGCTGGGTTAAGGTAAAAGTTTGGCTACGTTCTTATTTCTTTGTGTGCCGAAAAACTTTGCAACGGGGTTGCATTTTGTTCGGAACAGTAGAGCATGAGGTCGGGCTAGGTCATGTTCCGTGACCGTTTCTGCGTATCCCATGCCCTTTGCCACTATTAAATCCGCTGACCCATACAGATCTAGGAAGGACTTTGAGCATTCTTCGAGAATTAACCCAACTGTGTCTGTTCCATTCGTAATTACATCGTCTGCGATTTCATGCATCTTAACATATTCAGCATCCTGCATAGTGGCGTCGTTTATTACGGGCATTCCTTTTACTGCCACTGTAACACGAGGTCCCAACCTTCTGAGTTCTCTGACCAGCAAGGTGTCGAAGGCAATTTCTCCGGCGTTATCTGCCAGGTACAATATCCGCTTCGCCTTTTTTGCAAGGTTAAAAATCTTTGATATTTCGTCTATGGCTAGCTGTTCCTCTGCTTCTTGAATAAGGTTCTTCATGTCTCTGAACTCGAATCTATGGTCGGGAATGTCAAACTCGATGACATTGCCTACTATAGAGCACAGGCAAGCCTTTCTAAATCTGGATTCCATTGAAGTTTCGTTTTCAACATATTTTCTGGCTACAGGAATAATCGCAATAGCTTTCTGGTTGCTCCTCTGCTTTCTTTTGGCATAGGGATCTGGATTACCCGTTATGTCTTTGATGATGCGGTCTCTTTGAGTTCCAAGTATGGCGGGGACAGCGCTTGGTTTAAACTCTCGGCCCAATAAGCGTACAAGAGCAGTCATAGTCTTCCATTGAAGGGTTTGGTCGCTTGTTGCCTCTAGGGCTTCCATATAACCTCGGTGAAGCAAACATGTCGCGCATTCGGCTTCAACTTTCAAACTTAACAGTTCTCCAGCAAACTAGCTTATTATTGCCCGAAATATTGAAGTGGTCGTTGGGTTTTTCATATATTTCCTTCTTTAGAAGTTTTAGGCTTATGAAAACGCTAATATTTAAGGGTTAAGCAGCAACAAAATGTTTAGTTTGGCATGAATTTTATACGAAAAAATCTGGTTTCGATTTTAGAAAGAACGTTAGCTATATTCTAGATATAGAGATGAGAGCGAGCTCAGTTATGCTTTTTTGATTTCCTTTGCAAACTCCAATAAAGCCTTGTAAGGATTCTGTGCCTTCACAATGCCGCTTGCAACTAGGACGCCTTCGGTTCCAAGCCTTAAGGCAGCAGTTACATCTTCACCTGTTGTTATGCCAGCGCCACAGAGTATAATCACGTCAGGATTGATGCGCTTTACAAGGTCTACTGTTCCCCTTACAACCTCGGGCTTAGCTTTGGAAACTGGAATTCCAGTGCCGATTAGTTCCGGTGGCTCTACAGCAATCATGTCGGGTTTCAGCGCCGTTGCGGCTGCGCTTACAGCAGGGTTGTTGGTGCAAACTAGAGAGAGAAGACCTACTTCTCGGGCTCTTGTAACAGCAGCGTCTATGTCAGCAAGTCTTAGCCGCCTCTCTGAATGATTGATCAGGGTGCCTACTGCTCCCGCTTCCTTTACTGCTTCTGGGAGAACGTGTCCTGTGAAACTGCCTGGCTTCACAGGGTCAATGTGCTGAGCAAAGACGGGAATTGACACCGCTTTGACAATTAACGGAATATCCACATGTTGAGGAGCCACTCCAACGCAGGTTTCAGTTTCTAAACTTACCTTTTCGCAGTTTTTCGCTAGTTCTAAGGCTTTGCGTCCCGTGGCTTCAGAATAAGTTTTGAAGTTGACAACAATTATCGGAGTGCTGATTTTGGTCAACTTACCCCTCCGCTTATAGCATAGGCTGCCTTAAAATTTAAAACAATTTGGGAAGACAACATCAATAGCGCAGGCTTCTATAGTCGAGAGGGCTTAGGGTTTGAAGGTTAGGGCACATGTTTACATCAGCGGGAGAGTTCAAGGCGTATTCTTCCGTTCGGAGACTCGAGACCTAGCCATAAGGCACAGTATCAGTGGCTGGGTGCAGAACCTCCCAGATGGAAGAGTTGAAGCTGTCTTTGAAGGAGAAAAGGAAGCAGTTGACAGGTTAATCGAGTTTTGTAAAAGAGGTCCTCCTGGAGCCCGAGTAACTCACGTAAAAGTTTCTTTGGAAACTTACACTGGTCAATTTGAAAATTTTAAGATACGTTACAGATATTGGTGACACTCAGCAGCGTAAAGGCTTATCTTGTGCCGAAACTTCAAAGTTTAACCTAATCGGTGAAGCAATGTGAAGACAATTCTGCTCATAAACGACGATGGAATCGAGTCCTCAGGTCTAATCGCAATGAAAAAGAAACTGGAAAAGCTTGGCAAGGTGTTTGTGATTGCGCCTAGAGAGGAGAGAAGCGGCATAGGAAAAGCCATAACCTCTTCTGAGTACGTGCAAATTAATGAAGCTAGACTGAAGGATGGCTCTAAAGCCTACGCAACAAATGGCACTCCAGCCGACGCGTTTCTTATAGCTGTGAACAAGATTCTCAGAAATCCCCCTGATCTGCTTGTGGCTGGAATAAATTTGGGACCAAACCTAGGAATAGATGACCTGCTAAACTCTGGAACACTGGGCTCTGCTTTTGAAGCTGCCATTCATGGCATACCCGCTATAGCGGTTTCTTACTGCAAACAGGAATTTAGTGACCAGAGTGCAGACAAAGCCCTGATCACTCATGAAAAGTTGGAGTTCGCCGCTGAATTTGTCCAGAAGATTGTCGAGTACGTGTTAAAGAACGGTATGCCACCGGATGTGGATATTATCTCTGTAAATTTGCCTGAGAACGCTGACCACAAAAAGGTGAGGATTACTAATCTATCATATGTGGGATATCGAGACATCTGGACCAAAGAAAAGGGAGGATACATAATTGCCAGTTGGAAGCTTGCCGACTACCAAGATGCAAACCCGGAAACCGACGTACATGTTGTGAAAAAAGGATACATTTCCATCACGCCCATCAAGGTGAAGCTGCTTCATAACCGAGAGGCATTAGAATCGATGATGAAGAACATTAATTTTGAATAACATCCGCATTTTTCTTCTGCTTCTTAGCTCATTTCTCTTGGAATACGAAAGTGCGATGCTTTTCCAGCGCTAATGTATTCTCCGCCTTGATCGCGAATAAGAGAGGCTATCTTAGCAAAGTTCTCCGAGCCCAGATACTGGCGAGGCTTAATAACAATGTACTCTTTTTTCTCCTCAAACAGAAGCATGTCTTCTAAATCCTTGGGAAAGAGAGTGCGAACATCATCGGCTGAGCGCTTCTTTGCCTCTGAAGAAGGTGGTGCCGGCTGTGTTGGAGGAGCCGCTGGAACTTCAGTTCCTTTTAAAGACTTAGCTACATCAGTAAGGTCTCTAGAAATTGCATTTAAGACGTCAAGAAGCTCGTTAATGCGCTTCAAAACTTGTTCACGATTTGGTTTTTCTTTGCCCATTTCTTCTTCCACCCATAACTATTTCCCTTAAGCCCCTCTTTTGTTTTACCCTTAGTCCCGCAGCAACACGCTGAATACATTGTTCTGAAGCTGCGATGTCCTCAAAGGCATTTTTTTCTCAGGAAGCCCACATCATTTCTGGAATTCTCAGACTAAAACGAATAGCTTTCTCCTGGCTTTAGCACTACAACTTTTACTTCAGGTGCTTTTTCCTTAACTTTCTTGGTGAACTCATCTGGTGACTGCGCTAGGACTGGAAAAGTCCTGTAATGCATTGGAAGGGCGATTTTTGGCTTAAGCAGTTTAACCGCTTCTGCGGCTGCATTTGCATCCATGGTGTAGTAGCCTCCAATGGGAACTAAGGCCACGTCGAGTCTGTGGAGTTCTCCGATGAGGCGCATGTCTCCGAAGAGGGCAGTGTCGCCCGCATGGTAGATGCTTTTGCCTTCGCCTTCGATGACAACTCCGGTGGGTGCCCCTTTAGAGGCAGTGTGAAACGCTTGAGTTACAGATACTTTAACTCCTTTGACTTTCACGCTTCCACCAACATTCAATCCGACAACGTTCTCCACACCGTTTTCTTCAGCATAAGAGCCTAATTCAAAGGTAGCCACAAAAGTTGACTTGGTTCTCTTACATATGCTAAAGGCATCGCCTAAATGATCGTCGTGGTCATGCGTAACATACACGATGTCTGCGCGAGAAGTCTCTGAAGCCTTCATTGGAGAGGTTGGATTACCATCAAGCCAAGGGTCAATCAAAACGATACTGTCAGCAATTTCAGCTTTGAAGGCTGCATGCCCAAACCAGGTTATTTTCGACAACTTCACATCCTTCTTAGCTGAGCTTCACATACCATAATTAGTGCTAATAAAAGTTAAGCCAACAAGCAATTATGCATCGTAATGTAAAAGTGCATCTTCGACAACAACTGAAGATGACTTGAGGCTTCAACTTGTTAGAAATCGATGGCAGCCAGAAAAGCGGAAGCGGAACAATTCTTCGGTTGTCAATAGCCCTAGCGGGTATTCTGAACGAGCCTCTTCACATCTACAAGATTCGGCAAAGACGCCCTCAGCCTGGACTCCGCCCGCAACATCTTGAAGCCGTGCTTACAGCAGCTAAGATCTGTAATGCCGAAACTAGAGGAGCAAAGCTGGGCTCCCGCGAGCTCTGGTTTAAACCAGCTGGAATCTTAGGCGGCGACGTACATGCAGAGATAGGTACAGCTGGAAGTATTCCCATGCTTTTGCTGACTATACTGCCCTTATGCGCCTTTGCCAAAAAAACCGTGCGGGTTCTCGTTGTTAAAGGCGGCACTGATGTTAGACATGCACCTACGATTAACTACATCAAATGCGTGTTGCTTCCGATATTGAGACGAATGGGACTAAAAGCAGAACTGCAAGTCCAAAAGTATGGATACTACCCGAAAGGCATGGGTGAAATCTTCTTAGAGGTTCAGCCTTGCTCCGAACTGAAACCTTTACGTCTCGAAACCTTCGACACAATAGGAGAAGTAAAAGGTGTATCCGTATGCACGTTCCTCGCTGAACGAAAAGTTGCTGAACGTCAAGCCAAAGCAGCCAGCAAGACCTTGACGGCTCATGGATACAACGCGCAAATCGAAGTAGTGAATGATATGTCTAACCCTCTCCAGAAAGGCAGCTCCATCGTGTTGTGGGCGGAAACTAGCACAGACGCACTTTTAGGGGGTGATGCCATCGGTGAACTGCGAAAGCCCAGCGAAGTCGTTGGAAATGAAGCGGCAGAAAATCTTGTTAAGGAAATTGAAGCTGAGGCTACTGCCGATGTGCATCTCGCGGATATGCTAGTGCCCTATGTAGCCCTTGCCAAGGGCGAGTCCACCTACTTGTGCCGAGTGATGACGGAGCACTTGGACACTAACATTTGGCTGGCGCAGAAAATCTTGGGAGTAAAGTTTGAAGTCAGCAGGGTTGGAAGGCTCTATAAAATCAGGAAGGTTGAGGCTTAATAGGAGGCTTTTTTTGGCTAAAGCGAAGGTTAGAGGCGTTTACTCAACTGCTCTAACGAAACTTCTTCTTGACAACGATTTTGAAATCGTTCAGCCTTCTGAAACGATAAAGGAAAGGTTCAAACTTGAACAAAACTTGGAACAGCCGGATTTAACTATTTATGATCGACGCAGCCGTCAAGGAGTTTATGCTAAAGGGAAGGCTGAGCCAGTAAACATTTTTTGCTCGATTTTGCGGTCAAATTTTGACGATGCCATTACCAGAAGATGGGTGTTCACGGTTAATGGCATTTACAAGGGACTAGTCTGGCAAGTTGATTCTGGAACAGCTACAGTCGCCGTTGATATCGGACCTGCAACAGGAAGAATCAGTAGAGAAGAAGTTGCCGACGAGAAAGAAAAACATGTTTTGGTTCAAGCTCGAAGGGGAGTTGGAAGAAGGAAGCCATTTCTAACCACAAATGTGACAATTCCAGGTAAATACGCTGTGTTGACATTCCAGCATCTGGTTAAGACAAGCAGAAACTTGTTCGATTTTAAGGAGAGGTCTCGCCTACTTCAACTTGGAGAAAAAATAACTCCGCCAAACTGGGGCATTATATGGCGAAGAACAGCAGCGGATCAGCCGTCTGACGTGTTGGAAAACGAGGTTTCAAATCTTGTGAGGGAAGGAGAAAGTGTGCGAAAGAATGCAGAACAGATGGAAGCACCAGCCCTTCTATGGGAAGGCTCTCATCTCGTGAACGTGGAATTTCCAGCTTTATCCAAGGCTAAGCTGGATGAGATTCGAAAATCGGTGACTCCAACCATAAGAAGGCATCATTATTACAAGGCTTGTGGAGAAAGAGTCTCTGCTGCCCTCGAGATGGCTGAGAAACTGTTAGACAAAGGATACACTGTTAATGATGTTGAGGAACTTTTAAACCAGACTGCTGAAAAGGAATATCCAAAGATTGGCTCCTTGATAGAGATAGAACATGTGAAACCTCATGGAAAGGTTTTCTATCTTGGAAAAGCCTTAATCCAAAGCCTCAATTACAAGGGCTCAACTGTTTCAGTAAGGTTCCGCCGAGATGTCGTAGGGAAAGGCTTGTATGATGGTTTAGGAATTCCG
Organism: uncultured Candidatus Bathyarchaeia archaeon; assembly: GCA_964347555.1. Lineage (GTDB taxonomy): Archaea > Thermoproteota > Bathyarchaeia > Bathyarchaeales > Bathyarchaeaceae. Next base: position 6,548 of record CAYFZT010000022.1, on the reverse strand, counting down.
AAGGAACCTGGCGACTATGCTGTTACAGAGGTTGAAATCGGTGAGTGGCACTTCAAGACAGAATATTTCTCCAGAGATGGGCGGCTTAAAGGAACCTACGTTAACTTTAACACGCCAGTTGAGCTGTATCCCTATGGAATTCGCTACGTAGATTTGGAGGTAGATGTTTGCATGTGGCCTGACGGCAGAGTAGAAAAGTTGGATGAAGAGAAGCTTGAGAAGGCAATGGAGGAAGAACTGGTAAGCGAAAAATTAGTTAAGCTCGTTAGAAAGAAACTAGTTAAGATCTTCGAAGATCTTCTCACCCGCCAAAAATAAACATGTAAAAGGAATGTTTGCGTTGGTTGATCTTTTAGACCCTTTGGAAGTAAAGGGATTGACACTTAAGAACCGTATTGTCATGCCTCCTATGAATACAGGATTGGCCACAACTGAAGGAGCGGTGACTGGCCAGCTCGTTGAGCATTATGTTAAACGTTCTGGAGCATTGGGCTTGCTGATAGTTGAGCACAGCTATGTGTCCCTTGAGGGCAAACTCAGCGAAAAACAGCTTGGAATATACGATGACCGTTTAGTTCCTGGACTGGAGAAACTCTTGAGCAGCATCCATGCGATGGGTACTCCCATTGTGATACAGATAAATCATGCTGGAAAACATGCCAGAATGGAAATCACAGGCATGCAACCTGTTGCTCCTTCATCCAGTAAGGATGCGAAGAAACTTCGAGTTAAAGAGCTCGAAGCCATGATTGAAACCTTTGCGTTGGCGGCTGAGAGAGCGATCAAGGCTGGTTTCGACGGAGTTGAAGTTCACGGAGCCCATGGGTTCCTTCTCAACCAGTTCTTTTCTCCAATAGCCAATAGACGTAGCGATAGATACGGAGGCTCATTGGAGAACAGGATGAGATTTCCTCTCGAGGTTGTTGAAAGGATAAAGAATAAGGTAGGAGGAAGATCCTTACTTTACCGTTTAGGCTCAGATGATCTAGACCCTGCGGGAACCCAAATCGAAGACTCTCAGAAATTCGCTGTGAAGTTGGAGGAAGCTGGAGTAGACATCGTTGACGTTTCTGGAGGCTTGTGTGGCAGTCGACCAGCCGAATTTCAGAACAGACGGGGTTACTTCATTCCCCAAGCTCAGCAGATCAAAAAAGTGATATGCATACCTGTTATCGGCGTTGGAGGAATCACGGAGCCAGAGTACGCCAACAAGCTGATAAAGGAAGGAAGGGTTGACTTGGTCGCTGTGGGCAGAGCTCTCTTAAAAGATCCAGATTGGGCGACAAAAGCTGTTGAATCATTGAAAGCCAACTAGGTCTCGCATTTACACTTGTTATGACTGGCTGCTTCGCAGGTAATAGGTCACGAGGCTTTTAGCCACTAAATTTCCTGTGTCATCCTTCACTTCAACGTCACTTACAGTGATTTTAAAGCCCTTATGCACAATGCGAGCTTCTGCGGTCAAAAGACCTGACTTCACAGGCGCCAAGAAATTTATCTTCATCTCAACGGTTACGGGAACAGCGTTTTCGCCAGCTGATCCTATTGTTGCCCAAGCGGCAGCCGAATCTGCTAGGCTTCCTATGGCTCCTCCGTGAACTGTTTTCAAAAATTGCAGGTGTTTCTCTTCTAAGTTCATTGGTAACCGAGCATATTTGTCCTTCACTTCATCGATTTTTATATTCAGAAGACTGTAGTAAGGAGAACTCTCTCCACGCTTTATCAAGTCTGGCATAATACTCATGAGGTAGACACCTGGAAACACGTAGTTACCCACGTTTAATATAAAGTCACCCACACTTTCCCATGTTAGTTGTGGTGTATTCTGTGGAGAGCGCCTGCGCAAAAAAGCATATATAGAAAAAAAGCACATCCTAAACTCAGACGAATCGTGAAAGAGGAATATCGATATGAAAAAGCTGACTTACATGTTCTTGGCAGCTATGTTAGGATTTGTGCTAGCCACAAACGCAGCAATCAAACCCGTGCGCGCGATTGACTTCGTTGCCTACCTAGGCGTTGCAATTCCAGATGGTCAGATTGACGGAACAATTGGAACAGAATGGGATGATGCTGGTTACTTCACTAACGTTGCTATTGACCCTGATGCAGGGGCGGCTGAAGTCTGGGCAAAACATGACGGCACCTATCTTTACATGGCTGTCAGGTTTGACGCCGACTCTATCGACCCTTGGTTGACACTTCAACTTGGAACAACCGGGTGCATGGACGCGACTGCGGACGTAGCCATATTTGGTCATAGCACTCTAGCTGATAATGGGTATAGCGACGCCTTCTTCCAATTTCCTAGCGTTGTTGCAGATACTACTCAAGACGGTGTGGGCGCGATAGGTGTTGTGGTACCTACTCAACTTATAACTGTCGAGCTGAAGAAACCGTTAAACAGCGGCGATATAACGGGAAACGACATAGCATGGACTGCGAATAACCAGTACCAGCTTGTCATAGCGTGGGATTCAAACGGAGGAGGAAGCACCGGTGGAGGTATAGACCATACAGGTGGAACCACTCCAACAGCCAGAGGAATACTCATAGATCCAGCTGTGATACCTGAATTTCCAGGATTCATTCCAGTTATCATCCTTATAAGAAAGGCTGTTCCAAAGCCTACGACGACCAAAAAACTTTAACCTCTCCATTTTTTTTAGGGAGCGGAAAAAAAATTCGACTTAACAAGGGACCAATTCAACCGTTTACAGTGCTCGTTTCTCTCTCCTTTCTTTTTGGCTTATCCAATTTCATCGACACTTTTCTGCGACTTTTCTTCTTCTATATGCTACCAAACGAATACCCATTGAAAGTGAATTTAAAACCCTTCTTCTTCATTTTCCAAGCTTCATGCTTCCTATTTTTTGCTATTTACCAGTTGCGAAAATCGCAAAAACTCCACATGAACAGCAAAATTTTGGGTCTGCTAGGCTTGCAGCTTCCAATCTTCGCTACAACAGTTTTACTTTTCACTCTCTACCAGTTAGCCTTTCCAGGCAAATACGGCATCCTGCCATACACAACGTTGATTTGGCTTGCCTGCTACGTAGGCGGTCTTTCCATCACAAGTTTCTGGTTTAGCTCAAAACTAAGAAGGGAACAGAACTGCAAGCTTTTCTCCATAGTCTTTCTCCTTATAGGCCTCGCATTTTTAGCCAATTTTCTCAGCGAAATCTACCTCCTACCCCAGACATTGTCCCGCTACGCACTTCCCCTCATAGTCGACCAGATCGGCAGGTTTACTCCGCCTGTTTTTATGGTACTTGCTCTGTTCTTCGCATGGATTTACCTCACTTTTCGAAGAAATACAAGAATTTCCTTCACTAAAGCGGTTGAATTCATTTTGGTTATTGTGGCTTTTGTTCTGCCCTATTTCTTGAATTCCTACAAAGAAGGTTTAATCAACATGATACTAAGGGCTATAGTCTATTGGGGACTAGGCTACAGCGGATACGACTGGTACTACGCAAGCCTTTACTTGGCCGCTATCATCGCCTATGTTTTCCTAATCAAAGATGTGAGGACACGTCTAGGCAAGTCGGTTGCGTCAAATCTTATCCTACTTGGCGTAGTTTCATTTCCATGGAACGGAATCATGGTCTACGAATTCGGTTATTCATCAATACCAGGAAACCTACTTTCACTAAACGCCTTGATCACAGGGTTCTTCATGTTGAGAAAACATGATAAACTTATAAAACCAAATTTCTAAGGAGTATTAGATACAACTTGATTCCACAAGTGTTAAAGAAAACTAAGACATTGCTATCTAACGCTTTCCCTAAGACTGAGATTGTTCCCCAAGACCTTTATCCACTTCTTGTAATTGTTCCTGTAGTATTCTTCTATTTCATTAGCCCCACACTTTTTGAAAGGGAATGGGTAGGGTACGCAACTTTCGCTTATGCCAGCTTTTTCGTGGTCGTCACATTTCTCATTTTTCGCAACATAACAAAACCCGCAAAAGAAATCAACTACAGAGGGGCAATTCTCTCCATGGCAACAATTTTTCTCTATCAACTCATAGTTTATGGCATCGGATTTTCAGGAGCAATCAAAAAAGCTGGAACTTCCTTAGGAATCCATGATTGGTGGTTAAAATACAACTGGCCTGTTTCAATAGACCTAGTAGTTTTCGCTATTTACTTAACTGGTTTAACAGTTTCATTCTTCGGATTTAAATCTCTCAGAAAACTCTTTGCGCCTATTTTCTACTTGTTTCTTACAGCTTCTTCAATTCTGCTTGACGCCTTTTATCCCGCAGCCTCTTTCACCACGTTCCAAATACTCGTTCCCTACATTGTGATCAGTGTTGGACATCTACTGCCCCTTTTCGGAGTAACAGCGCAGTCTTTCTCACTTCAAGACCCAAGAGGACAGATACGATCCTTTATGGTTGTCAATGAGCCCCGTTTTTTAGCCTTAGAGATTAACTGGCCATGCGCCGGCATTTTCAGCATCCTCATCTATCTTGCTTTAATCTACGGTCTACTTCAAATATGGGACACCACCAAAAAACGAAAGACACTATATTTTTCAGTGGGCTTAATTGGAACAGTACTTGCCAACATCCTTCGCATAGTTGCCTTAATCCTGCTCTACAGCTACTTCAACGCAGACTTGCTCATTTTCCATCAATACATTGGAGCCCTTTTCTTTGTCGCGTGGATAACAGCTTTCGTATTCGCGGTATACTTGGCAGAGAAGAGGAGAAGGAATCTTTCAAGTGTCACCAAAATGTTCTGAGAGAATAGCTGATGTCAAATGCGATTGGGCGCGCGCAAATCGGAGCAGTCTTGAAGCGAATATCTCTTTTTTACTGGATTATGTGATAAACATACGTGATGCAAAAATGTGCCGAATCTAACATTGAGAGGTACACTCAACTGGAGTGAGAGTGAACGCTTATGGTAATGACGATAAGACACATTGCCTGGGTTTTCCCCATCTCCGTCGTCCAAGAAATTTTGGTTATGTATTGTGCGCGCGCATCGTGGATGTCAGCGTTTGCATCTTAAGTCAATGGACCTATTGAATCTTGAAGCGCCGTTGTTAGACACTGTTGCCGTAGTTTCCTGCCAGCACGCTGAAGTCGGCAGAACCAACATAACCGTCACCGTCAAAGTCGGCTTGTGCGTTGTAGGCGGGATCTCCTTGGCTGGACCCATATGCTCCTGCCAGCACGCTGAAGTCGGCAGAACCAACATAACCGTCACCGTCAATATCGCCCAAGATAGTCACAGTTATGTTAAGGAAAGTTTTGTTCCACAAATCCCCCGAAGTTTTTCCATTTCCGTCGGCTGAAAGGCTTGCTCCATACATAGTTGCGTTTCCATAGGTTGAAGGCGCCGTCCAATTAAATGACCAACTTGTCTGAGACGTTCCCGCGCTTGTGTGTGTGATTTCTCCAGAGTCTAGTTGAGTGTTAGTCGAATCTGTAACAACTAGTGCGCCATTAGTCACCGAAACATCTAAACCGCTCAATACAAGGGGGCCACCAGTCAAAGTTAGAGTATAGGTATAAGTTGTATCTGGATTAACAATAGTAGGTCCAAAAATGGAAACACCCACACTGGGATCAGGGTTGTCACTGTGGCAGGTACATCCTGTAATGGATCTTCCTGATATTCCACTGCTTCTCCCAGATACCAGAGTTCCATACATCGCAATCAACGAAAATAGGATAACCGTTGCCAATATCAGAATTCTAGATCTAATCATCTTTCTCAAATCCAGGGAGTTGCAGATTACTTGCAATAAATGTGAATTTTATCATATAAAACTTTTGTAATATTCTTATGGAACAAAATTCCAGATCGCGAGCGTGTCATCAACCGTGGAAGTTTGACACGTTTTGTCTTACCAGGTTTGCCCCCAGTGGGCGCTGGCTATTCCTATGTCGAAGATGTCTACTGCTCCGTCTCCGTTGATGTCGGCGTTGGGATGATATCCTGATGGTCCGGTGGGTGGGCCTGGATACCAATGGGCGCTAATGAAACCGATGTCAAATATGTCAACAACCCGGTCTCCGTTGACATCTCCTGTAATAGTTACCATAACATCGCCGTAGGTTAAGATGTTGTCAGTTATGTCCGTTTCGCCTGGAACATAGTTCGCGAAAGCACTTATGGTGTGGTAGCCATAGGTGTAGCCTGTTGTGTCCCATGTGAAAATGTAGGATGTAGTGTTTCCGCCGGTTAGGGTGATTTGTGTTTGGTTGATGACTGTCGAGTTAGCGTAGACAGTAACGTTGAAGGTTTCACTATAGGCACCTTGATTTAAAACAGTCACGTTGATAAATAACGGGTAGTCTTCACCGACTATGGTTTTCAGGGGATTAACGTTCGTTACTGCCACGTCGCGCATGTTTGGTCCTGTAATGTCATAGTACTCTGAATAGGTTATGTTAATATCTCCGTTGACAGGATAGGTAGGTGGTCCCATACCTCCAAGAATCATAGCCCATGTCATACCACCCTGGTCCTCATGTATAAGAATATGGCAGTGCATAATTGTGGTCCCTGAATAAACTGAGGCGG
>CAYFZT010000021.1:10156-15424 GCA_964347555.1 uncultured Candidatus Bathyarchaeia archaeon | reverse complement strand
TGGTTTGACGACGAGACCGTTGGAATATTCGCCATAGTGCTTTTTGCTGTCCTATATATGCGGTCTCTGGACGAACATCGCCCCTGGAGCTCTACAGTAAAATATGCAATTGCCTCAGGCTTATCTCTTGGCTACATATTTGCCAGTTGGGGAGCATCGTACTACCCCCTAGGATTAATAGCGCTCTTCGCAGTTTTACTTCTGCTCTTAGGGAGATACTCTAAGCGACTACTGCTATCTTACAGTCTGACTCTTGGATTAAGCCTTTTCATTGCGGTCAATGTTCCAAAACTGTCAACGAGTTTCTTGTTTACAGCACCAGTGCTAGCTGCTTTAGCTGTTTTTCTATTGCTATGTTTGTGGGAGATCTTCAAAAACACAGAAACCAACAAGTGGAAGTTCATCTACACGCTGGGTTTCATGGCAATTGTCGGCGTTGGAATCGCAGTGTTATTCGCTAGAGGAACGACACCGATAGCAAGCAAGTTCTTTACAGTCTTGAATCCAATTGAACGACTATTTAATCCAATTGTGGAATCAGTTCAGGAACATAGACCCCCCGCTTGGGGATCCTTCTTCTACGACTACGGCATAGGAATATTCTTCATTTTGATCGGGTTATACTTCGCAGCGAGAAACCCCACAAACCGGAATCTGTTCTTGGTTACATATGGAATTACATCCGTCTACTTCGCTTCATCAATGGTTAGGCTACTAGTGATTCTAGCGCCTTCTTTCAGCATGCTCTGGGCCATAGGCTTAGTAGCTATGCTGAGACCTTTCATCTTGGTTATGAGAGAGCTTCCGAAGACAACTTTCAGGAAAAAATATGCTCTGGGTCATGTTGGAAAAGAATTCAGTGGTGCCGCAATTATTCTGGTCTTTTTGCTTCTCTCGTTTGCCTTCATTTATCCAACGGGATCTGCGAGAGATAAGCCAAGGGTTATCGAACAAGCGTACACTCCCGTAACCATTATGGTGTCTAGTGTTCCTTTCAGAACAGATGAACCAATACTTGAATGGTATGATACCTTAATGTGGATGAAATACACGCTGCCTGATGACGCAATTGTTGTTAGCTGGTGGGACTACGGATACTGGATATCCATTATTGGAAACAAAACCACATTAGCGGACAATGGAACATTCAACACCACCCAAATTGCAAACATCGGCAGAATATTTATGTCCAATGAAGCAGAAGCAATCAAAATACTTGAGACATATAAGCGCGGTGATCGCCAACCAGAATACATTGCGGTCTTTACAACCTTTGGCACTGATGGAAGCATCGCAGGATTTGGAGACGAAGGCAAGTGGCCTTGGATGGCAAGGATTGCCGCCAGCAGGTTTGGCAGTTATTTTGACGACAAAACCTTTGGAAATTTCACTCTCGGATTTGATGGGAAAGATCAAGACGGAGATGGACAAATAAGAGATGAAGAAGTAGTAACAAACGCCAAAGGGCAAAATTCAACAATCTACAAGCTAATGACCTACGCAAAAGAACTCGTGCTCGGGGCAACACCTTCGGTGCAATTGACCGGGTTTGACCTGAGCCAGGGTTATGCATCAGCCACTTCAACGGCAGACAATTATAGAGGTGTTGTTGTGCTAGTAGCTGTCTACAAGATTCTCTATTAGTTCCAATTTAGTTGAGATTTCCTTGGAGAGAACTAGGAGAACTGTTGAGAGCAAGATTAGGTATGAAGTTGTCGCGAAAAGCTGGAGTGAAAGTTTCTGTCATTATTTGTGCTCATAATGAAGCGAAGTATGTAGGTAAGTGTTTGAATAGCGTTCGAAAGGCTCTAAAGAGTATTAGAAGCGAGATAGTGTTAGTTGCGGATAGATGTACGGACAACACCGTTGAGATTGCCAAAAGATATGGAGTAAACAAACTAATCGAAAAGACCTGGAAGAAGTGGGAAAACAGCTATGCTGAATCTCTACAATCTGGATTTCTTCAATCCAGTGGAGAACATGTGAGTATAATAGATGCCGATGTTGTTGTGCCTAGTGATTTCTTTGAGAAGATGATTCCAATGATACATGACAGAATTGTCTCTGCTTCTGCACAGGTCGTTACTTTCCCTCACAGTTTGTTGAATCGCTTCTTCTATGCTTGGGAAAAAACGCGTACGTTTTCACCCTTTGGCAAAAATCCGCGTGGAGCGGCCAGAGTAATCTTGAAGAAAGCATTGGATGAAGTTGCTGGGTTTGACGACGTACCTACACCTGACACGAGCTTGGACTTGAGACTAGGCCGAAGAGGCTACGTCAGTGTCCTCTCTGACAAAATTAGGGTGTGGCATATTCGCGACATCACTTATGATAAGATAATAAACGGTCAATTTAGCTCTGGAAAAGGAAGATACATACTGGGCGAGAGCCTTGTTAAAACATTGGGCCATGCCGTTTTTAGGGTTAGACCTTTCACAATTGGTGGATGGTTACAGGAATGGCAAAAACGACAGATGTGATTGGGCAAGCCCTTCCTCATTTCAAGTCTAGGTTTATCGATCTGTATCAGTAGTATCCCAAGACAGGTTTACATTCAATCTCAAGAGTTACTGTACTTTTCATAGTAATATCCCTTCAACCAGTAAAGGTACCAGTCTAGGTGGGTTCTCGCTGAATATCGATCTCTCGTGTACAAAATTGTCCACAGAGCTTTTGGAAACATTAAAATTGCATTCTTCCAAACTGTTTTCTCGTCGATGTAATTGTAGCGTCTGGATAGTATGCCGTCTTGTAATCCTTTATTTCTAAAGTTTTTCCTTCTGGGTGCATTCCAGCACTTGGCAGATGAACTGACCACATAATTATGATCTTTGCGTTCTATCCAGTTGCGTATGTATTTATCTTCTCTAACATGTAAGTCAGCAGGAATTGAGACGTCTTTAACTAGTTCGGTTCTTATCAAAAGCGCCATAGTCATGGCCGAATTGCTCTGACGATTAAACAAATATTGCTCTAGTGTTTCTCGTCTAAGAAAAGCCATGCTTCTGCAAAAGTTTATCGAATATCTATGAGGAAGAACTAAACTGTGTATTGCGCCCACTTTTGGTGCAATGGATTTTTTGATTTCTCTAAACCAACTTGGACAAAGAATAACGTCACTATCAACAAAGGCGAACCATTCAGTTTCAACACGCTTTATTCCGATTTCCCTAGCCTTACCTCTTCCTCTTGAATCTTGGATTATATGGGGGGTATACCGTTTGGCGATTTTAACTGTGTCATCGGTTGAATAGCCGTCGACAACAATGAATTTATGAACTGGTATCTCTTGAAAGATGGATGCCAAGACTTTCTTGAAAAGCGAGGGTTCTTCAAATTGGTCAATGCTGTTCTTGGTGATCATAACTACATCGATTTCAAGTGCCATCTTTCAGCACCAAAGGATGGACTATACTTCGTGCGGTACGCGCTTCATTACTTCATAAGGCCTCGTCAATCACATATACGTTGTGGAACTCGTTGGCTAAACAGTTAAAGTAACTGTTACATATAGATGAAACGAAAAGAAATCTCTAGTGGACGAGAAACAAAGGGTTTGAACATGAATACTGAGTTTGCTTTGAAAAATTTACGAGAAGTAAAAGATGTTTTTGATAAAAGCGATGTCAGTTTCTGGCTTGACTCAGGGATTTTGTTAGGCGCGGTTAGGGATGGAAAAATAATCGAGGGTGACACCGATATTGACTTGGGAACATGGTACAATAACCTAGACAAACTCATTTCCACCTTCACTGAATTACAGGAAAAAGGCTTTGATATTATTCTAAACAGAAAGTGGACTTGCGCAACTTTACGGAGATTCGACTTTAACATAAACGTTGAGTTTTACCACAAGAGAGGTAGTTATGCATGGAGAGTGTGGAGGGTGATTAAAGGAGGGATATTAATAAAAATACTAGAGCGATGCGTTAACATATCTAATTTAAGAATTTATGCAAAACATAACGGCCCATTTACTCGAAAAATTAAACATCTTACATCTTTGCTTCCATCAGTGTTAAAGCAGCTTGTGTCAGATACTGCATGGCGAGCATTACATGGACTCGGTTGCATGGTTCCAGAGGTCATTCCAAAACGATATTTTGAAAAACTCTTAACTATCAATTTTTATGGAATGGAATTCGCTGTTCCCTCTGATGTCAAAAATTATCTAGAGTATAGGTATGGCAGCGATTGGAGAACCCCCAAAGGAAAATGGGTGTATTACAGAGATGATGGTGCAGCAGCCCCCAATTGGGACTGGCTTTGCTTCGAGAACCTTAAAGAGACGAAAGGAGTTGGTTCTTAACAAGGAGAAAAAATCTTAATCACAGCCTTGACGATAAGCATTTGTTTCCATCTCTTGGTATAGCGCAGAATTACCAACTATAATTACATTAATAAAGCATGAGGCTGCTCAAAATTGGCTGAGTGAAACATGAAAGCTGTAATTTTGGACGCTGGTGAAGGTAGAAGACTTCGACCGTTGACAAGTCTCAAACCTAAGTGTTTATTGAAACTAAACGACGTAACAATACTGGAATATCAACTCATGAATCTGGCGAGAAATGGAATAAGAAATGTGGTCATTGTTGTTGGTTACCGTGCTGATCAGATTTTTGAGGTAACAAGGAACAAGGATTATGGTTTGGAGATTGAGTTTATACAAAACCCAATTTACGACAAAACAAACACTGTTTATTCCCTGTGGCTGGCTGCGAAACGCGTTAAAGATGACTTTGTGTTTCTCAACGGAGATTTGGTTTTTCATAGAAAAGTCCTTGAACGACTGCTGAAAGCACATTACGACACATGTATTGCAGTGGAAAGGAAGCAGGTGGATAGAGAAGAGGTGAAGGTGCAGTTAGTTTCAAACCTTGTGAAGACTATAGGGAAGGACATAGAGTTGCAGAAAGCACATGGAGAGTTCATTGGGATAGCAAAATTCTCGAAAGGATTTAACAAACCATTTATTGACAAACTTGACAGAGTTGTTAAGGAAGGAAGAGGTGACGAATTTTTTGAGGTGGCGTTGAACAATACATTAAGATGTTATGACGTGTACGCGGTTGATGTTTCAGATTTACCCAGCAGAGAAGTGGATACTCATGAAGATTTTAATATCGCAAAGAAGATTTATCTCGAAATGACCGCGAAAAACCGAAAGTGTGAGTAAAATGGCTGATTGCTCAGTCTTGGGCGCTGGTGCTATGGCAACCGCGATAAGCTTTCTTATGTCATCTAACGACTACGAAGTTTTGATGTGGG
>CAYFZT010000021.1:323-10146 GCA_964347555.1 uncultured Candidatus Bathyarchaeia archaeon | reverse complement strand
GTGGGCAAGAAGGAAAGAAGTTGCAGAAGCAATCAACAAGAAAAGGGTAAATATGGAGTATATGCCGCAGTTGGTTCTACCTGAAAAGGTAAAAGCATCTACAGACATCATACAGTGTATTGCGTTTTCAAACAAGATTGTGTTCGCCATTCCGTCGCATGGTGTAATAAAGGTTTGTGAGAAACTTAAAAGCTCTCAATTATCTGAAAAGCTTTGGTTGAGCGTCATAAAGGGCATGGATACGAGTTCAAGACGCACTGTTTCTCAATTGCTTCAAGATGAATTAAAAATTGACAAAGACAAAATCGTAGTTCTTTCAGGTCCAAATTTTGCAATTGAAATAGTTGAAAACGCGCCAACGGTAGGGGTTTTGGGATGTAAGTCACTAAGAACCGCTTCAAATTTTGGAAAAGCCTTAACAGCAGAACATTTTTTTGTCGAAATAACTGACGATTTGGAAGGAGTAGAGATCGGTGGAATTCTAAAGAATATAGGGGCTATTGCTGTAGGGCTGGTTGATGGTTTAAATCTTGGGGATAATACACGTGGGTTTGTTTTTTCGCGATATCTTAAGGAGGCTTTAGAGGTTGGTGTCAAAATTTTTGGAGCGAGGGAAGATACACTTTTGGGTCCTGCATGTTTAGGCGATATGATAACGACAGCTTTCAGTCTTAAGAGTCGCAATCGCATAATTGGTTTGCTTGCTTCTAAACACATCACAAGCATTCCGGAAGACAATTTTATCGCAGAGGGAAGAAACAACGTTAAAATAGTGACAACTCTTGCCCGAAAGAACAAAATTGACACTCCAATTACAAAATTTGTGAATTCCGTTTTGACAGGAACCAAGCCAGTCGTTGCATTCAACAGCTTGTGGAAGACAATCCAAAAAGGGATAAGTTAAAAGGAGTTACATAGTCTTTTCTAAAAGGACTTGGAGAAAAGACCGATGTCTAAAAGTTTCCATGAAAGACGATTTGCAAAAAGAGATAGGCCTAAGAAAGATGAGCCAATACTGGATGCAAGGATACTAACATGCAAAGTTTAGAAGACGCAGTCTTGGATGTTGGTTGTGGACATCTGCCTACAACCACGAAATTTGCTCATAGAAAAAGAGGGACAATTGGAATTGATATAAGAAGAGGGAAAGCAGACATACTTGCTGACGCTCAGCATCTACCAATCAGAGACAATTCCTTTAACAAAGTGATCTCTTATTTCATGATAGAACACGTTCTAGATGTGAGAAAAACAATTTTCGAGATGCTCAGAGTAACTAAAAATAGACTAATAATAGTTACAGACAACGCATTGTTCTATCGTGTCCAGTTCCTAAGGTTATTAGGAAACAAGACGTCCTACTCACAGAGGGAGCATACTTATGCGTTTTTTCCCTTCCATCTCGAACATTTTCTTGAAAGAATCGGAATAACCAGCTCTGTTAAAAAATGTGTTGTTAAGGCTTGCAATGTTCATCCGCTGCATAAATTGGACAATGTGATGATAGCTTTATCGAAATTAATTCCAAACTTGAAAGATCTCGTTAATGGAGACATCTTAGTTTACATAGAGAAATAGTGAAAAGCGAAGCGTTTAGCCTGCCTAAGTTTAGGAAAACGCTGCAAAAGCTTACTCATTCTCTTTATTAAGTAGCTTATCATAACACGTTTTTCCTGTTGGAAACATTTATATTAAATGTTAAACATGCTTAGCAAAATCGTGGTGTGAACAGATGTCAAAGAAGGAGAAAAAGCGTGAACCTGGTTTAGTTTATGAATGCGTCAAATGTGGTGCAACTGTGGCTCTTAGAGAGCTAGAGCTGCGTGGCGGAGGAGTTAAGTGCACCCACTGTGGCTATCGCGTCCTCAAAAAGATACGCCCACCTGTAGTGAAACGCATTAAAGCCATTTGAACTAAGAAATGCCTGAAAACACTATAGTTTTTTCTCTACTCCACAGATGACATCTCAGATCATTTCAAAGAGGGCAACCGCCTAATAACAGCCTCGTAAAGGAAAAAACCTCCAAAGGTGCTAATAGCACCTTGAATTATGTTAAACAGAGAGAAGAGAGGCAAGAGAAGTATAACAACCATAGGTGTTGGATAATAACCCACAATTGGAAGAAGTAACACTACGGCGACGTCCATCACTACTACACGTACAATTATTCCAGAAACTATGGCTAAGAGCTTTAACCTACCGCTTGGAGGTCTTCGCTTCCTCAAAACAAAATACACGCCAACAATTGTAGCAAATTCAGCTAAGAATTTCATAAACCCTTTAACGAAAGTGGGGTCTCGAAACGATATGCTCAGTAGAGCAACTAGACTTGTAACAAGACCTGCTGGTAAGCCGAATAAGAAATATGCAAGTAGCATAGGTATTCCTAAGAAGTCAAATACTAGGTAGGTGAGTGGCGGAAGGGGAAACAATATTTTCAAACCCGTCATTTTGAACGTCCAATCTAAAACTGCCACGACGGCTCCCAAGAGCGCTGTGCCAGCTAAAAAGACGCTTTTTCTTCTAACATAGAGGCGGCTCAAGAGAAAACCCTGGATATGAAAAATGCGAAATTGTTTTTAATTTTTTTGCTAATTTTTATGTCAAAAACGTCATATTATTATTTCATCTAGATAAAATCATTTTGTCACAGCTTTGGCTTGTTGAATTAATTGTTTCACAACCTTCACATGTAATGGAGATAAAACGCGGGAACGTCCAACCTCAAAGATCTGCACTAGGTTAGCCTTTTTCAAGACATCAATATGTCGATAGACCGCTGCATAATCCATGTTCAGCCTTTGAGCCACTGCCTTAATGTGCAAAGGTCTCTTTGTTTCGGTGATGATTGAAAGAATTCTAATTCGTGTAGGATTGCTCAAAGCACTGAAAACATCTGAGACTTGACTGATTTCTTTCTTATCGTACAAGAAACTGGCACCAAGTTTAGTATTTTCGCTTCTAATTTATGACAATTTCGCAAATCTTATCTTGCAAAGCCTTTGGGAACCTACTTGGCTTGCGATGGATTCTCCAATTGTTTTCCGCCGAGGTTTCAGAAGATTTCTTTTTCACCAAGTTTTCGAAGAGTTTTCCCTCTAAGCTTTACGGAGGGAATCATGGTTTTTTCTGGTTCCATCTCAGTGGTTTTTCGTTTCACTGTTTCTCCACAGACAGCATTTGGAAGTAAGCGCCGTTTTATGCACGTCGCATAGCTACAGTTGGCAACTTGGCATTCGTCTTCTATCCACTTGCACCAAACAGTGTTTCCGCGATACATCAGAGCGTTTTTGCCGCATCTAAACAATTGGCACCTTGCAAAGCAGTATTTTACTCCAGCCAAAATTTACACAACCCTCTTTTCTTGAAAACTAGACTTTTTCCATAAGTTGTGTCGTAATCAAATAAATGTAAACCCTACGTTCATTATAAACTTTTCTTGAAACAGCGCTTTCATTCAGACTTCAAGGAAGTTCTCAACAGTCTCTTGTAAGTCATCGCAACAATAAGCGCGACAACAAACACAACCAAAGCGATAACTGTCACAAACTGGCTTATCTCCATGGCGTAACCCGCGACAGCTGCGTAGCTGCTTAACTTGAACGTGACTTGTTCCGAGTCGATTAGATAAAGATCTTTAATCCCGCCTAGTGTGCCTCTTATGGACACACTTATTCGTGAGTCTCCTCCTAAAATGTCGTTGAAATTGACTTTTCCGTCAGAGGCTGAGATGCCTTCCACCGATTCTAACAATGCTTTCTGCTCAACCTTCACAACTGCGTTAGGAAGTGGCTGACCGAAATAGTCTATGACTCTAACCGTTAGGTCGACATTAAAAGTGGAAAGATGTAAAATGAAGGAGGACTGGTTTAGAATCAGATCAATTACGGTTTCATTTAACAAAACTTCATTTTTGTAAGCTTTTACTCGATACTTCCCGAAGGTTAGGGAAAGGGAGACATTTCCATCAGGGTTAGTTGTTCCGGATTGCCTGAGCCCACTCGACCATTCATAGGCTTTAACAGCAACATCTTTGATGAAATTACCCTTTACGTCTATTACATGAAAGGAGACGGTATACACTGGAAATTCTATTGTCATAGTGTTCCATGGGGAAAGTAAAGTTCTGTTTTGTACGGGGGGAAATTCCAGACCATAACGCTTCGCCTTGATGGCATAATTGATGTTGACGAACAAGTTGTGTGCGTGCACGGTTCCCGTGAAGTTTGTTTCAAAGAGGCTTTTTTCAGTCACGTTTTTGCCTGCGTCAGTGGTATAGTTATGCTCCAGTACTAGTTGGATGAAGGGAAGATTTTCATCAGTAGCCCCATCTTTAACGGTTATTCTCAGATTCGAAAGTTGAACCCAGCTTCCTGGATCCAAAACAGTGTCATTTTCAATGTAGGAGGAAAAATTGCCTACTTCGACTTGTTTCCAAAATGCCTTGAAAGTGTAATTTCCTCTGGCAAGCATAAAGGAAGATTGACCAGTTTCGTTTGTCTTTTGACTAACATTGAGAAACTGCTCGGGAATTATGGTATTGTTGTAGGCCTTAATGTTCAAGTCGTCTAGGGGTTCATATGCTAGGTTTCGAGCCCAAATTTGGACTTGCCAAACTTCCACATAGAAGTCCTGTACATCAGGAGGAATTTTCACAATACTAGGCTCTGTCGCATTGGTAATGCTTACAGTGTAGAGTCCCGAAGTTGCATTGCTAGACACTTGCCATGAGTAGTTTGCTACACCCAAAGAGTTTGCAGTTACATTTTGCTCAGCAAACTGTGTTTCATTAAACTTGACGTTCACAGTGACATTCTTGCCAGGAGAATATCCGGAGCCTTGGATGCTAACTGTTTCGTTTCGTGCATACTTCAGCTTATCCGTCAAGCCTACGCTGAAACTTCCAGTTGTCAAAACTTCGTTATTGGTTACATTCCTAACTGCTACTAGGTAAGTGCCAACATAGTCGGTGTTTGCCTCTGCGAAATCTCTCCAATAGTCTGTGGAGTTAGCTCCAGAACCCGATGCGTCTGAAGTGATGGTTATGTTTTTGACTGAAAAGGTTCCACCAGGGTTTGTTACATTGATTCCGAAAGTGTAGGCTCTACTGGGCTCTGCTTGACTTACGTCAATAGTTATTGTTGTGTTCTCTCCCTCTTGTATACGCGGTGGAGATGCAGTAACGGAGATTTCAATGCTGTTTTCAGCATTATCTTGAGTTGTAACTTTTGGGGATAGAATCGGGGCTAAAAGCAACAACGTACAACTTAACGCAAGAAATAACATTGCAACTTTCTTCTGCAACAATTCTTTGTCTCACATCCTCTTTTAGATCTTTAAAGCATCAAAGCAGGCAAGTGTTGTGGAACATTTAAGCTTTGGGGATTTTAAAACTTTCCCGTAAAGAAATCCCAGAGCTCTCAACACAATCCTCTCTGTTCGAAGCAGAGAATTTTGAAGCCGCGCGCGCATGTAATAGGTGGTAGGGAACTTTCTTCTATAATTATGCTACAGCAAGACAAATATCTTTTGATTGCATAGTAACTTTGCAGGAAGAGAGAGAGCGAAAGGGAAAGGCGAACAAGATGCGTAGATATAGATTTTTAGCGGTGTTGACTACTGTGGTTTCTTTGATCATTAGCATTCCATTTGTGACCACGCAGGTTAGGGCGTACACTGTTACAGCAGACGTAGACATTGACCCTAACTCGTTACTTCTCAAGGATGGTGGGCATGGCAAATGGATAACGGTCCACATCAAACTCCCTGATGGTTACGAGGTAAACAACATTAACATGTCTACAGTTGTCTTGGACTTGATGGGATACAAAGTTTTAGTGTCAAAGTATGAGATTGAAGGTGATGTTCTAATGGTTAAGTTCGACAGAGGAGAGGTAATAAACTTTCTGTGGCCTATGATTGAACATATGTCCCCGCGTGTCAAGCAAAAAGTAACATTAACAGTGATGGGCAATTTTTACAATGGAGACATTTTCGAGGGAAGCGACTTGATAGACGTGTTCTACACACACCTCTAACCTTCCATTTCTTTAAACATCACCGATTCATCCCATCATCTGCATATGACTCTCATCTTGAATTTGCTAACGTTACTGAAAAGCATTATAATACAGGTCGCGATTTTACACGTAAGTGTGTGGAAATAGTTTGCCGTGGAAAGCTTTGATGTTTGCTTATGTATTCTTACTGCTTCTTGGCACTCCACAGGCATTCATTGCACAAAGCGGCGCTATCCAACAGAACTTCATGCGTGTGCGCAATCTTGAAACTGGCAGAAATTATTTGACAATTCAAGAGGCAATAGACGCTCCGGAAACGTTAGATGGGCATGAAATTTTTGTCGCTTCTGGAATCTATTATGAACATGTAACTGTGAACAAGTCCTTGTCACTTATCGGTGAAAAACGAAGTTCGACGGTCATTGATGGAAATGGGAAGGGCAAGGTGGTCTATGTGACAGCCGACAATGTGGAAGTCGGGAATTTTACTATACAAAACGGAGCTTTCGGTTTGTGGCTTGACAACTCTCAAAATTCGAAAATCATTGGCAACACTTTACAGGGTAGTTCATACGGAATTCGTCTGCTCAACTCTGGAAACTCGAAGATTACGGGAAACAATGTTCATGGATGCGTGCGCGGCGTAGAGATCAAGTCGTCTGGAAACAACACTCTACGAGACAACAGAATCGCTGAAAACAAATACAACTTCGGAGTCACTGGAGACTCATTGTCTGACTTCATAAACGACATTGGCATCTCAAATACAATAAACGGCAACCCCATCTATTACCTGACTAATCAACACGAAAGGACAATAGATTCCTTTACATTCCGAGACATTGGATACCTTGGCATAGTAAATTCTTCCAACGTTCAAGTAAGAAATTTGAACGTGCAGGATAACATACAAGGAGTCCTCTTCGCTTTTACAACAAACTCTACCATAAAGAATGTGAAAGCAAGAAACAACTTTGACGGCATCTACGTTACACATTCTTCTGATATTCAAGTCAGTGGAAACATTGCATACAGCAACTTTGACTACGGCGTGAAATTCTTCAACTCCTCGCGTTCAGTAGCTAGCGATAACAATGTGGATAAGAATGGTTGGGCAGGTATCGGTCTCTTCAGGAGCTCTAACTTAACTGTGGAGAGAAACGAGGCTAGTTTTAATACTTATGACTTGCACCTGGTCTATACGAACAACTCAGTTATTGCGAGGAACAACGCCCTAGCCAAGCTTGGCAGTTATAGCATAGGCGTTTATTATTCTCACAACAACCACATATACCATAACACTTTTGCTAATAGCCTGCTTCATAGGGAAACTAGAAACAAGACACAATTCACTCCGAGAAACAGCTGGGACAACGGATTTGAAGGTAATTTTTGGACACTTTATGGAGGAGTTGATGCTGATCAAGATGGCATAAGTGATAATCCCTACATAGTTGGAGAGAACAACGTTGACAATTATCCCCTCATGGGGAAGTTCTCAGAGTTCACTGTAACCTTAGAAGAGAAAACGCACAATATCAACATTATTTCTAATTCTACCATTTCTCAATTTCAGTTCAGCTCTGCTGAGAGAAGGATAAGCTTCATAGCTTCTGGAGAGAATGGCACAATTGGATTTTCGAGAGTTAGTGTTCCAAACGTTGTTGTTCAAGGTTTGCAAGGTGGCAACCTGAGCTTTTTGATCAATGGTGAAGAGCCTGTTTTGAAGAGGAAGTGGACGGATGACAAACGCACGTACTTTTACTTTTCTTATGTTAATATTGTGTTAGAATCTGCGATTAGTCCATGGCTTGTTGTGGGGCTAGTTGTGATCTTTGTAGCAGGGTCTTCGGTGGTTCTTTTGGGTTTAAGAAGAAGGTGGCGCGCAGAGGAGAAGCCGTAGGGAAAAAACTTCAGTGATACGAAATGCGTTTTGAATAAGCCTTTAGTAAGTCGAGGCGAGAAGTTGCTACTTTCGGAATTATCTTTTGCGATGGTCACCGAAACTGGTGACAGAAATGCTGACAAGTGGTGACAAAGAATAAAAATAATGATTGTTTTACGGTCACCAAAATCGGTGACAAGGTGGAGTTGGAGTCGGCTCCGAGCTATACCTGAAGTGGTGACAGAAAAAGGGGATTACTGTATATTTGTATATCGCGCGCGCGAAAGAGTTAAAGTGCGAGGTGTTATGCGTCCGCACTCGTTAGCAACGTTAACAACTTGTTAGCGACGTTAACAACTTGTAGCACTCGGCGAATTATTATGTTTCTTTATGGTGTTTTTTGATAACGTTTGTTATCATTTTCGTTAGCGTAGCTGATACGCTAGCGTAGCGGCTAGGCTAGCCATATGACTTAGTGTACTTCTAGAAAAATACAGAGGGGCACGGAGAAATCGGAGTTAAGCGAGTAGCTTGTAGAGTTTGTTGGAAAAGATTGCGCGCGTATTTTCCGTCAGACAATGTCTGACACGTCCGACATGTGTGCCAGGGAGTTGACTGAAACAGTTGTGCGTACGTGTTACAAGCTATTACAAAATGTTACAGCCCATATGCGATGTACTGGTGCACACTGTTCTTCCGCTTATAATGTACGTCGCTGAACATTGAATTCAAGGAATGCGACGTACAGGCCATGGCGAAGTACAATGCCGTGTGACAGTGTGTTAAAACTGTGACACGTTGTTAACTGTTTTACATGTGACAAACAGTGTAGCATGTGTGTTACAGCTGTCACTGGTTTAGTGTTTTGTTTGAATTCGAATGTGTGACAGTTTTTACTAAAGGAAAAACAGGAATCTCTTCAGAGTCTTTTCTTGCCTGATTAAGCTGTGAGCAGCATCACTACGCAGACACGGCGACCAGCTGTTTGCCTTAGCTCTTGCTCGCTATGCCAGAAAAGAAAGGGAACATATTCTTGGAGTTATTCCTTTAACTCCTTAACACAAAGCTGCGCGCGCACGAATCTGAACGTCACTAATAGCCATTGCAATGCTGGTTCACAATTGACCACGTCTCAATTTTGAGTCTCTGACTATATCGTGACGTAATAAAATCTTTTTATGGCGATGCCTATCCTGTAATGGAGTGAACCAGTTTAGTCTGATGTGAAAGGCTATGAGGTTGATGCTTGTTATAGGGGCTCGGCCACAGATTATTAAGTCGGCTCCTTTGATTCATGAAATTTTGGAGGATTCTTCGATAGAGCTTCAGTTAGTGCATACTGGACAGCACTATAATTATGAGATGTCTAAAACCTTCTTTGATGAGTTGGATTTGCCCAGCCCTTCGGTTAATTTGGGGGTGGGTTCTGGAAGCCATGCGTGGCAAACGGGTAGGATGATGATGGGTTTGGAGGAAGTCATGTTAAAGTGTAAACCTGAAGTGGTTGTTGTTCCAGGTGACACGAATTCTACATTGGCTGGAGCCTTAGCTGCCGTTAAGCTTCATTTACCTATAGCTCATCTGGAAGCTGGAGCACGTAGCTACGATATGAGGATGCCAGAGGAAGTAAATAGACGGCTTACAGATCACTGCTCTCAACTTTTGTTTGCACCAACAGAGAATTGCGTGCGCAACTTGTCCATTGAAGGAGTGCCCAAAGATAGTGTTTGCCTCAGTGGAGATACAATGTACGACGCTTTATTGCAGCACCTGCCAGAAGCTTTGAAAAGCGACGTTTTAGACAGACTTGACTTGGAAGAGGAAGCGTACGAAGTGCTAACACTTCACAGACCAGAGAACGTAGATAACTCGAAAAAGCTTGAAAATATTATACGGGCCATGATGAAAATGAGGGAG
>CAYFZT010000021.1:0-313 GCA_964347555.1 uncultured Candidatus Bathyarchaeia archaeon | reverse complement strand
TAATCATAGTTTTTCCGGTTCACCCCAGAACCAAGAAAATGCTAAGTGCTGGAGGATTATTAAATCCATTGAGGAGAGCAAGAAATTTTAGGCTTGTAGACCCTGTAAAATATCACAGCATGCTCTGCCTGATAAGGAATGCGAGAATCGTTTTTACTGATTCTGGTGGGATACAGAAGGAGACGTTTTGGCTTCACACCCCCTGTATTACCATCAGAGAAACAACAGAGTGGGTCGAAACCTTGCAGCTGGGGGCAAACACTCTAGCTAAACATGAGAAGGCTATTATTGAGAAAACCAGAGAAGTCTTGGC
>CAYFZT010000020.1:0-15456 GCA_964347555.1 uncultured Candidatus Bathyarchaeia archaeon | reverse complement strand
GTATGTGGTAGCCGCTTATGCTTATGGTGTTCCATCTAGGCATGTTTTTGGAGCAATATTCGAATATGTCCGTAACCAGCTTCATAGAAGGCTTCGGTGGAAACATGTACATTCCTCTGGCAACGTATTCTTTCAATATGTCGTTTTGAATCGTGCCGCCGAGTTGAGCTTGGGCTACGCCTTGCCTTTCAGCCACTGCGATGTACATTGCTAGCAGAATCTGGGCGGGAGCATTTATGGTCATGGAGGTTGTAACTTTATCTAGGGGTATGTCGTCAAACAAGGTCTCCATGTCTTGCAAGACGCTTATGTTTACACCCGCCTTTCCAACCTCGCCTTTAGACATAGTGTGGTCGCAGTCGTAGCCTACCTGCGTCGGATAATCAAAGGCAACACTAAGTCCCGTTTGCCCCTGTTGAAGCAGATATTTAAATCGCTGATTAGTCTGTTCAGCCGTGCCGAATCCGGCGTATTGGCGCATAGTCCAGAAGCGCCCACGATACATGGTTGGATAAACGCCACGAGTATAGGGATATTCACCTGGAAAGCCTATATCTTGAATGTAGTTGACTTCTTGAACATCAAGCGGCGTATAAACTCTCTCAACTGGAACCTTAGAACTTGTGACGAAAAGCTTCTTTCGCTCGGGAAACTTGGCAAGAGCCTTCTCCGTAACTTTCTTCCAAGCTTTTCCCTGTTCTCTGATCTCTTTCAGTTTCTGTTCATTGAACATTCTAATCCGCCTACTTTCAAGCATAAAAAACTAAATACGCGTGTGATTTAGGGTTTTGCATATATTTAGGTCATTAAACAATTGAATTGCCTTGAGGACTACAGATGCCTCAGAGCCTATCAGAAGTTTCAAGCTTTATGCAGAAGGAGCGTCTGGCAAGTTTCGCAACGGTTGATGTCAAAGGACGACCGCATATAGTACCAGTCTTTTTCACATACGACGAGGGAAAAGTTTACGTTCAAACTGACCGACAATCTGTAAAGGTGTGTAATCTCGCTAGAAACAGTAATGTTGCTATAGCAGTCTATCGAGGCGAAGAGGCTGTGATTATAAGGGGTATAGGAAAAGTCGTCATGGACAGAAAGGCGTTCATTGAAAGAACTCAAGAGCACATTGGTAAATACCGTCTCCAACTGGACGAACAGGGAAGAGATTCCATGGGCATTCCTTTATTCGACGCAAAAACCCGATGCGTAATTGAAATAATTCCAGACAAAATCCTTTTCTGGTAGAAACCTTGTGTGTTATTGAATGGCAAAGTAAGTTGGGTATGTGTTTAAAATCTGCTTAAAGCTTGGTGAGCAAACTTGCCTTCTCGATTTGCGGCTGAACTGCACGAATGTTTGAAACAGGTCAAGCCTAAAAAGTTTAATGTTGTAGTCATGCCCGACTTTTTCCTAGATCGTCTAGTATTTTATAATGGTGACATCAAAGATTTCTCAAATGCCACAGCAGAAGTTGCAGAGCGCAAGGGAGGAAGCATACACGGAATTAGACAAGTGGAGCTGAGAGGTGGAAACGCAGCTAACACTGCAGCGGCTTTGGCTAGACTTGGCGCCAAGGTAACTCCTATAATAAATACAAATCGGTTAGGGCTTCACCTGCTTAGATTCTACTTGGAGCCTTTGAATGTAGACCTTTCCCATGTGAAAACACAAGGCGACATAGCACTTACCACAGCCCTTGAACTTCGTCACGAACGAGAAAAGGTAAACGTCATGATGAGCACACTAGGTTCTTTACCAGACTTCGGCTTGAACAATCTGACAAAAGAAGATTTCGAAACATTAAAGCAAGCAGATTACGTCTGCGTTTTCCATTGGGCTTGCACCCGCCGCTTCGGAACAGAGCTGGCTGCAGAAGTTTTTCGTTACGTGAAAGAAGAGGGAAAGGGAAAGGCCTATTATGACACGGCAGATCCAACGCCTAATTCAGCAGCTATTCCAAGCCTTACAGAAAGAGTACTTCTAGGAAAGCATATGGATATCCTAAGTGTAAACGAAAACGAAGCCTTCTGTTACGCTTCTCAAATTAATAAAGAAGTTATTCATCTCCGCCAAGAATTGAAGCCAAAAGAGCTTGCAATGGAATGCGCAAGAGTTTTGGCCAAACATCTTTCAGCGCGGATAGATCTTCACACAACAGCATTTGCGGGTTCATTCACACAGAGTAACGAGATCATAATTCCAGCCTTCAAGGTTCAAGTTTTGAGGTCTACTGGTGCTGGAGACGCTTGGAATGCGGGCAACATTTTCGGCGATGCTTTAAGCGTCCAAGATGACCTTAGATTAAATTTAGCCAATGCTGTGGCTGCCTACTACATTTCAAATCCCGCCGCAGAGCATCCAGCATTGCCCCAACTAAAAGAGTTCTGCTCTAAACTCTGACAATACGATTACAAAACTTTAAAGTAAGTTTAGGCTGAAGCCAGTTGCAGTATTTGCTTCTCCAGTTTTCTTAACGTTCCTAGGCGTTCAGTTACCTCATATTTCAGTATCTGGAAAGTTTCGGAAGCTACAGGGTTTCGACCGTGCAGAACAGCCAGATACGTACTTACCACGTCGAGTATGAAGATGAGCGAGAAGATTTTGCCTAGTGGTGTTTTGCCTTGAGGCTTCATTTCAATCACTGACTTCGCCTTCTTTGAGAAAAACTTCTCTTTTAAAGCGTCGATTCTTGCTTGAACCTCTGAGGGTTCCGCCTCGAAATCACGTAAAAGAACCAAAGTATAACGTTTCAAGATTTCTTGAGATGCTTCCCACCCCATGATTTCATTGTGGTTAAGCTCGGGAAAAACGTCGCATCTGGCTGGAAGCTTGCAGTTTTCGTTGATTTGGCACTTGAAGCGAAGACCAACACTCCTGTAGGGGTTGTAGCAGTAAACAATGGGCACGGTTCCAAAGATTTGAAGGGCAATCTTTTTGGCATAATTCTTTTCAACTGGCACATCAATTGCGAGTTCCCTTGCCATCTTGTCAACAACTTCAAGGGTGTCATTCATTTCCCTTTCAACCTTACTAATTGGAAGAACTTTTAGCTTCGCAAGCACGTATGGAAGGGGAGCGAACAAGTAAGGCAGAGAAGCCCTTGCAGCTGCCATGTCTGGTAATTCTATTAAAGGCAATCCTAAAGCTTGTGTTACTTTCCCTAAGGCTCCACCTGATGATATAGATATTATCTGGCACCCTCTTTTTGCAGCATCATACATGCAACTCAGGGTTTCTTCAGTGTTCCCAGAATAACTTACGAAAAACACGAGTGAGTATTCGTTTAGATAAGCTGGAAGAGAGTAACCTCGAACAGTTTCCAACGGAATATCGATTTCGTTTCCAATCCAATCTTTTAGAATGTCTCCTGCAATTGCCGAGCCGCCCATACCAGCTACGACAATGTTTTTCACTTCCTTGTAGCGGATAAGATGCTGTCCAACTTTCACCTTATTCGGCAAAGCAAAGGCCTTAACATTCTTGACTGCCTTCCTCAGATTTTCAGAGAAGTCAAATTCATCTTTGAACAAACCGCTTTTATCTAGAGCGGAAATAGCCTTCTTGTCATCGAGGATTTTTGATTCTGCAATCTTTGACATGATCTTCATCACCAGTCTTTACATTTATAGCTCAAGTCTTCCTTTAGCAACTTTTGCCGTTTTTCTTTCTTTAACCGAGAGCCTAAAGAGTTTTTCCAATAATTCAATATCTGCTCGGGTTTGTTCTCTCCCTCTACGAGCGAAAACTCGTTTCTGGGTCTCAATAGCCGATTTCAAATACAGCTCCGTAGGCTTTGCACCTAGGCTTTTCGCCCATAAAGTGAAGGAAGGCACATCTTCTGTGACGAAACCGTGAACATGAGAAGCGGCGCCTATCTTTTTTCCCGTGTAAATCTGCGTTCCAATGGATGTTTTGGCATAGTCGCCTATGAAGCACCCAGCTTTAACGCAGTGAGTATCTATTTGCTTTCCTTTAACTATGACTTTCACTGTTCCATAGGTGTTTTTGAGGTTTGAGTTAGTGGTAGCAGCCCCTATGTTTACCCACTCGCCAATGTAAGAGTGCCCAATATAGCCAGTGTGATACTTGTTTATGTAGCCATGAAGAATTGTCGAGTCTAATTCTCCGCCAACGCGGCAGACATTTCCTATGTGGCAGCCTTCTCGTATAAGCCCAGATGCAATAATTACTTGATCCCCTATGTAAGCGGGACCTGTGATTCTCGACCCTGCATGCACAATGGTTCTTTTACCGATGTAGATTGGACCATTTCGAACGTCTAGTGCAACAGAAGCTTCAACGAAGGCTTTTTCCTTCACGCGAAGGTTTGACGCATCGCCGTATACGATGGCTTGTTTATCGATTTCTCCCTCAGAGCCTTCCTCACGTATCAGAGTGAAATCTTTTCTGATCAATTCTGCACAATTGTTAACTAGGTCCCAAGGATACATCATCATGAAAAGGTTCTGCGCCTTCAGAATTTTGCATTTCTTGACGACTTTCTTTAAACTATTTTGAGTGATGGGTATACAAAGCGTTTCAGCATGTTTTTCAGCAACCTTCTTGCTCAGGTGAGCCAAAATGACCTTTCCGTTCCGTGTTATGGCGACGTTTTTGCCAAGTTTTTTTTGAATAAACTGTCTTGTCTGTTTCTCCACCATCAGCGTTCCGTTCACCAGAATAATGTCGTCATCTATCGTGTCCGGATCATTTACTGGGTGCGTTTCTTGCTGTTTAAGGGGGGATATTAGATAATTTCGTGTGAGAAGGAGAAGAGGATAGTCTGGAAACACTTTTTTGGCACGTTCTAAAAGACTGAAGATTCCACTTTTGAGCTTGAAGACGGGTCTGGTGTAGGTGAGGGGAAGAAAATTTTCAAAAGTTTCGTCTTCAAATATGGCTACTATCATCTAATCTTGGTTCCACTGATCTGCTTTTTAGCACTAGATATGAAGCCTCTAGATTTAAAAACTAATGCGAGTCAGGCTTCTATTTTCTCTGGAGACTCTGTTCGCCGATAATATTCTCTGGCAACCTTTACAGCCTTTTCTGCATTTGTCTTTTTGGAGTAGTACTCAAAGATTTTTTTATATTCAGGATTTGACTCCATTTCTGCACATTTTTTGAAGAATTTCTGAACTTGCGCCAGATCACCTTTGTATAGAGCTATTTCTCCAGCCGCTTGATAGTTAATGCGGGCTCTTAAAAAATCCTTTTCTTTCTCGAACTCCTCAGCCTTTTCAATGTAAAAGTCAATCCCCTCACCATAAAGCCTTTCAGGATCGATAAGTACTGTGTGGGTTAACGCAAAGAGAAGTTCATCGTCACCTCTGCAAAGTTCCTCTAATATGGATTTCCCAACGGATTCAGATGTTTTCTTCCTTTCTTTTACTTCAGATTCTTTTTTTCTTCTGAAGCGATCTAGAAGCCCCATGTTCGGTAATTGATGAGGCGTAAAAATAAAAGTGTTTCTATAGGCTGAAACATATTGCAGATAAAAAACTCTTTTAGCAACGATGATAAATTAATGCGAAGGTGAAGAGAATTTGTCGGTGGCTCAGAGAAAGTTCTTCGGAGAAATCGGAACATTACTTGATAGACCCGTTATGGTCGTAACCACAAATGGCAAATCTTACACGGGAAATCTTGTTGGCATAAACCCAGACACGCTGAGTTTATGTTTGGCTGACGCCAAAGATGAAAAAGGACACATTTTACACAGAGTAGTCTTAAACGGCAGCGTAATTGCTCAGATTCTTGCTATAGAAAAACCTTTTGACCTCAAAGCCCTATCTGAACGACTGGAAAAAGTTTTCCCAACTATGGTTAGGCTTTACGAGGACAAGGGTTTCATTTGGGTTATGGATAAGATCAAGGTTACAGAAAAAGGCGTAGTGGAAGGCACTGGTCCAGCCGCGGAAAGAGTTCAAAAAGTCTTTGATCAGTTCGTGAGTGAAGCCAAAGGTTAAATGTGCCAGCCTTGCCGTGGTTCCTTTTTTCTTTCCTCTTCTTTTGGTTGAGCGGCAAGACCAAACGATTCGAGAATTTTGCGGGTTTCCTCAGCAGCTGAGTCTAATTGACTTAAATCTGCCTTTAAATGCAGCATTTTGTTAACTGTCCTTAAAACCTCTCTGGCTGCAGAAGAGTCTGGGTAGTAACCAAGAGTTTCAGCTAGAAGGCAGAAGCCTTTCATAGCTCGAAGCTTGCTTAATCCCACAAGAAGCCCTGCTACACCAAAGATTTGTCCTTCAATTATTTCCGCGCCCAAGTTAGATGCATCTTTCAGTGCCTCTGGATCCGACGCCGCACAATAAATCTTCGGGGGAGTGCCAATATTGTCTCCTTTTCTTAAACCCCCCAAGGTTATAATATAGCGACACCCCAGCTCGCCAGCTATGTCTAATATGCGCCCACACAATTCGTACTGCCCAACAGTGGTCAAAGCTTGGGTGTTGCCATAAAGAACAATAATGTCGCGTTCCTCACTTCGCCCTTTATGATAGTAAAGCTCGTTTATTGGAAAACGCCCTTCGCCGTTTTCGGCTGTAATGGCGAAATCCTGGAAAGATGTTGAGCGAATTTCTGCAAACCGTTTGGCTTTCAGCTTTCGAATTAGGTGCAACGCGGCGATGTTAGCAACAAATCCGATGCCTGGAAGACCCTCGATTAGAACAGGGTTAGTTAGGACAGGTTTTTCATATATTTTGACGATGCAGGTCATTTTGCGGATTCCTCTTGGTTAGCACAATATGAGTGAACGATTGCTCTTATAAGCCTCATTAAAGAAATAAGTGCTGCTTTAGATTATGTCTTGGCGGATATGACTCCATGTCTTTTGAAGCTAGAGACAGAGACCTCCTTGCCAGAATTGGCAGAATAAAAACTAAAAGTGGAATATTTGAGACGCCTGTGCTATTGCCTGTAATTAACCCTGCAATTCAGCCAATTTCTCCCAGAAGAATAAAGGAACTGTTTAACTGCGAGGCATTGATAACTAATGCGTATATCGTGAAGAAACATTTTGCAGACAAAGCAAGTCATAAGGAGATTCATAAACTGCTAGATTTTGATGGAATCTTAATGACCGATTCCGGAGCATACCAGATTCTAGTGTATGGAGACGTAGAAGTCAGTCCAGAAGAAATTGTGAGCTATCAAGAAAGGATTAACACAGACATTGCTACAATATTGGATGTGCCAACTGGGTGGAAAGTTTCAAGGGAGCATGCTGAACAAACTGTGAAAGAAACATTGGAAAGAGCAAAGGATTTGGCAAAGATTAAAGCTCGAAGTGACATTGCGTGGGTTGGACCGGTTCAAGGGGGAAACTATCTCGACCTCTTGGCGAAGTCTGCAAGAGAGATTGGAAAGTTGCCTTTTGAGATTCACGCTCTCGGAAGCCCAACGCCTGTTATGGAAGAATATCTTTTCTCCACGCTTGTTGACATGATTCTGACGGCGAAGATTAATTTGCCCCTTGAACGCCCCCTTCATCTTTTCGGGGCCGGTCATCCTCTCATGTTTGCGTTAGCTGTGGCTTTAGGCTGCGATCTATTCGACTCAGCTGCCTACGCGATTTACGCTCGAGAAGACCGCTACATGACTAACCACAGAACTGCAAGGCTGAGGGAACTTGCTTATTTTCCATGCTCTTGCTCTGTATGCACGAAAAATGATCCGAAAAAATTTAGAGAGACACCGAGAAATGAAAGACAGAAACTGCTTGCTCAGCACAACCTCTATGTTTGCTTCTCTGAAATAAGGCGGATAAAGCAGGCTGTTGTCGAAGGAAGGCTTTGGGAATATTTAGAAATGAAGGCACACGGGCATCCTTCACTGTTTCAAGCCTTGAAAAGACTAAAAAAATATGAAGACTACCTTGAAAGAAACAGTCCAGTAACAAAGAGAAGCGGACTCTTCTTTTTCAGTTCAGCTGGATTACCTCGCCCTGAAATTTCTCGCTACAGAAAAAGGCTTTCCAATAGATATTCGCCACCGAAGGGGGTGGAGATTCTAGTTCTGTTGCCTCAAACCACGGCTAAGCCGTTTCACAAGTCAAAAGAACATAGAAAATTAAGAAGAAAATTAGAGCGCAAAATTGGTGTGAAGGCAAGTAGAATCCACATTTGCACTTACGCTGCGCCTTTTGGAGTGGTTCCAGCCGAGATTGACGAGGTTTATCCGCTTTCCCAACACGAAACTGCTCTTCCCTTCGATGCAGAAACAAAAGATTATGTTGCAGTCCAAGTTGAGAATTACTTAATGAAAACAAACTACGAGAAAGTTATACTGCTAGAAGACTTGGAAGAGTGGAAAGGAAGAATAGCAACCGCATGTAAAAGAGCCTGCAAGAAACGAATGCTGTCTTTAACCGTAATAAAAACAAGGTGCCCATGGAGTAATAACTCATTAAACAGAATCTTGAAAGCAACACAGAAAGCCGTTGTGCAAAACGATGATACGGGTTGACCTTCATCTACACACAAGATTTTCAGGAGACTCCACAATCAGCCCTAAGCTTATTGTAGAACAACTTCACAGTCACCCTTTCATCAGAGCAGTAGCCATAACAGATCACAATACATTGCAAGGATACATGGAAGCGCACAGACTTGCCTCATCTTATGGAGATTTAAAAATCATTCCAGGAATAGAAGTGTCAACCAATCATGGAGACATAATTATTCTAGGCGTAGAGGAAAAGCCGCCTCACGCATCCACGGTTTGGGAAGCAGTTGACTTTGCCAAAGGAAGAGAAGGAGTTATCATTTTACCGCATCCTTATCGCATAGGCGGGGTAGGCGACCTAGCAGAGACATTATCTGCCGACGCCATAGAAGTCGTGAATCCCACAGCAACCCGCAGAGAAAACAAAATGGCGCAAGAACTAGCTAGAACCAGAAAACTGCCAGGCATCGCCGGAAGCGACGCTCACACACCAGCTCACATGTGGACAGCATACACCGAGGTTAACGCAAACTCTAATATCAGTGAAATCCTAAAAGCCATCAGAAATGGACGGGTAAAGCCAATCTCAAGAGATGCTATCATTTAAATTCTTGATTTGCTAATCAATGAAAGAAAACTCGAAGATAGTAAATACTTACGGAAGGTGAACACGATAACCTTAAAGATTCGTTTTCTCGGCGGCACCAGAGAGGTTGGAAGATCAGCTGTGCTTGTGAAGACTGGAAAAACCGCGCTTGTTCTAGACTACGGTGTCATGTTTAATAACGAGCCTGGATTTCCCATGCATGTTCAACCTAAAGATGTGGATGCAATTGTTATGACGCATTGCCATCTTGATCATTCAGGAGCTATTCCGGTGTTTCACCTTCACGAGAAGATACCGGTATTTGGGTCGAGGCTTTCCTTCGATCTGGTGCAGCTGTTAATTTCAGATTTTATCCATCTGTCAGGTTTTTATCTTCCTTTTGAATACATCGAGCTACAAACAATGCTACGTAGTTGTGTTCACCTTGAGTACAGGGAACCCAGAGTCATTGGGGACATTCAGATTCAACTCTTAAACTCAGGACATCTACCTGGAGGTGCCCAAGTTCTGGTAGAGGCAGAGGGAAAGAGGCTGGTCTACACTAGCGACTTCAACCGAACTGAGACCCGTCTTCTTCATGGAGCAGACAAGGAATATGGCGAGCTTGACGCATTAATTATTGAAAGCACCTACGCAGATGAGGACCATCCAGAGAGGGTGACAACCGAAAAAGAGTTCATGGAAAGTATAATAGAGGTTGTGGAAAATGGAGGGACAGTTCTTGTTCCAGCCTTTGCAGTTGGACGCTCTCAAGAAATCGCCTGCATCCTAGCAGCCCATCATTTCGACCATCCAATCACAATTGACGGTATGGCACGAAAAACCAACCGTATCTTAATGAACTACACTGCTTTCTTGCGTGACCCACGGTTGTTTATGGATGCGGTTCACTCCGCCAATAGCGTTGAAGGCTGGCGCGACCGCAGAAGAGCGCCAAAGAAGGCGGGGGTTATTGTATCGCCTGCTGGAATGTTGAAAGGTGGTCCTTCAGCTTTTTACGTGCAAAAACTTGGAAAGAAAAGTCGAAACGCCATTTTTCTTGTGAGCTACCAGATTCCTGGGACTCCTGGACGGGAACTGCTGGAGAAAGGGCGTTGTGTTATTGACGGAAAAGTGCGCAAGGCAAAGGCTAGAGTTGAGAAATTTGATTTTTCATCTCATTGTGGAGCAAGCGAGCTTAAAGAAACAGTGAAGGGGTTAGAAGGAAGTCCTAAAGTTTACGTGATGCATGGTGCCGAGGGAAACTGTACAAGATTCGCAAAGTGGATAAAAAAGGAAGTGGGATTAGAAGCAGTTGCTCCAAAGTCTGGGGACACGTTTGAAATTTAAGGGGAATCTATGCACATAGCTATTTTGCAGATTAGAGAAGTAGACGGAGATGTTCTAGAGAAGATTCGAAGCGAGCTGTGCAACATCTATCCAGAGACTAATTGTTTCATTCTAGACGATGTGATGCCTATTCCCTCAGGCTCATACAATGAGAAGAGAAGGCAATTCTGTTCAAGTCTTATCTTAGCAGAAATCGGCAAATATGCTAAGCTAACCCATGCCGACCGCATATTAGGTGTAACTGAGGTAGATCTTTTTGTGCCGCACCTCAACTTTGTTTTTGGAGAAGCTATGTCTCCAGGAAAAACTGCGATCATATCGTTGTACAGACTTGAACATTCAGCTAACCACGAGCTTTTCATTAGCCGCTGCGTAAAAGAGGCTGTGCATGAGATTGGTCACACGTTGGGTTTGAAGCACTGTAAAAATCCTAGATGTGTCATGTTTTTTTCTAACTCCATCTTAGATACTGACAGAAAAGAGAAGACTTTTTGCATGCACTGTATTTCAAAAGTTGTAAAGCTTTTAGGAGTTAAAACTCGCGAATCTCGCAACTCAGCTTCTTAATGATCTCCTCAGCCTGTGAAGGCTTCACTTTTAGAGTGTAGAGACTTTTCGGTGTTCGAAGTTTTAGCTTTACTATCTTCTCCAGTCTTTTTATGGCGCAGTAGTTGGCGCGCTCGGAAATTCGTAAAAATTCTTCGATGTCAAGGACTTCTGTTGGCATGTGGTTTCTGCCTCGTTAAAGTGAAACTGCAGATTACTTCGTTTTATCTGTTTTGGTTAATAATAAGGCACTACCTACTAAAAAGCTGAAAACCGTCTGATTCTGAATAAGGATTCTGGTTTCATAATTCTTTTTGCTGCGGTGGAACTCATAGACCCATGCAGGATGAACAATGACAAAATTAAGAATAAAGCCTCTCCTCAGGGTCTGCCTGCTTCTCGGAATCTTAATGTTCTGCATCAATGTTGTAAGTGCTGTTTCACGGACAATCTACATAGAGGCAGAACAAGAGGTAGTTGAAAACGTTGATTTAAAGGTGGATGACGAAGTTTCTGGAAGAATAAGCGTTGTCGGCGAATTTAACGATGACAAGATTGATTTCAACATCACAGACCCAGATGGGAAAGCGGTTGTGCCAAATGAGAGAGTAAGCGTTAAAGACTTTCGTTTTACCGCCTCAAGAGAAGGAACGTATAAAATCCATTTTGACAATTCTTTTTCAACCGAACGCAAAACAGTGACCTTCAACTATGACGTGCGCCATTACATTTTTGGAATTCCTCAAGAAGACTTCCTTGTTTACATGATAATGATTGTTGCAATAATTGGTCTCTTGTTGTTTGGCGCTATGTCCCGCCAATAACTAACATCTAAATCTCAAAACATTTCGAGAAGAGGAAGCTCAAGTTGGAACCGAGTCAACACGTTATTTATTGCCCAACTTTGCGCACACGCGCAGGCGACTCAAGGTTCGCAAGCATCCTCTTCTCAGACGGTGTGGCCAGAAAAACCTTGAATCTAATAAAAACTGGGATTAACAGGGACATAAAACTTCTGGTGAACCCACACTTTGTCTCAGTGCGCGCGCTTTTTAGAGTTGAGAAGCAGTTGACGCATGCGAATGTCTAGCTATTTATCAAAACTCTGTTTAATATACTGATAAGACTTGTCTTGGATACGATCATAATATCCAATTTCCATATGTTTTGTGCTTAGAAGACCATACTCTGTGCATCCAAGCATCCATGCGCGCGCGCGCAACTTGTAAAACCCGTTACAACGCTCAATCACCAAACTTATAACAGAGAACCTTCCATCCCTTCGCGCGCATACGGATGCGAAGGCAAAATGACGGAAAAGCGAAATGTTGTATTGTATCTCGACAAAGAAATCGTGGAAAAATCGAGAGAATTAGGTTTCAATCTTTCTAAAACGTTTGAAAATCACTTAAAACACTTGATAACCAAGTTTCAAAACGTCAACTCAACAAACAACCATGATTCTTGGTGGGCCGGGCCGGATTTGAACCAGCGACCTTCTGCACGTCAAGCAGATGTCCTACCATGCTAGACGACCGGCCCTAATTATACAAATCCTTGCGAGTATAGCACTGTTTCTTATTCTACTTTTTGTTAGTTATTACACGGAAAAAGGGGGATGCTGATAAATTTATTTTGTGATGACGTTTAGTTCGCTGACAACCACTTTAGGTGTGATAAATGTTCCCACCTGGCGGGTTTCTTTGCCTAGAGCTGCAATCTGCTTCAACATATCGTAAACGTTTCCCGCGATCATCACACCCTTGACCGCATGGATTATCTTGCCTCTTTGAATTCTCCACGCAGGGGCTAGTGCAACCGAGAATTCTCCTGTTTCTGGATTAGACTGGTGGGCGCCTTGAACACTACGAACGTAGTAGCCGTTTTTCACCTCTTCCAGCAATTCTTCCTCTTTGAAAGAGCCAGCCTCGAGTTGTATGTTAGTGGGGTTTATGTTAGGGATGGTTCCATATGGTGGAAGACTCAAACCGCCTCCGCCTCTGCTTGCGTTACCAGTGCTTTCTTTTCCTTCTAGTCTAGCCCAATAGTTGTTGTAGAGAAAGCCTTGCAGAACCCCTTTTTCTATTATTGGCGTTTTTTGTCGGGGCACGCCTTCCATATCCATCTTTCCAGAGCTCAGTCCTCCAGCTAAGATTCCATTGTCATATAGTGTGATATTTTCACCTGCAATTTTTTTGCCAATCTTGTCTTTGAAGATGCTTCTTCCTCGAGCAACGATGTCACCTTTAACTGATTGAATAAGCGTGAAGGTTAGAATAGATTGCAATGCGAAGGGGTCTAACAGTATAGGAAACTTGCCTGCTTCTGCTTTTCCAACGTTTATGGCATCTATCGCAAGCCTGGCTGCTTCTTTGGCTACCCATTTCGGATCAGGATCATATCTTCTCGACGCCTTAAATTCAACGCACATAGGAGATACTTGGGTTTCGGAACGTGCCATTGCACCCAGCCCGCAGCCGAAACTTGTTCCTTTGTCTTCAACTTTTACCCCGTGGCTGTTGACACATATGTTCTCGAAGATTGCGACCTCGGTTCCTCCGAAGGCGGGAAGCACTCGCTTGTCCACACCATACGCCGTGTCTATCATTGTCTGGCAAAGAACAACAGCTTCATCTGAAGTGAATCTCGTTACCTTTTCGTCGTAGGTGTCTTTCACGGTTGGGTACTTGCGTTTTTCTGGGAGTCGTTTCCAATTCTTGTCTTTTAGACTAGCCTTGCTTGCTTTAACTGCCTGCTTGAGGGCTTTCTCTGCTTCCGTTTTTGTAAGTATGTTGGTGAAGGCAAACCCAGTTTTTTGATCAATTATTGTTCGAACTCCAAGTCCGCTGTCCATAACATCACTGCAGGTTTTGATCTCTGCTCTTTCGATTTCTACACCAATTGCACGTCTGACAACGATTAAAGCTTCGGCTTCTTTAGCGCCCAGTTTCTCGGCTGATTTAATGACTTTTTCGCAAAGCTCTAAGTAACTCATTCAAGCGCCTCCTATGAGTATGCTCTTAACCCGAAGTGGTGGTCCACCCGATGACTCGAACATGTATTGCCCTTTTCCACAGCGTCCCATTTCTAAGTCGAAGTCCTTTCCACATGCGTCAACTTGCGTTAATGTTTCAAGGGTGTTTCCAGAGATTCCAATGTTTCGCACAGGGTTACCCAGTTTACCGTTTTCAATCTCGAAGGCGCTCTGAACACCGACTGTGAAGGTGCCGTCTAAGTTTGCTTGCCCCCCTCTGAAGGCTTCTAGGTAGTAGCCAAATTTTATGTCTTCCATAAGCTCTTTGAAGCTGTAGTCGCCTTGTTCAAAGCATGTGTTTCGCATTCTAATTAATGGAGGAAAGCGGAAGTCTTGGGCTCGTGCATTTCCAGTTGGCTTCATGTTCATTTTGGCTGCAGTTTCGCGGTTATGCATCAACCCTACAAGTGCACCGTCTTTAATTAGAACCGTTTTTTGCCCAGATACGCCCTCGTCATCGTATTTTATGGCTCCGAATCCGTCAGGTAAGAGAGCTGAATCGTAAATTGTAACTTCTTCACTTGCAATTTTTTGTCCCATCTTGCCCATTAAGGCGCTCCCCGCGAGAGTTAAATCGGCTTCGCAGATATGTCCAAGGGCTTCATGAGCTAGGACACCTACGATGTCTGTTCCTATAATGGCTGGAAAGGCTCCGCCTTTGGGGGTTTTCGCTTCTAGTTGTTGCACAACTTTTCGGCTTACCCTTTCAGCAATCTTTTCAGGAGGTTCTGCAGTGAAGAGTTCATAACCATGAGCCCCAATTTCATCTCTTGCGCTAGCCATAACGGCTTTGCTCTTGCCGGTTACCCAGCAGTAGTCCCAGACGAACATTTTCAATTGTTCAATGTAGGTGCCTTCTGTTGTGGCCAAAGTTTGCTGAGTAGCTAAGTCGGCATAGTTGACAGTTACGCTTTTGATGCGTTTGTCAAAATGGAAGCAAGAATCGTTTACGTTTAGAAGATTTTTGATCTTTGCGGAGATTTCAACTTCTCTTGGGTCTTTTTTAAACTTGACGCCAGCCTTGTCTTCCACAGCTTTAACCTGCGCTAGTTTAACAGGTTCTCGAACGCTTTTGCCAGCTGTTTTAGCCATTTTCAGGGCAGATTTGGCTGCTTTTTCAAGGTCTTGTCGTGCTAGGGAGTTGGTTGTGGAGAAGCCCCAGGCGCCTTTGGCGAGAACTCGTATGGCTGCTCCTTTCTCTGTGGATAATGAGACAGCTTCAACTTGCCCGTCTCTTACAGTTAGGAATGTGTTGTTGTTTTCTTGCGCTCTGATCTCAGCGTAGGATGCGTCTAAGCTTCTAATTTTATCTAAAACCGTAGGGAGTATGTCTTTCAAGTTGATTCAACCCATTAGATTTTTATGAACAACTCAGTTGATGCCCATTTAAACTTTGCTCAGCTGCGTAATGTTTAATAGTTTTCTTATATGGTTTGAAAGTTGGGCGGGTAGATCAGCTTGGAATGATCGCGGCGTTGGCATCGCCGAGGTC
>CAYFZT010000019.1:14659-15842 GCA_964347555.1 uncultured Candidatus Bathyarchaeia archaeon | reverse complement strand
GACCTCAATCAAGCAAGAGAGCTAAACCGCAAACTCTTCGAGTTCCTTCCAAAAAAGCGAATAATCATGGACACAACCACAGCAGCGCTTGGATATGGACTGGACTACGCTTTTACCATAATGGAAAGAGCCCGCCTTGCCGGCTTAATGGGTGACCCAGAGCTTCAGCAGCCCATCTCATCGGGCACAACAAACGCTTGGGGCGCCAGAGAAGCTTGGATGAAGATGGGACCTGAATGGGGACCACGGGAACTGAGGGGCCCTATGTGGGAAACCGTTACTGCGTTAACTCTTCTTTTGGCTGGAGTGGACATTTTCATGATGATGCATCCCGCGGCTGTGAAAACTCTCAAGGATGTTGTTAAGGAGTTAACATCGGGTTTGAGCAGGGGCAAAACAGAGCTGATTAGTGATTGGGTTACCGTCAAGATCTAAGAGGTGGAAGCATGACTGAAAGAGAAGTCGGCAAATCAGGTGCAAAGGAACTCAGCCCCATAGACGTTTACATGCTGCTTCCACGAACCAACTGTAAGAAATGCGGGCAAGAGAACTGCATGGCTTTTGCCACCAAGCTAGTGAACAGAGAACTTGAGATTGAACTTTGCACACCTCTTCTAGATGAAAAACAATATGCTAAGAATTACCAAAAACTTTGGGAGTTGCTCAAGCCGCCAGTTAAGGAAGTAACAATAGGCACAGGCGAAAACTCAGTCAAGATTGGCGGCAAACTTGTGATGTACCGTCATGAACTTACATACACTAATCCAACAGTTATCGCCATAGACGTAACAGACGAAATGCCAGACAAAGAACTCCTAGACAGGCTAAAGAAAACTAACGATTTTTCTTACATCTACATTGGTCGAGAATTAAAGCTTAACATGATAGCTGTGAGGTCAACTTCAAACGATCCAGAGAAGTTTAAAGCAGCTGTCAAAAAGGTAACAGCCAACACGAAGTTACCTCTGCTGCTCTGTTCCTTTAACCCAGAAGTAGTCGAAGCAGGCTTGATGGCTGCACCTAAGACTAGACCTCTCATTTACGCCGCAACGGAGAACAATTGGAAAGACATGGCTGAATTATCTTTAATGTACAATTGTTCCCTTGCGGTTTTCGCTCCAAATAATCCGAAGCTTCTACGGTCTCTGGTTAAGACTCTAGTTGAATACGGAGTAAAGGATCT
>CAYFZT010000019.1:0-14649 GCA_964347555.1 uncultured Candidatus Bathyarchaeia archaeon | reverse complement strand
GGGACTGGCTGACACACTAGTCAATTTTACAATGATTCGTCGTATGGCATGCAAAAAAGGAGACGAACTCTTAGGCTTTCCGTTAATCGGCACTCCCATAGTTGCATGGACACAGAAGACTGAGGCTCCAGAGATTAACATGTGGAACGAGGCTTACATAGCCTCTACGCTGATTACTCGCTACTCTGACCTGCTGATTATGCACAGCACTGAAGGATGGGTGCTTCTGCCAAACGTGTTTCTGAGGGAAAACATTTACACCGATCCCAGAAAGCCTGTGGCTGTTGAACCAGGACTACGGGAATTTGGCAAGCCAGACACAACTTCGCCTGTGATGTTGACTACAAACTTTGCCCTCACCTATTATACAGTTGCCTCAGACATCGAATCCAACGGATTGAACTGTTACCTCGTCGTTGCAGACACTGAGGGACACGCGGTTGACACTTCTGTGGCTGGCAGAAAGCTAACGGCTGAAAACGTAGCAGAAGCTATCAAAACAACTCGTGTTGAAGAAAAAGTGAAACACAGAAAGCTGATTATACCAGGCAAGGCAGCACGGTTAAGCGGAGAAATCCAAGAACTCAGCGGTTGGGAAGTCCTAGTTGGACCGAGAGACTCCTCCGAAATCCCAAAGTTCCTGTCAGAAAAATGGCACTAAACCAATTTCGATGCAAGAAAATCAGATTTTAATCTTCTTTTTATCCAAGACTTTTCTAAAAGCTCCATGCTTGGAACATTCAAAAAGACCTATTTGAAGTTGTAATCTTCGGCCTTTCCTGTCAGGACGCCCAGCCATCTTCCAAGTCTTTTTTGGCTCTGCAACTTCTGTTCCACATTTAGGGCATTTACCGCTAGGTCCGCCTGCCATGAAGTATATGCGCCCATTTACAATCTTCATTTTCGCTTTTCCTTTCCTAACCAGTTCATAGAGGAGCGCGGTGAAGTCTGCAACGATGAAGGTTGACATCCTGGCAATCTCAGAAGTGCTGA
Organism: uncultured Candidatus Bathyarchaeia archaeon; assembly: GCA_964347555.1. Taxonomy (GTDB): domain Archaea; phylum Thermoproteota; class Bathyarchaeia; order Bathyarchaeales; family Bathyarchaeaceae. Next base: position 13,656 of record CAYFZT010000019.1, on the reverse strand, counting down.
AGTTTGTGTGGAGATCTATTCCTCCCATTATTTCTTGGGATGTGAAAGCTTTTTCTTTGCGTTCCTTCAGAAAAGAAGTTATGTCGTCTTCTACTTTGCTAGGAAGTTCCCCGGAATCAAATTCTTCTTTGACTATGGGCACAGAGAATCCCCATTGTTAACCGCTTTTTCTATGCTTTGGATTACTATTGTTAGACGTTGTATTAAGTCTTACTATAAAGTACACAAGATTAGAAATCACCTTCTATCAACCATACGCATTTACTTTCCAGAAACGCGCCAGTGAATTTATCTGAGGTTTAAACAGTTCAAGATTTGGGCGTCACAAAAAGCTATTATTTTAGCATTACACGGTTAAAGAGATGTGGCGCTAATCTGGAGGGTAGAAAACCTGAAGCAGATAGAAGTTCGACCTCTAACCATCAAGGATTACCATGCCATGGTTGAGCTTTGGAAGCGTGCAGGCTTACCTTTTAAACCAAGGGGCAGAGATAGTAAACGTGTGATCGAGAGGCAGATGAAAGCTGCTCCAGAGTTTTTCATCGGCGCTTTCCACGAAGACAAACTTGTAGGTGTCGTCATTGGCAGCTACGATGGCAGAATGAAAGGGTGGATAAACCGTCTAGCAGTTGACCCTACATATAGGCGCATAGGAATAGCTCAGCAATTAACCAGTCGCCTTGAAAAAGCCTTAAAGAAGCAAGGAGCAACTATCTTTTGCGCGTTAGTTGAAGACCCAAACAAAGAATCAGTTAGGCTTTTTCAAAGAATGGGATACACAGTCCACAAGGAAATCTTGTACATCACAAAACGAGAGAGTGAAGAAGAGTAATCTTTTGACGCAAGCTTCCCAATCAACATATACTGTTCATTAGGATTAGAGAAAAGAAAGGTTCAAATTGCCGTGTACTACTTGACATGATAAGTGCTTCCAATGAGTAAAGTTGCCATTGTAAAGGGGACAAGTCCCATCCAAACAACCGTTGAAGCTCTTGAAAGGATACGGTCTGACGTGGATCATGTCCTTTCTGAGAAGAAGCCAATTTTGATTAAGCCCAACTATTTAAATTCGCAGCACCCTTCAACGGGAATCACAACAGACAGTAGAGTTATAGAGGGAATTGTCAAGTTTTTGAAAGAACGCAACATGAAAGAGATTATCATAGGTGAGGGAAGCGGATTCGCAGATACCTTCCAAGCCTTTAAGGTTGCAGGTGTTGACGCCGTTGCTAAACGATGGGGCGTAGAACTCCTTGACCTTAACGAAGACGAATTCATTGAAGTTTACCCACCGAACCCTTTGTCGCTTAAGAAGATTAGAGTTGCCAAAACCGCTTTAGAAAGCATCATAATCAGTGTTCCAAAACTTAAGCTCCACAGAATAGCGACAGTTACATTGAGTCTGAAGAACATGATGGGTGCTTTAGCCTCTAAGGGTTCTATGCACAAGGGGAGGCTTAGCCAGAACATTGCTGACCTAGCCTCTGTTCTAAAACCAAGCATATCGGTCGTCGACGGGATAATTGCAGGTGAAGGACATGAATCCAGCGGAAACCCTGTGGAGATGAATCTGGTCATCGCGGGAACCGACCCAGTGGCTGTTGACGCTGTTTGCGCCGCGGTGATGGGTATATCACCAACTGATGTTAAGCATTTGCAACTGGCAGAGAAGAAAGAACTTGGAACATGCAACCTTGAAGAGATAACTGTGCTAGGAGAATCCATAGAAAAAGTGGAAAGAAAGTTTCACAGATCTTTTTCGTCAAGGCTCCTTGGTTACCTAGGTTAGAATCGCTAGGTCTCCTCGACTTTTCCTAATTTATTCTTTCTCTTTCGGTTTGGAAAAGCGTTTGTCATATCGTTTCAAGTATGTTTCTTCGTCTGGAAACAACAGTTTTATTGCTTTAACTCTGTTTTGAGCGTTGATGTTGTCAAGAAGTATAGTTACGTCTTTTGGTTTGCTAAAGGTTTCTGTTTTTCCGTTTGGTCTCTTTCTCTTGACTTCTATGCAGTTGTCAACCATGCAGTTGAGAACACAGGAGGTGCAGTAAACGCATAAATCTTCAGTGACGCACACCTCACCCGCCTTCCAATAGAGAGCGCTGGTGGGACACACTTCTATACAATACTTGCATTCCACACCCTTACAGGTCTTCATATCGATTCTTATGCTGCCTTCTTTGAAGATATCCTTCACGCCAACAGACCGCAGAAGCTCTGCTCTCTTCTTTTCCTTCTCCTTCTCAGAAGCATCAACAAGAAGTTCATAAATGTTAGTTGTTTCCTTCTTTCTCGCTTTTTTTGGCATTTTTTGTGCACATTACTCCTTGAGGCTTCTGTCTTTTTTCGGGTTTATCCCATCCTGTCTGCAAGGATGTGAGGTGTCACCTTGCAGTTCCACTCTTTCATGAGAAGATGTTCCATAATGAGTATAATATCGTTGCGGATTTAACGTGTATTCTGCATCTGAACTGGTGACAAATCGTGAATTCACAAATTGTTTCCACAAGTGTTTTTAGCGAATACCGGCAAAACCTTAAGAAATGCAATCATAAGGTTACTGGATATGAATAATCAAAAGCTTCTTTCTTTGCTTCGGGAGATGCTTAAGAACTCTAAGAAAAGTGATAGAGAAATAGCCAGGCGTCTAGGCGTTTCTCAGGCAACTGTCAGCAGGACGAGAGCCCGACTCGAGAAAGAAGGATATGTAAAAGCCTATACTGTTATTCCTGATTTCACAAAGCTCGGCTACGAAATCTTAGCCTTTACCTTTGCAAAACTGAAAGCCTACTCAGCGCCGGAAGAGGCTGCAAAAATAGCACAAAATGTCATGGAATGGGCAGCCAAGCATCCAAACATTATCTTCGTTGCGGAAGGTAGTGGACTCGGAGGAAAAGACGGCATAATTATATCCTTTCACAAGGACTATTCGCGATACACAGATTTCATGCGCAACTTCGCGCTAGACTGGGGACATTTCGTTGGCAGTTTTGAAAATTTCATCGTCAGCCTAGACTCACGATACAAAATGAAACCTCTAGACCTAAAATACTTAGCAGACGACAAATAGAACGCTCATGGTCACCCTACTCTAGACTGGTTTTTAGCTTGATCGTCCGCCACAAGCAATCTTCATAACAGTGTTGTCAAGCAGTGTAACCTTGACGTCTAAATCGAGGTAGTCTAAAAGATCTTCAAATTGATCTTCCTCAAAATCTTCTGGCAGATCATAATCTTCCTCAAAACATTCTCCATCTTCGCTTTCAATCTCTATTGTTATCTCCTTCGCACTTCTGCTGATCCCAACTAGCCTGCCCGAAATGACGCGCGCCATCTCCCAAGGAAACGATCTTTCTCGTTCTGACTCTTCCAAGTAATTTCACCCTTTCTTGTTGCACATCAAGAGAACGGAAGCTAACGCCCAGCAAAGACTTCACGAACTCTAGTTGCAGATTCCGCCTTTTCAAAATATGTCTTATGAAGAAGCAATACTGATCTCAGATAATACCCTCAACAATCTTTGCAGATCGGCCAGAAGTTTTACCTGATTTTACTTCCTATTTCGATATCTTTTTCAGGCTTTATTAAGATAACATTTCCCTTATCGTCTTCAGCCGCAAGTATCATGCACTGGGACTCCACGCCCATAAACTTCTTTCTCTGAAGGTTCAAAACGAAAGCGTACTTCTTGTCCACAAGCTCTTCTGGCTTGTAGTACTGCAACAGCCCAGCCACCGACTGCCTTTTTTCAAAACCGAAATCAACTATCATTTTAACTAGATTCCGTGAGTCCGTGATCTGCTTAGCCTCAACAATCTTGCCAACTCTCATGTCAAGTTTCAAAAATTCATTAAACGGTATCTCCATTGTAGATCACCTTTCAATCATTCTTCTTTTCCAGAACTTAAGATTTTTTAAGCTTTGCGTAACAGAGCCAGCTTATCAAGATCCACTACGTGGCATGCACATCAACTTATAAAGCAACTGCGAGATTCCTTTCTTGATTCACATGTTAAGAGAAGTAGAAGAAGCCTACGATAGAATAAAAAAGATTGCCAATCGAACTCCTGTAATGACTTCTTCAACCCTCAATAGAGTAACCAGCAGTGAATGTTTCCTTAAATGCGAAAATTTTCAAAAGACGGGTACTTTCAAAATCCGAGGAGCCTTCAACGCCTTGTCTCAACTATCTCCAACACAGAAGAAGAAAGGAGTGATAACGCATTCTTCTGGAAACCATGCACAAGCTCTTGCCTATGCAGCTAAACTTCTAGGGATTAAAGCAGTAACGGTTATGCCTGAAAATTCTTCACCTGTGAAAGTGGCTGCAACAAAAGGTTATGGAGCAGAAATAATCTTCTGCGGTACTCAATCTACCGATAGAGAAAAAACTGTTAAGTCCCTCATCGAAAGGTACGGCTATACTCTCATACATCCCTATAACGACCTCAAAATCATCGCAGGCGCTGGAACCGCAGCTTACGAATTAATCAAAGAAGTAGGCAAACTCGACTTTGTTTTCAGTCCAGTGGGTGGCGGCGGATTACTAAGCGGAACTGCAATCGCAACTAAAGGCGTACTTCCCTCATCGAAGGTCGTAGGTGTTGAACCAAAAAACGCAGATGACGCTTACCAATCACTCAAAGCAGGAAAAATCATTCCAGTCAAGAACCCAAATACAATAGCAGATGGCTTAAGAACCTGTCTTGGAAGCCACACCTTCAAAATAATAAAAAATACAGTAGACAAGATAATCACAGTCTCAGAAGAAGAAATTGTAGACGCAATGCAGTTCCTCTGGGAAAGAATGAAACTGGTAACTGAACCTTCAGGCGCAGTCTCACTGGCAGGAGTGCTATCAAAACAAACAGATCTAAAATCTAAAAGAGTAGGAATAATAGTCAGTGGAGGAAACATCGAACTAACCGATTTCTTCAGCCAATTTCGGCAAAAATTGGAGCCCTCCACGCACGCATTGGGATAAAAGGTGTCTTACAAATACAAAAAAATGGCAATCGCCACACCCTTCTGGAAGCCGGGTGCAGACTTCCTCCAAATTATTGTTAATTCTGTTAAGGGAAAACTAGATAATGGAGATTTCGTGGTAATCTCCGAGAAAGCGATTTCAACCGCATTGGGCAATATTCTGGACGAAGATGATATTCATCCAAGAATGCTTGCTCGTTTCTTGGCAAGATACTGGATGTGCCTAGTTTGGGGTTACGTTCTGGGTCCCATCTGCCATCTGAGAAAAAAGACAATGAGACATCTTCGAGCTTATCCTATTCATGAAGGAAGCTCCCACAAGGAAGTTGCCCTCCAATACGCTGGGTTTCTGCAAGCATTAATGCATGGTTCTGAAGGAGCAATAGACGGAAGTAACCTGCCGTACTCCTATGTCTGTTTCCCGCTCAAAAACGCCCAAGTTATAGCTCAACAGATACAAGAGCGCATCCAAGCAGAGCTAGGTAGAAACGTTACAGTGATGATAGTTGACACAGACAAAACATACTCGCTGAGGAATTTTCACTTCACTCCACGCCCAAAACCTATCCAGGGAATTCATTATCGTGGAGGAGTATTCGCTTACTTATTTGGAAGGTTTTTCAAACTGAAACGCCGTTCTACACCTGTCGCCATCGTGGGTTCTAAAATAGGCGCAGAAAAAGCTCTCGCAATTGCTGAGATAGCTAACAGAATCCGAGGATTCGGCGCTGGAAGAACTGTCTGGGACATGGCGGAAACCTTCAACGTTACCTTGACTAATGTAACTTGGGAGATACTTGGCAGAATTGAGCATAAACCAATAGTCATTCTAGGACGCAAACCGACCTGAAAGCTTGTTTGAATGTGTGCGCAGCGCTTAAATGCTGGTTTTGTTGCGTTTGGGTTGTTGGCTGGTGTTTAAGCTTGGATGAGGAGTTGTATGTGGTTAGTAGAGAAGAGTGGCGCTCTTGGCTGAAGAAGAATTATTCTACCAAAAGCGAAATTTGGCTGCTCTTCTATAAGCAGCATACAGGTAAACCGCGTGTTTCTTATGATGACGCGCTTGATGAGGCGCTATGTTTTGGGTGGGTTGACAGTATCGTGAAGCGGGTGGATGATGAGCGGTATTTGCGGAAGTTTACTCCTCGCAAGAGTGACAGCGTTTGGTCTGAGGTTAACAAGAAACGCGTGGAGCGGTTGATTCGTGAGGGGAGGATGGCGGAAGCAGGATTGGCGAAGGTTAAGGAGGCGAAGAAAAGTGGAGAGTGGTTTAAGCGTAGAGTTAGGAAGAAGCATTTGGAGGTTCCCGCATTTTTTAAGGAGGCGTTAGCTGCGAATACGAAGGCGTTGGAGAATTTTAACGGGTTGGCTCCTTCTTACCAGAGGAATATGGTTGGTTGGGTCGTGAGTGCGAAGAAAGAGGAAACTCGAAGGAAACGCTTGGCTGAAGTCATTGAGGTTTTGGAGCGGGGCGAGAAGCTGGGCTTAAAGTAGAAAAGCTGGCTTCAGATACTTCACCACCAAAAATGACGCTCAGATCGCTTTAGAAAGCGAAAGTGAAAGGTGTAGACCTTTACGTTTGTAAAGTTTTATATTGGAGACTAAGCTCTAAATCTAGAGGGACAACCTTGGAAAGCGATGCCACAAGCAGCTCAAAAGAACTCCAAGAACAACTGCTGGACATGGAAAAACTGAAGTATTGTTTTGAATGCGGCATCTGCACTGGAAGTTGCCCCGTCATGGAGATAATTCCGAATCATTACAATCCACGAATTCTTCTCGAAAAAATTCTCTTAGACAAAAACAATGTTTTGAAAGAAGAAGCCCTCTGGCTATGCGCCTGGTGTTACCGATGCTACAGAAGATGCCCACAAAAATTGAAAGTGCCAGAAATATACCTTGCATTGAGAAAACTTGCAGCTCAACAGGAGCATTTGGAAGGGTTTAGGGAAGCCCTGAAAACGGTTAGTGAACATGTTTCTTTTCCTGCTGCTTATTGTTGGGTTTGTCTTCATCCGGAACGTGCCATGCTTGACAGAAAATTCGTTGAAAAGACCCTTCAAAACGCCAGAAGCCTTTCTGCAAAGAAGAGAAAAGCAATTTCCGCTGAAGAAGCGAAAGAAAATCGAGTGGCTATAATCGGTTCAGGTCCAGCTGGTCTAACCGTGGCTTATGAGCTTACTGAGAAAGGTGTGCCAGTCACAATTTTCGAGTCAGCCTCCAAGCCAGGTGGAATGCTCCAGAAATGCTTGCCCACGTATCGTCTGCCAAAGGATGTACTAGAAGCCGAAATAGAGCACATGAAAGACCTAGGCATAGAATTCAGAACAAAGACAACAGTGGGCAAGGACTTAACCATTGAAAAACTGAGGCAGAAAGGGTTCAAAGCCATTTTCATCGCTACTGGAGCCCACAAAAGCACAGAACTAAACATCAAAGGTTGCAACCTTAAAGGAGTCTGGTACGCCTTGGAATTCTTGAAAGAAGCAAACATTGGGAAAGCGACGGTTGGAGAAAAGGTTGTTGTTGTCATTGGTGGAGGCGACGTCGCTGTAGACGCTGCAAGAACGGCTCTTCGGATGGGAGCAAAAGAAGTTGCTATCCTCTATCGACGGTCAAAAGAAGAAATGCCTGCAAATCCTTGGGGAGTCAGAGAAGCAGAAACTGAAGGTGTGAAAATCCAGTTTCTAATTTCACCTAAGAAGATTTTGGGAAAAAATGGTCAGGTTACTGCTCTGGAAAGCATCAAGATGAGTTTAGGGGAACTAGATGTAAGTGGAAGGAGAGCGCCAACGCCAATAGAAGGCTCTGAGTTCACGGTGGAATCTGACATGATTATACTTGCCATCGGTGAAAAGCCAGATCTTACATTTCTGCCAAAAAAGATTGAAACAACCAAAGCTGGCACAATCGCGGTTAACCCATTCACGATGGAGACCTCAATTCCAGGCATCTTTGCTGGAGGAGACGTTGTTTCTGGACCCGCAAGCGTGGCTGAAGCCATAGTAGCAGGTAAAAGAGCGGCTTCTTCCATTGAACGCTACTTGAAAGGTGACCTTTAATGACCAAGCAATCACAAAAAATCGAAAAGGTGAAATCAGCCGATGACATCCGCATCGGAGTTTACGTGTGCCATTGCGGATTAAACATAGCAGGTTCAGTGGATTGCGAAGAAGTAGCCAAGTTCGCAGCCACCTTACCCCATGTGGTTGTGTCAAAAGACAACCGTTACACTTGCTCTGAACCGGGGCAAGAACTAATCAAAAATGACATCAAAGAGCACAAGCTCAACCGCGTCGTCGTAGCTTCCTGTTCACCGAGGCTTCACGAACCCACATTCCGAAGAGCTTGCGAAGATGCGGGATTGAACAAGTATCTTTTTGAGATGGCTAACATCCGTGAACATTGCAGTTGGGTGCATCTGCATGATCGGGAAAGAGCCACAGAGAAGGCTAAAGACCTTGTTCGAATGGCTGTGGCAAAGGTAACGTTACTTGAGCCAAAAGTGGAGAGCACGGTTCCTATTATCAGGAAAGCCTTGGTTATCGGCGGCGGTGTTGCGGGTATCCAAGCGGCTTTAGACCTAGCAGACACCGGCTATCAAGTGTTTCTGGTTGAGAGAGAACCCAGCATAGGCGGAAGAATGGCGCAACTCGATAAAACTTTTCCAACAATGGACTGCTCCATATGCATTCTTGCGCCTAAGATGTCAGATGCTGGCAGACATCCAAACATCCAACTGTTAACCAACAGCGAAGTTCTAGAAGTCAAAGGCTACATTGGAAACTTCAAAGTAAAGGTGCTGAAGAAACCCAGATACGTTACTGACGAGTGCACTGCTTGCGGTGACTGCGCCACCGACTGCTCGGCAATTACACCTAACGAGTTCGATGTAGGTCTCGCAACTAGACACGCCATCTACATCCCTTTCCCTCAGGCTGTGCCTTCCACTTACATTGTTGACAGAGACCTTTGCCTCAACAAGGAAAACGTAATCGTGTGTGACAAGTGCATCAAAGCATGCGAACGCAAAGCGATAGACTTCGAAATGAAACCAGAGACTTTAGAGTTAGAGGTCGGCACAATAATCGTTGCCACCGGAGCCGACGTGTTCGACCCTACGTCACTGGTGCAGTATGGCCACACAAGATTTCCAAACGTGATAACTTCTCTAGAGTTTGAACGATTAATCAACGCTGGAGGACCCTCTGGAGGACACCTCATCAGACCAAACGACAAAAAAGTTCCCAAAACAGTTGCTTTCATCCAATGTGTTGGCTCCCGCACTGAAAAAGGAAACCTCTACTGCAGCAACGTGTGCTGCATGAACACCATCAAAGACAGCCTTCTCATCAAAGAACACTGGCCTGAAACCAAAATCATCGTGTTCTATTTGGACATACGCGCTTACGGCAAAGGCTTCGAAGACCTCTACAAGAGGGCGAAGAGAGAAGGAGTAATATTCATTCGAGGACTGCCCGCAGAAGTCATTGAGGACAGAAAAACCGGCAATTTGTGGCTCATTGGCGAGAACACACTGCAGAAGGAACTCTACAGAGTAAACGCTGAAATGGTGATTCTCTCCATAGGCATCGAACCCCGAAAAGACAGCGAGATCACACAACGACTTCTAACCTTGTCAAGAACCCAAGACGGCTTCTTCATGGAAGCCCATCCAAAACTTCGTCCAGTAGACGCGCCAACAGGTGGAATCTTCCTTGCAGGCTGTGCTGAGTCGCCTAAAGACATCAAGGACAGCGTAACCCAAGCCAGCGCTGCCACTGCGAGAGCAGGCATTCTCATGGCAAAAGGAAAAGTAACCGTAGAAGCAATAACTCCCAGACTCATCGAGGAAAACTGCACAGGCTGCGGGCTTTGCGCAAGAGTTTGTCCCTACAACGCAATCATTATTGATAAGGAAAGAAAAACGGCTGAGTTCATTGAGGCAGCCTGCGGTGGATGTGGCACATGCGCCGCTGAATGTCCCTTTGACGCTATACTGATGCGCCATTTCACAGACGAACAGATCTTCGCGCAGATTGACGCTGCAACAGAGCAGGATGCTGAAAAGAAGATTGTGGCTTTCTGTTGCAACTGGTGTTCCTACGCAGGCGCAGATTTCGCAGGAGTCAGCAGAATGCAGTATCCAGCAAATGTGCGCATAATCAGAACCATGTGTTCAGGTAGGGTGGCGCCCAAGTTTGTTGAACATGCCTTCGCGAGAGGAGCTGCAGCTGTTCTAGTTTCAGGATGCCACATAGACGATTGTCACTATATCAACGCCAACTATCAAACCTTGAAGAGAGTTGAAAAGCTATGTAAGAAGATGGATAGACTGGGACTTAACAAGGATCGGCTGCAGCTAGAATGGATAAGCGCTGCTGAAGGCGAAAGACTGGCATCAAAAATCAAGGAAATGCAAGCCGTTGTGAAAAACGTAACCGTTGAGGAGATAGAGAAATCGAAAAACATGGTGACAAGGAAGGCAGGGTGACATACATGCCAGTGAGGATTTGGCGCAAACCCCTAGATGCCGACAAGATCAAGGCTCCGAAGGCTGAAATACACATTCTAAAAGACCGTTGCAAAGGATGCGGCTTCTGCATAGAATTCTGCCCCAAACAAGTCTTAGAAAAATCTGAAGAACTCAACATCAAGGGCGTTTATCCCCCAAAAGTGACAGACACAAACAAATGTGTGCTCTGCCAATTCTGTACAGCCATATGCCCAGACTTCGCAATCTTCGCCATAGAGAAAAATGCAAAGGAGAAAACGGAATGAAAAGGGAAAACAGAGCAGTTCTTTCAGGTCAACACTTCATGAGCGGCGACATTGCTTGTGCTGAAGGCGCAATAGCTGCAGGATGCCGATTCTTTGCTGGTTATCCTATTACCCCAGCAACAGAGATCGCTGAACGCATGGCGCGTCGACTGCCACAAGTTGGCGGAGTATACATACAGATGGAAGATGAACTCGGTTCTATCGCTGCTGTTCTAGGGGCTTCATATTCTTGCGTGAAATCCATGACTGCAACCTCTGGCCCAGGCTTCAGCTTGATGATGGAAAACATAGGATTGGCTGTCATGACTGAGACTCCATGTATCATAGTAGACATTATGCGAGGAGGACCAAGCACTGGTCAACCCACCAAGCCTGGACAGCAAGACGTGATGCAAGCAAGGTGGGGTTCCCATGGCGACTATGAAATCATCGCCTTAGCGCCATCCTCTGTTCAAGAGATGTTTGACTTCACTGTTGAAGCCTTTAATCTGTCTGAGACCTATCGTGTGCCCACATTTGTTCTCGCAGACGAAGTTATTGCCCACATGTGGGAACGTGTTACAATTCCACCTTCAGATGATATCAGGATTGTGAATCGAAAAAAGCCAAGAGATTCCCCTGATGAATACGCTCCGTTTAAGCCTGATGACGATCTTGTTCCACCTATGGCTTGTTTTGGTGAAGGCTTCCGCTTTTACACCACGGGGCTAACGCATGATGAACGCGGGTATCCAGAGACTGACAGTGCTCTTGTTCAACAGCAGCTCGTTCAACGTCTCTGCGACAAGATACGCAAGAATGCTAACAAGATTGTGAAAGTTGAAAAAATACTATTGGAAGATGCTGAAGTCGTTGTGGTCGCTTATGGAATCGTTTACAGATCTGCACTGAGTGCTGTGCGAATGGCTAGATCCCAAGGAATAAAGGCTGGTTTGTTACGCCCAGTTACTTTGTGGCCTTTTCCCGACAAAGAGATTTCTGATGTAGCACAAAAGGTGAAGGCTCTGGTTGTTCCTGAAATGAATTACGGTCAGCTTGTTCGCGAAGTGGAGAGAGCAGCAAAGGGAACACAAGTTGTTTTCTTGCCAAAGTTAGGCGAGGAACCGCATAAGCCTAAGGAGATCTTTGAAGCTTTAAGGAAGGTGTAGAGACATGGAAGAATCGTTACAGTTGGAGCATCCATACGACAAATTTCTGAGAAAAGATAGGATACCCCACATTTGGTGTGAAGGATGTGGAAATGGAACAGTTCTCAACTGCTTTGTTAAAGCTCTCCAGGAATTAAGCATTGACATAGACAAAGTTGTTGTGGTTTCGGGAATCGGTTGCATCGGACGCTTATCAGGTTATACTAATACAGACTCGTTTCATACTACTCATGGTCGACCTATAGCCTTTGCAACAGGCGCGAAGGTAGCTAATCCAGAATTGAAGGTTGTTGTGATCAGTGGAGATGGAGACCTCTTTGCTATCGGAGGCAACCATTTTATTCACGCTGCTCGTAGAAATGTAGATATTAAGGTGATTTGCGCCAACAATTTTGTTTATGGTATGACTGGGGGGCAGTATGGACCTACAACGCCGCTTCAAGCATGGACAGCTACAACTCCTTATGGAAACATTGAGCAACCCTTCAATCTTGTTCATCTAGCTACAGCTTCCGGTGCGGTTTATGTGGCTCGATGGACAACTCTTCATGCTCGAAGACTAACTGAATCAATCAAAAAGGTTCTTCAAAAGGAAGGCTTCTGTTTCATCGAAGCAGTTTCTCCATGTCCAGAGATATATGGTCGACGTAATAAAATGGGAACTGCACTTGACATGATGAAGTGGCTAAAGGAGGTGTCTGAGGTTCAACATTTTTCTAATCCTGCAAAGGCTGAAATCTCTTCTAAGAAGATTATTGTCGGTGAGTTTGTTGACATTGAAAAGCCAACGTATGGAGGTTTACTTCGCGAGATGATAGCTAAGTTACAGAAGAATAAGGAGGAGAAAAAGCATGAGGCTTGAAGTTAGGTTAGCTGGTTTCGGCGGGCAAGGCATAATTCGGGCTGGATTGATCTTAGCGACAGCTGCTTGCATACATGAAAGTAAGAATGCTGTGCAGACGCAGTCGTATGGACCTGAATCAAGAGGAGGCGCATGTAAATCTGAGGTTGTCATCTCTGAAGAGGCAATTGACTATCCGAAGGTGATTGAGCCAGACATTTTAGTGGTCATGTCTCAACCAGCCTACGATTCATATGCTGGTACATTGAAGAAGGGAGGAGTTCTTCTGCTCGACCCAGACATGGTACCTAAACGCAACCATAATGAGGTTGGCACCCAAGTTTTCATGGTTCCAGCAACTAAAATCGCTGAACAACTTGGAAAGACAATAGTTGCAAACGCCGTTATGTTAGGAGCCTTAGTAGCCGTAACCAATCTGGTAAGCCTAGAAAGCTTCAGAAAATCTCTTCTCAGCAATATACCGAAAGGAACTGAAAAATTAAATCTGTCTGCACTCGAGAAAGGTTACGAATATGGTAAAAAGATTCTAAAAGAGTAAATTGGAAAGACGTTTCTCCTTAAATTGTTTATAGCACTCTACAGTCGCCTTTTTTTTCTTCCACAAGTCATAAAACTGAAGAAGAACATATACATGTGCAGTTTCGTTTAAGAACGGGTGAGTTTTATGGAAACAATGATGAAGGACATGATGAAGAATATGGTGAAGAACATGAGCCCCGAAGACAAGAAGAAGATTATGAGCGAAATGATGGGAGAAATGCTTCAGGACATGACTCCAGAAGACATGAAGGCGATGATGTCAGACATAATGCCTGAGATGATGGACAACTGCTTCTCCTCTATGAACGCTGACGAAATGAATGAAATGATGCATGAAAC
>CAYFZT010000018.1:0-16205 GCA_964347555.1 uncultured Candidatus Bathyarchaeia archaeon | reverse complement strand
GTTATCTGTCAACCCTGCATTAGGCTGGTTGACATAGACAATGTTGGTCCAACTTTTGGGCGTCATCTGTCTATGTTTGAAATGGGTGGACATCATGCCTTCAATTATCCTGACAAGGAGGTCTACTGGAAAGACCAAACTGTTAGGTATCATCACGAGTTTGTGACAAAGGAGTTAGGAGTTAAGTCTGAAGAGGTTATCTACAAGGAGGATGTGTGGTCGGGCGGAGGAAACGCTGGACCCGACCTTGAAACAATTGTTCGGGGACTTGAGCTTGCCACTCTGGTGTTCATGAAGTTTAAAGTTGTTAACGGCGAATTTGTCGAGTTGCCCATCAGAACCGTTGACACCGGCTACGGAATCGAAAGATACGCATGGCTATCGCAAGGCTCCCTGAGTTGCTTTCACGCGGTGTATGACAAGTTGTTAGACGAAATTTTGAAAATTGCAGGAATGAGTCAGATTGATGCAAAACGGCTGGCAAAGGTGGCTGAACTTTCAGGTTTAATGAGCTTAGAGAAAACATCAGACCGCACTGAAGCGCGACTGAAGATCGCTGAACATGTCGGCATAAGCATTAAGGAATTAAATGAAGCTGTGCTTCCAATCGAAAACGTCTTTGCAACTCTTGATCACGTAAAATGCTTAATGTTCATGCTTGCTGAAGGCGTGGTTCCATCAAACGTCCGCGAAGGATACTTAGCCAGACTGATGCTGCGACGAACCCATCGGCTTCTCAGAAACCTTGGCATAGCAGGAAAACTGCAAGACATTGTTGATATGCAAATAAAGTTTTGGTCCAAAGATTACCCACACTTAAAGGAGATGCAAAGTGAAATACTGGAAATTCTCGCTGTGGAACAACATAAGTTTAAGCAAACTCTCAAGAGGGGAAGTTCGCTTGTTAAGCGAATGACTCAGGAACTGAAAGCCAAAGGGATGACGGAGATTCCCATGGATAAGTTGATGCAACTCTACGATTCCCACGGTCTTCCGCCAGAAGTTGTAAGGGAAACAGCTGAAAAAGAGGGTGTAACAGTCAATGTGCCCGAGGACTTCTACGGAATGATTGCGGAAAGCCATATTGAAGCTCCTGTTAAAGAAGAGGAAACTCCTCTGAAAGAGTTGGAGCCTAAACTTTCAGGTCTTCCGCCAACTAGGATGCTTTACTACGAGGATTCTTACATACGCGAGTTTAAAGCCCGTGTCCTAAGAGTGCTGAAGAACAAATATGTGGTGCTGGATCAAACAGCCTTCTACCCAGAGGGAGGAGGACAGCCTCCAGATCTTGGCTTCTTAAAGTTTAACGGTGTAAAGGCAGAAGTTGCTGATGTTCAAAAAGTCGGCAATGTCATCGTTCATGTCGTGAAAGGAACGACTCCTTCAGAAAAGAGCGTGTTAACCGGCGCCATAAACTGGGAGCGAAGAAGTAGCTTGATGAAGCATCACACGGCGACTCATGTTGTCATGGGAGCAACAAGAAGAGTTCTGGGACAACACGTCTGGCAGGCAGGCGCCCAAAAGGATGTGGATAAAACACGACTCGATTTCTCTCATTTCAAAAGGCTGACCCTTGAAGAGGTGCACAAGATAGAAGAGTTGGCTAATGATGCCGTGATACGCAACATTCCAGTTGAAACCATGTGGATGCCACGGATAGAAGCTGAGAAACAGTATGGTTTCCGCTTGTACCAAGGCGGAGTTGTACCGGGCAAGGAGATCCGGGTTGTAGACGTAAAGGGCTGGGATTTTGAAGCCTGCGGAGGAACTCAAGTTAAAAACACGGGTGAAATTGGGTTCATAAAAATCCTTCACACAGAGCGCATTCAAGACGGAGTAGAAAGAATTGTTTTCAGCGCTGGTCTTCCAGCCTTGAGAGCCGTTCAAGAGGAAGAGGAGTTGTTATGGAAGATCGCGGAAAAACTGAATGCGCCCATGGAAAAGCTTGAAGCCACCGCAGAGCGAGTTGTCGCCGAGTGGAAGCAAACTCGAAAGGAAAGAGAGCAGCTTATCAAGGAACTTGCAGGATACAAGGCTAAAAAATACTTGGACAAAGCCAAAGATATCCATGGATTGAAAGTGATCATTAAGGGGGTTAAGGAAGTAGACGTAGACAGTTAAACCCGAACCTAAGGCGGTTGTGGTGCTTTGTACGTTCAATGAAACCGCAAGAATCGTCGTTATGGCTGGAAAAGAAGCTGTAAAGCGAGGTATAAATTCACGTCAAATCGCTGACGAAACAGCCTCACTGCTAGGTGGAGGAGGAAGCGGTAGACCAGACTTTGCTCAGGGAGGCGGAACCAAAACCGAAAGAGTGAAAGAAGCCCTTCGTAGAGCAGAAGAAATCATAAGAAAGCAAACAGAAACAGATTAAAGTGAGTTCTACCCTTTTACTTGTTGGTGCTACAAATGAGGGATCGATACCTCAATAGTTGACAAAACATTTAATAGCACAACCCCAAATCCAGAAACCTTTATGAAGTTTTTAAAACAGATCGAGAGCAAGTGGCAGAAGAGATGGGAAGAAGCCCGAATCTTCGACTCTGACCCAGATCCGAAGAAGCCAAAATACCTCATCACTGTTGCCTATCCATATCCCAACTCTCCTCAGCACATAGGCCACGGCAGAACCTACACACTAGCCGACGTACATGCACGATACATGCGCATGAAAGGCTACAATGTGCTCTTGCCAATGGCTTTCCACTACACAGGAACCCCAGTCTTAGCCATGTCAAAACGCTTAGCAGAAAAAGACCAAGACTTAGTCGACGACTTTGTAAACGTCTACAAAGTGCCAAAAGAAAAGCTGAGAGAGCTTGCCGAACCATTTAAGATGGCTCACTACTTCCACCAAGAAATCAAGGCTGGAATGAAAGCAATAGGCTACTCAATCGATTGGAGACGTGAATTCACCACCATAGATCCACACTACAACCGATTCATAGAATGGCAATTCCAAAAACTGCGCCAAAAAGGCTACATAACACGAGGAAGCCACCCAGTGGGCTGGTGCCCCAAAGACGGCAACCCTGTAGGCCAACACGACACAAAAGAGGACGTAGAGCCAGAAATCGGCGAGTTCACACTAATCAAATTCAAATATAACGACTGGATTCTGCCAGCAGCCACTTTGCGCCCAGAGACAATCTTCGGCGTCACCAACATGTGGTTAAACCCCAACATTAAATACGTCAAAGCTAAAGTTGACGGTGAGAAATGGATAACCAGCAAAGAAGGAGCAGAGAAACTGCAGTATTTGAACCATAAGGTTACCGTGATTGAAACCTTCAAAGGAAGAGAACTTGTAGGAAAACACGTTGAAAACCCAGCAACCCAAAAGACAGTTTTGATTCTGCCAGCAGATTTTGTCGACCCAAAAAACGCCACCGGCGTTGTCATGTCGGTTCCAGGACATGCACCTTACGACTTAGTGGCTTTAGAAAACCTAGTGAAGGCTCGGACTCAACTGCAAAAGTATGGATTAGAGCTAGATACAGTTAGTGCAGTCAAGCCAGTTTCTATCATAGCAGTTCCTGAATACTCTGACATTCCAGCAGGTGATGTGGTCAAACAGATGGGGATAACGAGCCAAATGGATTCCAAGCTGGAAGACGCAACAAAGGAAGTCTACAGACACGAGTTTCACAACGGCAAGATGAAACCGAACACTGGCAAATATGCAGGTTTGTCAGTAGCGGAAGCAAAAGAAAAAGTCAAGCAAGACCTGATAGCTGAAGGCAAAGCAGAAACTATGTATGAAATGCTAAACAAACCTGTTTTCTGCCGCTGCGGAACCGAATGTGTGGTCAAAATCTTCAAGGACCAATGGTTCATTGACTACGGCAATCCAAAATGGAAGTCACTAGCACACAAAGCTCTCAACCAGATGGAGATTCTACCCGAAGAATTGCGTAATGAATTCAACTATGTTATCGACTGGCTACACGAGAAAGCATGTGCCAGAAAGTCAGGTCTAGGAACTAAGCTGCCCTGGGACCCCGACTGGATAATAGAATCGCTGTCAGACTCCGTTATTTACATGGCCTATTACACAATAGCTAGACACATCAAAAAACACGCCATCAAAACAACGCAACTAACTGACGAAGTATTTGATCACATATTCCTAAGCAAAGGAAAAGCAAAGGAAGTGGCAGCAAAAGCTCGCATCGATATCAACGTTTTAGAAGAGATGCGGAAAGAATTCACGTATTTCTACCCGTTAGACAGCCGCCATTCTGGGCGAGATCTGGTTCCAAATCACCTAACTTTTATGATATTCAATCACACAGCAATATTCCCTGAAGAGTTATGGCCACATCAAATAGTGACAAACGGATTCGTGATGATGCAAGGCGCAAAGATGAGCAAATCCTTCGGAAACATCACACCCTTAATCGAAGCCATCACAACCTTTGGAGCCGACTCTGTTAGATTAGGCATTTTATCTACCGCTGAACTGTTACAGGATGCCGATTTTAGTCCAACTCTAGCAAAATCCATGAGAGACAGGCTGGAAAAGCTCTACCGATTTGCTGTTGAGACCACACAGATGACATCTAGTAAAGCCAAGAAATCTCCAAAACTAGCTACAACGGACAGGTGGATGCTAAGCCGACTGCAACATCACATAAGAAAGGCAACAGAAGCCATGGACAAACTTGCTGTGCGCAAGGCAATACATAGCGCCCTATATGAGTTGGAACAAGACTTCCAATGGTATATTAGGCGAATATCCAACGAAAGAAAAAATCCTGAAAGGAAAGCAGGCAAGGCTAAAGTTTTCAGCGATGTTCTAGACGCTCAGGTGCGAATGCTTGCTCCCGTAACTCCGCACACATGTGAAGAAATATGGGAGAAAAAGGGTGGAGAAGGCTTTGTTTCTCTGGCTACATGGCCAAAACCAGACGAAGCAAAAGTTGACATCTCGGCAGAGGAAAACGAAGACCTTATACGAAACATTCTAGAAGACACGCTGAATATCTTAAAGGCTACAAGTATTACGCCCGAGAAGATATGTTATTACACCGCAACGTCATGGAAATGGAAAGTCTATCGAAAGGCATTGGAAAAGTCGGTTTCCGCTAACATTGTGCAAAGCGATCTAATGAAGGAGTTAATGCAAGATGTTGACCTACAAGGAAAAGCTAAGCATGTTGCAAAATTCGTGGGGCAAATCATCGACGAAGTCAATCACATGCCAAATGAGAAGAAACATAAGCAATTAGAGGCTGGAATCATAGACGAGAATAAAGCTCTAAAAGCAGCTGAAGACTTCTTTAAACGAGAGTTTGACGCTAAGAACTATGTCTACAAAGAAGATGACCAAGAACGCTATGACCCCAAGCAAAGAGCTCAGCTAGCCAAGCCTTATCGACCAGCGATCTACATCGAATAAAACTTATTACATTACTGATTCAAAACTGTACACATGAAACTCAGAGACATGAAAACGTTCGTCTTCGATTTAGATGGAACGGTTTGGTATTGGACACGTCTCATTGCTGGAGTCAGAAGAACAATAGGCAAACTGCAGAGGTTAGGCAAGACTGTTCTTTACGTTACTAATAACACTATTGAATCGCGGAAAAACCTGGCTAGAAGACTTTGCAACTTTGGAATTGAAACTACGTATGAGGATGTTATTAACACTGGCATTGTCATAGGCTATTATATAAAGGAACATGGTGGCACAGCTTTAGCCCTGAACGTTGGAACGGAAAGAGACCTAAAAGAAGTTGGCGTTTCTATTCGAAAACGTCCCCCAGTTGACTACGTGGTAGTCACAGAAGACTGGGACTTTGACTATCGCCAACTCAGCCTCGCTTTTGATGCCGTAACAACTGGTGGAAAACTCCTAACAAGCGTCATGGGAAGACACTGGATAGTTGGAAACAAAATGGTTCCCGGAGTAGGATGTTGGGTGAAAGCAGTGGAGTTTGCAGCAAACACAACCGCCACCACATTGGGTAAACCAGCAGATTACATGGTGAAAATTGTTTCGCAGAAACTCAAAGACAGCAAACGAACAGTCATCATAGGAGATGAGTACAAAAGCGATGTCTTGTTCGGACAGAAACTTGGTTGCCATACAATCTTCGTAAATACAGGCATGGACAAGAATAGGAAAAGCAAGATAAAACCAGACCTGCGGTTAAACAATGTAGAAGAGTTGCTGAATTTTATTTAAGCTGAAACCATTAACCATCCTCAACTTTTAAGAAATCTGGCTCTTGCGAAAAATAGAAATGCTCTAAGCATGCACATGATAGTCATGGAGGTTTGATACATGGCAGTGTATGTTCTTCTTTCAACCCTGACAGACGAGGGAAGAAAAACCGTGAAAGAGAGACCTGAGCGAATTAAAGAAGTCAACAAGGAAATCGAAGCTTTGGGCGCGAAGGTTTTGTCGCAATATGTAGTGCTTGGACCCTACGATTTCGTCAACATTGTGGAAGCGCCGAACAACAAGACTATCTCCCGAATTTCGTTGGAGCTAGGGTCTAGAGGAACCGTTCAGATAATGAGTTTAGCAGCGATTCCAGTAGACGAATTCATTGAAAGCATAAAGAAGAGGTAAGGCTGCAAATTCCTCTTTTTCTTTTTCTGAGCGATTTGGCGATTAAACCACGTAGTAGCAAAAAACCTTCTGAAGCCTTTTTGGAGGCGCGTGTTGAGCAGCTAACTTCTTAAGTATCTTCATCATTTGAGGCTGAAATCTTGCGATGTCTGTGAGACTAATTAACCCTATAAGCCGTCGACCCTCGATAACTGGAAGTTTCTTGATATTGCGTTCAAACATCAGTTTTGTAGCGTCTTCTAAATCCATGTTGGGGTCTCCAACTATAAGGGGCTTCGTCATTACCTGACGAACCTTAGTTTTAACTGGATCTCTCATTTTTGCAAGAACCCGTTTTAAGAGGTCTCTTTCAGTCACTATACCAACGGTTTTCCCACGCCTTGTGACTACCAAACAGCCGATTTCATTTTTGTTCATAAGTTTCACTGCCTCTATGACAGGTTCGTCAGAATCTACCGTGACAACGTCTTCAACCATTATATCCTCGACCTTAAGCATCATATAGACACCTAACTAAACTTGCACTGGCTATCAATATAAATTGAAAGAAGGCAGAATCTAGATTCACGAATAATGTTTTTAGAGACCTGTTTCGGCGTCCTTCCTAAGACACAAAGGGAAAACTAAGAGAATGCCTTTTGCTTCCTCAAGGTATGCGCGCGCGCATGAACCAGAGTTATTTTTTGTGTCTCTGTTCTCTCTCCCGTTTCTTCGATTTTCGGCGCCATTCTCGCTTTCTCTGTGTCTTTATGCGAGTTCTCGGGTAGCGGTATGCAGGGCTAGTTTCAGCTCTGTACCGGTTTATGTTTTTGTAAAAGGTTCGATAGTCAATCTTATTCTGTTGAAGGGCTTTAATGTCTTGGTTCAACTGCTCTTTGATTTCGAAGTTAGCTGTTTTGTCGTAGATTTCAGAGTAAGCGAGATAAGCGACATGGAATTGAAAGTCATTTGGTTTGTCAATTAGGAGTTTTTCTGGCGGAGTTGATTCGTTGTTGTTTGATTCTGCAGTCATAGTTTTCCAAGCTTTCTGCTGGTTTAGAATAGTAGGTTCGCCTTTTATAGATAGCGCTTATTGCTACAATAAGAAGTATTTTAACAGAGCATTGTTTAAGGAAAATGCAGAATTTTCAAGCTGAATTTCAAATTCACAACCATTAAAGATTTGAGCGTCTGGATATCTACTAAGGTGAAACACTTGCTTGAATCAAAACTCAAGACACACATTATCGACGGTGTTTTAATAGGATTTGGCATCCTCCTCCTTCTATTGGGAGTCTTCACATGGCAATCATTTAATTCGGTGTCTGAAACGTTAGTTTCTGTCCTTGAAGGATATGGCTACAACATTCCGGCATCAGTTTCGATTAGGTTCAGGCAATTAACGGTCATGTACTTGCTTGTAACCGTGATGGGATGCATACTTGCGATTATCGGCATGGCTAACGAGGTCACTTCCTTATTTGAGGTAAAGTAGACAGGGATATCTTATCTACGAAGAAACTTGTCTTTCTCGGTAAATTCCCAAATCGTTTGACATAAAAACCGCGTATACCGCTTCAAGTAATGCGCTAGCAACTTTAACATGTTGTCTACATCGAACACCTCTGTTCTTATAAATGTTACGTCTTGAAAGTAAGGAAGAGACTCCCGTTATTCTATTCCCCATCGTTTGGTGACCTTGACTAAGATAAAGATTACAAAGGCTACGATGAGAAATGTTATCAGCGCACCAGTGAAGTGCCCAACGCGAACGCGCGCGCGCACGCGCGCAGAAGCTGAGCCGTCAGAAAGCTAAAAAAGAGAACAGAAACAGCTACTAGCAAAGGAGAATGAAAGCAACAGATTGAGAAAGCGGCAAATCGGAGTGCCCGGTTTTCTGCCCTTTTCCCAAACGCACTAATCAGGCTTTACCTTTATAGATGCGCGCGTTTTCACGCATTCGTTTCGTAAAGCAATCTGGGCATAGTGGAAGCGGGATTGTTTCCCATGAGCCGTTTTCGTTCTTGATTTTCATCACGTCTTCATCTGTTAAGTTGGTGCCGCATTTTTCGCATTTCCTTTTTCTCATTGCGGTTTTCGCTCCTATTCTTAGTATTTCTTGTAGCACCAAGATAGATTACGAATGTAAGTCTGGAGATTATGCGCACGCTTAGATGTGTGTTTCAGTCTGTCTCACAAATTTCCTTCGATTCCTCTTGAATTTCTTCTTGCATTTCACGCTGCAGAAGTAGTATGTCTCTCCTTCATAAGTGATTTTAAATTTGGATGTCCTTTCGTCTAGTATAACACCACAAACAGGATCTCTAGGCATAAACTTGTCCTCCAGTGCGGTCGAGGGCTAACTTCCATGCGAAACCCCAAACAATTCGCGCTACTTGATTGCATCTAGGGCATTGTGCATAATTGTCTATGCTAACTATTCTCTTGCTCCTCCTCGCTTGTTGTGTATGTTTTTCTGACTCTTATAAAGGCATAGGTAGAGGCTTAAATTTTTAAGGACATGAAAAGTTCTATAATGGAAAATTGGAGCACTTCCGATTGCTGCGAGTTGAAAACAGATGCCTTACTACGTCTACATGATTCTTTGTAAAGATGGCAGCTATTACACGGGATACGCCAAGAATCTAAAAAATCGAGTTGAAGAACATAAACGGGGTAGAGGCGCTAGATACACGAGGATACATGAAGTTGAGAAGATAGTTTACAAAGAGGAATTCGACAGCCGCAGTGAAGCGATGAAAAGAGAACGAGAGATTAAATCGCTCAGCCACAGAAAGAAACAACAACTGGCAAACATTCAATTAGATAAATAGCCTCAACTCACTTTGAACACTCTTTCTCGCCACTTCTGCTTCCAACTCTTCCAACCCGTCTTCACAAGATTCTCTCTCGCCCTAGGTTTTTCCGCAACCCACTCCAAGAAGACCCAGAAGTTTCTTCTGCCTTCCAGCCTTTCCGCCGGCACTCCAACTTCCTCGCACCACTTCACAAAGCCTCTCTCCACTAAGTCTTGGAGTTCACCTGTGACTTCTACCTTTTCAACATGAAACCCTCGATTCCTTAAATATCTGCGAATGCTCGTCAGAACGTATCCTGAACAGACTTTGAAACGAGTTTTCTTGTCAGGCTGCATAACCTCAATTATCTCCTCAGCAATTTTCACGGCATCTTTTAGATACTGTTTGTCTTGGAAATCTGGCGGTTGAAAGGAGGAAACAGGAATCCGGCGCTCTAAGTACTTGCGGTCTGGAAGCTTGAGAGCGCCTATCACAACACCTAGGATTAGGTCTCCCCACCCAGCGTCGTCTATTAGGATCTCCTTATTGTAAAGAAACCGGTTCAACTGCATCAATACATATTAGTAGATACGTTAAATATTCATGTTTTGACGGATGTACTCAGAACACTAATGAGAAGTAATCTTCGAGACCAAACCCAATAGGCTACTGAAACAGTAGTTACGAGAACTAGGAAAGCAAGCCAAAAGAGAACTGAGGGCCGGGACCGGGATTTGAACCCGGGCGCCGGGCTCCACAGGCCCGTAGGCTACCAGACTACCTCATCCCGGCCACTTTTTGACTGGCCTCGCCTATTTCTCACGTTTCCTCGCTTTTACTTATTTACGTTTTCTGAAGAACAATAGCATTGAAACCTTGCAGTGATTAGCGCAATCTCTTTGATTTGGCTTTCTTCTCTAAGGATGGTGATAGAAAAAAGCGTCACGCTCTAATATTTTCATCAGTTTGGAGTCTTCTATCATAACAGCCAGAATGTTCAATTCACGCGAGTTTCATCATCTGAACATGCATGAGCTTTCTTATCACAACTGACCAGAAGTCGCAGACTATCTATGCTTGTTCAGACTTAGCTAAGCATAATTGCAGATGGTACAGGGTTTCGATATAGCCTCTTCTCTCTCAGATCTTTTGAATGTGAGTGTTTGATCTCTTCAAAATGCGTTTCTTTCTCTAAAGAAAGCCCTAAGATTGGATATTCAATTTATATACAGAGTTGAGAGAATTTTAATATCTCATGTGTTTAATCATATTCTGGCGAATTCTATGTCACAAGACTCAACCATGCTTGACTTAGCCTTGATTGAATCGGAGCTGAAGGGAAAAACGCTCTTAGTATATTGGCACATGGTACGTTCTCCGCGATCAAAGTGTGGGGTCAGAGAGATTCAGCGCACCCTTGGTTTTTCCAGTCCCAGCGTGGCTGCGCATCATTTGGACAAGCTTCTTTCGCTTGGTTTGATAGAGAAAACGCAAACTGGAGAATACTTCTTGGCACAGGAGGTTAAAGTGGGCTTGCTCAGGTTTTTCACAAGGCTTGGTCGCTTTCTCGTTCCTCGCTACCTCTTCTATTCAATTTGGTTTTCAACGATGCTAATTATTTATGTAATTTTTTACGGACACACCTTCAGCATTCACAACATAGTTGCCCTGATCTTAGGCTCTGCTGCTTCACTTATTCTTTGGTTCGAAACTGTTAGGCTTTGGAGAGAGAAGCCGTTTTGACTCCGCAGGCAAGTGTTCTAAAACGTGGACTTAAAAGCGTGGCATCGATTCAGATTTTAATAGGAGCATCACATCGATGAAAAAAATGCTGGCCTATGCGTGTGTAGCCGTTCTTTTGGGCACAGTCATGATGCTAGGTCCTTTTGCTCTATTTGCAGGCGAAACAGGTACAATCAGCGAAAGGGATGGGCAAGTCGAACCGCTTTTTCTCACACCAGAAAGCCTGCAAAAATCCTCATCAGAAACGGAGCAAATGCAGGGAATCGCACCTGCATCTTTCTCTCCAGACATTGTATTCATTGTCACAATGTTTGCACTAAGTTTTGCTATAGCTTCAGGTTTTATGCGCTATGCAGTGAGAAAAACGACTACATTTCACGCTGAATAGACGCTGGAGTTCATTTGAGGAATACAGAGTTCAACCTGAAACCACCGCAATGATGGCAAGTTTTTTATTCTATCTAGACATTTTAGGAAAACCGAGATGGGTAATTTGGGTAGCTTATGGCTTGGAGCTTTCATAGGCTTTCTCGTCACTGTTGTTCTCGGATGGGTACTTCCAATAATTGGTCATTTCATCGGCGGTTTAGTTGCAGGGTTGATAGCTGGAGGCGGAATGAGCAGAGGAGCACTTGCAGGCTTTCTTGCCGGAATATTCGGGGGCATAATAGTTGCTATACTTGCAGTCGTCGGACTGGCAGCGGTAGGAGGAATCTTAGGCGGAGGTTTGGGAGCACTGTTTGGTGGCGTCCTTGGCGTAGTCATAGCTATTGTAGCATTCATACTAGGTCTCTTTGGAGCAATAGTAGCTGCCATCGGAGGATTAATCGGCGGAGCAATAACGAAATAGCACCGTGCACACAGCGCATTTCGAAGATTAAGAACAACTGAAACTCTCTTTTTTTCGCATTTATTAGATGGCACCATTAATTCAACATTTTTTGGGGCGGTTCTCTTTCTTAATCTCGAGCAAAAGTTTAGCAATGCATCTTAAATGTTATATAGTAGTTTGGAACCTAAAATTAAGCCAATGCTTTGGAGGAGACGAGTATGAAAAAGAAGGCATTTACAATTACAGTGACTTTACTTCTGTCAATTTTTGCCTCGTTTTTGATGCTGAATCAGGTGAGTGCAGACTCTTTCACCGCAACTTGGTCAGGGTACAAGTCTCGAGGATATGATTCCTTCTACGGGGCGAATGTTGTTGCCTTTGAAACAGGTTCTACCGCAGTTCTTTACGTGAGCGTGACACACGATGGTGCTTATTCCGGCATGGAGCTGAACGTTTCTGCAGTTGGAATCAGTCTAAACTGGGGCGACACCTTCAACTCAACTCAAACCAGCAAAACAAACGCAGTTGCATTGAAATGGATGGAGTCGCGAATTTTCACAATCACTTTCACAGTTCCAAGCACTGCAAACGTGTCGAATCTGTTCCGATGGGACTACAAGATATACATGGAGCATATCAATGCCACAGGGAATGCATACTCACCAGACATCAAAACTAGAGCCAACCTTAACATGTACTATTTCGTAGTGTATTCTGCAGACCAGGCGAAAGCTTGTCATCTCGCTGACACGATTGCTGGAATATCGAAGCTATCTTGGAATAGCACTAAAGCGGAAATACTTTACGAAAAAGCAATGAATGAAACTAGCGTTGCAGCGAACTATTATATGCTAGGAGCATTCTCCAGCGCAGTTACACATTACGAAACTGCGTTAAATTTGATCAATCAAGCTTACACAGCTCAAGAGATCGCAGGAACACGATGGGAAGATGCCGCAGTAACGGAATTGGAAGCCAGAGTGAAATACCACGAAGGATGGGCGAACTTTTTCAACGGCTTATCTAACATGTGGACGCTGATCGGTGTAGCACTCGTACTCTTTGCCATCGGATACATAATTCGCGGACTTGCAGCGCTACGAACAACACAGGTTCCTCCATAATCTCCATTTTTTTTTATTAATCACCAATTGCTTTTCGGGCGAATGTGATGTAACCAGTGTGAGCAGTCATTAGAGTCTCAGGTCTAGTCTTTCCACGCGACACCTGCATCCCACGGATTAAGCACTCTATGGTTTCAATGTCAACAAACCCGTTTTCTTCTAAGGCTTCCACTGTTTTCACCACTTGGTCAACGGTTGGACTGAACGAAACGAGGCTACCGCTTCCTTTCAAGGCTGAGTAGGCATGGGAGATGACAAGCCATGGAGTCGCCATATCCAGTATTACGGCGTCTATCTCTTTTTCGTCTATGCCTTGAGTAATGTCCTTGTTTTTAACTTCAACATATTCGGCAAGTCCAGTGCGTTTTAGGTTTTTAAGCGCTATCTCGATAAACTCGCTTCGAACCTCGTAACTGTACACGCGTCCAGTGGGTTTAACATAAAAAGCCAAGGCGCTCGTTAAGGCTCCTGTTCCAGTTCCAGCCTCCACAACAAGACTGCCAGGTCCAACTCCGCTAAACATAACGATGAGAGCAATATCCTTTGGATAAGTTATCTGAGTTCTTCTGAGCATTTTAAAAATATGGTCGCGTATAGTAGGTTTCAAGGCTACGAATTCCGTTCCTATGCTACTCTTCACACGAGTTCCATATTCTTTGCCGATTAATTTTTCAAGCTGAACGTAGCCTTTGTGCGTGTGAAAGTTTTTGCCTATTTCTACCTTCACTAAGTATGTTCGTTTTCGGCTGAGATAGAGCAGAGCATCGTCGCCTTCTTTTACGGTTTGAGTCAGATCTAATCATCTCTCCTGTTTGAACAGTATCTAGATGAGGTGTTACGAAAGCATTACGTTTAAGGGGTGTATTTGAAAGGATGCTTAGCACGATCTTTATTTTCCAATATTTCTTCTTCAGTTGGCCTGCCTTCTATGGCTCTTCGTATGGCGTGGCGCATTGCCTTATAATTATTGATGTAGACTCGTTGGCGGTCCACGGCTGCTGGATGGACAAAGACGTTAGCAATAATAATCAAATCGTCAACTGCCCCTTTTGGTACGATTCCTTCTGCGAGGCTGTCGGCTACGGCTTTGGCTACAGCCGCTTGAGCTGGACCATATATCATGCTAGCTTGCCTCATGCTTTTGATAGTAACCGTGGGAACAATCAGTGTTATAGGTTTAACCGTGAGATTCGGCTCTAATATAGCCACGAGGGGTTCATGCCCAGGCGTTGGCGCAGCCTTAGCTTTAGCATAAGCCTCACCGACTGGTCCATCCTTCTTGCCGACGAGTAAGTCGATGTGCGCAACTTCAGACTCTTTTCCAGCCAATGCCTCGCCTACGCGGAGATGAAAATCCCGAATAATTTTAGGTGTAACCTCAATAGCTGCAAACCGTTCTTCTAGGATTTTCTTCTCTATTTCAAACTTGATCGGTTTAGGCTTTATCTTTCCTATTTTTTCTAGGTCTAGGCGGAGTTCCTCTCGGTCCTCATAGGTGAGTTCGCCTCCAACAGTTAAGGGTAGTCTAACTGGTCCAACTTTCATGCCCATCATGTTTAACGCCTCTTTGGTTCCAACAGGTCCACTTTTTGCGATGATTCTGGCGATTTTCTGAACTTTGTACTGCGTTTCGCGTGCTTTCTTGAGGTTGCCTTCCTCGATTGCTTTAAAGATTTTGACCCAAGCGTCTGGCATGAAGTTGGCACTAGCTAAGACTGCGCCAGAACAGCCAGCAGCCAACGCTGCGACAACCACTTCATCGTGACCACACATAATGTTGATTTTGTCTCTAACCTTCTCCAAAACAGCAAGTATGTAGCTGAGTTGTCCGCTGCTGTCTTTTAAGCCAACTATGTTGGGAATCTGAGCTAGGTCTTCAACCATCTGCCACGGCAACTGAACTCCCGTGACTTGCGGAATGTTATAGAGAACGATGGGCAATTCAATTTGGCTTGCAATCGTTTCAAAGTGCTCGTACATACCGCGGTTGGTTGGTTTCAAATAAAAGGGCGTCACAATTAGCGCTGCGTCAACACCTGCATCCTTCGCGTAGCGTGTCATCTCCAAAGCTTGCTCGGTTCCGCTGGCGCCTGTTCCAGCTATAACTTTGACCCTTCCATTAACCTCGTCTATAACTATGTCGATAACTTTCTTTCTCTCTTCAGCTGAGAGATTCACGAACTCGCCAGTTGTGCCGCATGGAACTACACCACTCACGCCTAACTCGATACATCGATTTACCAGGCTTCGCAACGCTTCTTCGTTGAGTTGTTTTCCATCTTTGGAAAAGGGTGTAACTAGAGCGGGAAGAATTCCTTGTGGTTTAAACATAATTATTCCTCATTAACTCTTTCTGTTTTCATTACATATCCATCTATTTAATTCTGTTCAACTCAGTATCTGAGACTCGCAGTCGACCATGCCAGGAGTAAATTACTCTAAACTTTAAGCCCGAAGTGTATCTAATTTGAGAAGGCTAGAGTTTTTGGGTTACTTTGGTTTTGGTATGGCGAGGTCTTTTGCGCCTCTTTTAGACAGTTTAGCCTCTGGATAGTTTTTCTCGATAAGATTTATGATTGTTTCCGCTGTTTTCACTTTCTCTCTTGCTATAAAAGCTAGCGAGTCGGGACTCACCCAAGGTTTATAGAGCGAACCCATACTTACTCCTGGCTCTATCTTGTAGTAGCAAGGTGCAGCTATTCTTGTGATCTCAGGGGTTTCCCAGATGCGGTTGAAGCCTCCGAAAGAGTCGAAAAGATAGACGTGAACGTCGATTGGAATGTCAACTGCTTTTCTTATTGCCGCCAACATTGGAAGAGGCAAGTCTGCAACTGGGTTAAACGTGTTGGCACCTAATCTTTCGAGAACCTTGGCTCCAGCAGAGTTGGCATGACCAGCCAAAATCGAAACTTTGAAAACCACATCTTTTGGTATGTCGCCTGCTTTCCGCATTTCGTTTAGTAGCCATAAAAGACCCTCATCTATGACAAGGAAGCCTCTAAAACCGAATTCTATGGCTCTTTTTATGTCAGCAATCACATAAGCAAGGTTGTCGCTTCCTCTGAAGCGGATTCCAGAAAGTGCGCCCTCAGGTGTTCGAATTTGTCCACCTAAATCCCAAAGCGTTCGGGGACCAGGCGTGACAA
>CAYFZT010000017.1:15296-17417 GCA_964347555.1 uncultured Candidatus Bathyarchaeia archaeon | reverse complement strand
TGGAATCAGATCTGATCCCGCTATGTAAATGAAGTTACCTGCAGCAAAGGGTATCAAAAGTGGAATGAGATTTTGAATAAAAATGCTAAGGCTGAGAGCTAGGATGGCTCCAAATATCGCTGTGAGGGCGGTTGAAAAATTTAAGAAAATAGCTCTTGATTTATTGAATCCTCCGTATATCAGGACTCCGAAATCTCCGATCTCTTGCGGTATCTCGTGGAAAACGACAGCTAATGTTGTGGCTACTCCAAGGGGTATGCTTGCCAAGTAGCTTCCGCCTATTATGAGACCGTCTATGAAATTGTGAATAGTGTCGCCGAAGAGATTCAAATAAGCGAAGGAATGGGGATGCTCCTCGGAAGTAGGTATGTGACAGTGTCTCCACCGGAGAAACTTCTCTAAAAAGAAGGAGACGATTATGCCTAAGAGAATAAACATGGAAACTTGTATCCCGAAACCACTTTCTTCGACGGCTTCTGGGATCAAGTGAAAAAAAGAGTCTGCAAAAAGTCCCCCAGCGGAAAAACTCACAAGATACAAGAGGGTCTTCTTTAGATGCTCTTCTTTCAGTGAAAAAGTAAGCACACCTAATAGAGAGATGAAACTAACGATTACCACACTTACCAAGCTGTACAACCAGGCACTGATCACAGAATCCCCCATGAACAAAAACGAACTAAATAGGATGTTAAGGCTTTATACATTTTCCCTTGTTCTAAGACAAATGATACATAGTCATTTACGTTTTCTAATTCTAGAAAAGATTAACCATAACTTGAATATTCGTCTACTCGGGGAATATTATCCCTAGAGACCATATGAGGGCAAGTCCTAGAATAAATATTGCAAATTGAACAGCGGATTTCTTAAAATTTTTCTCTTCATGGAGTTCGGGAATTAGCTCTGAAGCCGCTAGATAGATGAAGCCACCTGCTGAAAAGGCTATTAATAATCCCCTAAGAGGTTCAACAGCCTCTACGAAGAAAACCACAGAGATTCCTCCTAAAATTACTGTTAAGGCTACCAAAAAATTAAGTAAGAGAGCTCTGTTTCGTTTGAAACCACCGTAAACTAGTATCCCATAGTCTCCCATTTCCTGAGGAAGTTCATGGAAGATCACGGCAACAGTTGCAGCTAATCCTACAGAAAATCCAGCTAGGAAGCTGGCTGCAATAACCATCCCGTCGACAAAGTTGTGCACTCCGTCACCGATGAGATTCAAATATGCGAAACCCTTGGTGGCGGACCTTTCAGCGAACTGAGCTGATATGTCGGCTTCATGACCGTGTCCGTGGTACCAATAGATAAACCGTTCAAGAAAGAAGAACGAGATGAACCCTAGAGTAATGTAGATGGAAACAACCGAATCTTCAACAAGTTCTATGGCTTCTGGAAGAAGATCAAAGTAGGCGGCTCCAAGGATTGACCCGGCGGAAAAGGCAATAAGTATGAGCAGTATTTTGTGTAACGTGTTTTCCTTTAGAGACAAGGCGAATATTCCAATCAACGAGAAAAGACTAGCGACAGAAGTTGCGACAATTATGTTAATTAGACTAGACAAGGCTTTTCACTTTCCCTTTTAGTAATTCTCTGTCAAATTCGTTCTTTAAATTGATTTCCCATTAATTGTGTCATGGTGTATTTTACCTGCTGAATACCTCTCATCGCTCGAATTCTGCCGATGAAGTTAAGAACATGTTCAAATTCGCCTTCAGTGATGAAGATTTCTAAGCAGTAGTTTTGTCCTATGTGAATGTGCATATTGGCAGAAACTATGTCGTCATGCTCGTGTCGCAGCTTAGTTAATCGTTCATCTACGTCGTGTCTTTTATGCTCTGAAATCGCTGTTATAGTCGCGGCTACCTTACCTTTTTGCATTTTACCTAATTCATATTCGGATAGAGAATCTCTAACAGCATCTCTAATTGCCTCTGAACGGCTGGAATAGCCACGCTCTTGCATAAATCTGTCCAATTTCTTCAACAACTCGCTTGTAATTGAAATACTAATAATAGCCACCAAAAACACCATTAATAAGAAATCACTATGTTATTAATAAATATTATTAACCTTAAACCATATCCTAGCACTACATTAATAAGTTTCTCTGACAATAGCCCG
>CAYFZT010000017.1:0-15286 GCA_964347555.1 uncultured Candidatus Bathyarchaeia archaeon | reverse complement strand
TATAGCGATAACCAGTTCGTGTATTAAGAACAGAGGGAAAACTAGTGGATCACAACCACCAGGAAAGCTGTTCGATATGTGCCACAGACATCTTTGAGGAGAAGCAACCATTTTGGGAAAGAAAAAAAACGGCGATTATGATTATCTCGGCAACGCTACTTTTGATAGGCTTATTCTTTGAATTCTTACTAAAAGAAAGTACGGTAGCAACGATTCTCTTTCTTGTGGTTGTAGCAGTTTCCGGATACGAGATCGTGAAAAGAGGCTTGTCTTCTCTATTCAAGAAACGTTTAGACATGAATTTTCTCATGACAATAGCTGCAGCTGGAGCTTTCCTTATTGGACATGGAGAGGAGGGAGCCACAGTGATATTCCTTTTCTCGATAGCTGAGTTTCTTGAAGACTATGCTGTTGAAAGAACGAGAAGTTCTGTTGGAGCTTTGATTAAACTTGCTCCAGAGTCGGCTACACTTAAGAAGAATGGCAAGGAAGTTGATGTTCACGTTCATGCTGTCAACCCACAAGAAACAATTGTGGTAAGGCCAGGTGAAAGGATACCTTTAGACGGCACAATTATAAAAGGCTCCTCAAGTGTAAATCAGGCTTCAATTACAGGAGAAGCCATACCCGTATACAAGGAAGTCGGTGATGACGTTTATGCAGGAACTCTGAACGAAGAAGGGTTCTTAGAGATTCTGGTGACAAAGAGATCGGACGAAACAATGTTTTCAAAGATTATTAAGCTGGTTGAAGAAGCCCAGAAGCAGAAGTCTCCAACCGAGAGATTCGTCGACAAGTTTGCAAAGTACTATACTCCCTCAGTTATATCCTTAGCAGCACTTGTAGCAATTGTTCCAACTCTTGCTTTCAGTGCTCCCCTAAATGAATGGGTGTATCGAGCGTTGACTCTTCTCGTCGTAGCCTGCCCATGTGCTTTAGCAATCTCAACACCAGTTTCAATAGTCTCTGGAATAACCAGCGCTGCAAGAAATGGTGCCTTAATCAAAGGTGGAACCTATGTTGAGGAAATGAGCAAGATGAAAATCGTTGCTTTTGATAAGACAGGAACTCTGACAAAAGGAAAACCCGAAGTCACAGACGTAATTCCCCTCAACCCAGGCAGTTCTGCCCAAACAGAAGAAGAAGTGGTAACACTAGCAGCAACCTGTGAGATCAAATCAACTCACCCCCTCTGCACTGCAATAACGAACAAAGCAAAAGAACTGGGTGTTCCTATTCTGGAACCCGAATACTTTCGATACGTCTCTGGACAAGGAAACATAGCCAAGTATAATGGAAACATGATACTCAGCGGCAGCATCAAACTATTGCAGAAAAATGGAGTTAAAATAACTAAAGAAGCCAAAGAGCATGTTAAGCGATTAGAATCTCAAGGAAAAACCATCACTTTGGTGGCTAAAAACAGCAAAGTGGCCGGCATCATCGCGACAGCAGACACCATTAAGGAACATTCCATCGAAACGATAAGCAAACTCAAAGAGATGGGCCTAGGAGTTGTCATGATCAGCGGTGACAATGAGGAAACAACTAAGGTGATAGCAAACCAGTTGGGAATTGCTGATTATTTTGCTGAGCTCTCGCCTGAAGAAAAACTGAAGATAGTTGAAGAACTGAGAAAGAACCAGAAGCATGTTGTCATGGTTGGAGACGGCGTCAACGATGCTCCTGCCTTAGCTAAGGCAAATGTTGGCATTGCAATGGGTGTTATGGGAAGTGACGTTGCATTGGAAACAGCAGACGTCGCTCTGATGCATGATGACCTTTCAAAGCTACCTTACTTAGTTGACCTCAGCAAGAAGACAGTTAGGGTGATGAAAGAGAATATTTACACTTCCGTTCTGATCAAGGGAAGTTTAGCCGTTCTCAGTGTTTTAGGGCTTGTGACATTATGGCTTGCAGTAGGAATTGGTGACATGGGGCTGTCTCTGGCTGTGATCTTGAATGCAATGCAGCTTTCTTTTGTAAAGGCGTTGAAATAAGCAAGAAATACTTGAGATAAAAAAAAGCGCAATTAGATTCAGGATTTACCCTAGCGCTGGGCAACCTTTATTGATTCTAACACTTATAGAGTCTGATGAAGTAAGATGATCGTTGGCATATGTGGAAGTCCAAGGAAACAATCAACTGAATACGTTTTGAGAGAAGCCTTGAACATGCTGGAAAAGAAAGGTTTCCAAACAGAATTTTTCACTGTTAGAGGTAAACAAATCGGGTTCTGCACGCATTGCGACTACTGTTTAGAAAACAAAGAGTGCAATATTATGGACGACATGAATGAGCTCTACCCTTTGTTGAAGAAAGCTGAGGGAATTATAATCGCTACACCAGTTTACAATGGTGGTATCAGTGCCCAAACAAAAGCTGTTATAGACAGATGTAGAGCCTTAGCCGCGGCTGACCGCAACATTTTCAGATACAAGGTTGGCATGGCCATGGCCGTAGGAGGAGACAGAATCGGCGGACAGGAACTGGCAATTCAGCAGATCCTAACATTTTACATGCTAAACGGAATTATACCCGTCAGCGGTGGACCCTTTGGAGCAAATTTAGGAGCAACCTTTTGGTCCAGAGACACTCTCGGAGGCGTGAAAAAAGATGAAGAGGGATTTAGAAGCTTGAGGAAAACAGTCAGAAAGTTTGCCGAGTTTTTGGAGAAGATTGAAGTTAAGAGTAAAATTAAGGTGTGAAAGCATGGTTACGAAGATGGTGGCTAGGAAGAAAAAGGGAGAAAAGAGGAAAAGGGTTGCTTGGGGAATCACTGGCAGCGGAGACAGATTAACCGAAACTGTTGAGGTCATGAAGGAGATCAAAAAGCAGTATGAACGTGATGTTGAGATCATAGTCTACCTTTCCAAAGCAGGGGACTACGTTGTAAAATTTTACAGGCTGGCGAATTATCTTAAGGAAAATTTTGACAAAATTCGAGTTGAGGTTGACGCAAACACACCTTTTCTGGCGGGTCAACTGCAAATTGGAAAATACGAATTTTTGCTAATCGCTCCAGCTACATCAAATACTGTTGCTAAAATTTCGACGGGAATGGCAGACACTTTGCTTTGCAACGCAGCGATCATGGGTTTAAAGGGCTTTGTTCCTGTCTACATAATGCCTTCTGACTACAAGGAAGGAATGGTGGTTACAAAGCTTCCTAATGGACGGGATTTCAAATTGAGGATAAGAAAGGAAGATGTGGAGCATGTAAAGAAGCTGGCTGCCATGGAGGATGTGTTTATTCTGGAAAAGCCTGAAGAGATTTGTCAGGTTTTCAGAAAGCATTTTAGTCAAAAGTGAAATTTTGTGAATCATCGAAGAATGCTTTGGATGGTTAAAAGTGCGCTAAAATCTTTTTGTTCACGTGCGATCATTAAATCTGGAGCAAAAAAATGGAAATTTAATTTAGTGGGAAAAGCGTTTTCACTCTACCTTGATTTTCATTGGAGGAACAAGTTTCTCTTTTAGAGGCACTGTCACCTTGAGTAGACCGCTGTTGAATTGTGCCTTGGCTTTTTTAGGATTGACTTTTAATGGAAAATGCATGTGTCCATGGAATTCTAAGTCTTTTCTGTCTGCTTGTACGTGGATTATGTCCTCGTGCATGCTGAGTTCTATGTCTTTTTTCTTAACTCCAGGCAATTCGACCTCTACGAGATAGTTAACACCTTTGTCATCAAGGCACGCAAACATGTGTGGTGGTATAACAACCTTTTCAGACAAGATTTATCACCTATTGCTCTTTTTTTAATTCATTTTGTTTAATCAGCAGACTTATCATGACATGAGGCATATTTATATCTATCTCTGGGTTCCCTATTCCATAAACGAACCACCACTTTAGGCTTTTACACATAACAAGCTGGTGCAGTCATATGGACTCTGACTACGAAGACTGGGACCGGATCTATCGAAAGTATCCTCTCGAAGTATTGCCTTGGGAACTTGGCAAACCGAGAAAAGTTCTAGTGGAGCTAGTCGAAAAAGGCGTAATACCTAAAGGAAAAGCACTAGACATATGTTGCGGCGCGGGAACCAATGCACTTTATCTAGCGAAAAAGGGCTTTCAAGTAACTGGAATAGATATCTCTTCTAAGGCAGTTAGCTATGCAAAGGCAAAAGCCTCGAAAGCAAACATGAACATTCGGTTCCAAGTAGAGAATTTTTTGAGTCTTCCTTTTGAGGGCGAGGAGTTCGATTTTGTCTTTGATATGGGATGTTTTCACCACGTGAAGGTGGAAGATAGAAACCTCTTTATTAGGGGCATACACCGAGTTTTGAAAAAAGGAGGCTCCTATCTAATGGTATGCTTCAGCCACAAAAATGGTCCTGCATGGAATCATTTCACTAAAGAACTGATAATACGGCTTTTCTCGAATTTGTTCAAAATCAGAAACATCGAACATGTAGCTTCAGTTGAAGGAGACGGCTACACAAGATACTTCTATTCAGTCTTGATGGAGAAAAAGTAACATAATTCTGCTTTAAAACAGTGTTGCTTAGCCAATCTCTTCCAGAGCCCTCTCTATCTCATCATAGTTTGGTTCTACTCGTGGGTCCTCGGATATCCATCTGTAACGTACAGTGCCTTTACTGTCCAGAATGAAAACTGAACGTTTAGCAGCTGTGTAGCCTTTAAGTCCTGCGAAATCGGTTGCCAGAATGCCATAAAGCTTCACAACTTCCCGATTATAGTCACTCAACAAGGGAAAGTTTAGCATGTTTGCTTCGGCGAAAGCTTTGTTCGAAAAAGGGTCATTAACGCTTATTCCAATCACTTGAGCCTTCAGGGTGCTCAGCTTAGCCAGAGAATCTCTGAGGGTACACATCTCCTTTGTGCAGACTGAGGTGAAAGCACCAGGATAGAAGGCTAATACGACCTTCTTGATAAGGAATTCTTTTAGCCTTCGAGGTTTCAAATCGGTGTCATATAAAATGAAATCAGTCGCCTTCTGACCAACATCTACTTTACTTTGCATGTTTTTCACCTGACCAGAGGAAAATTTGTAACTGGGCGTGTTTTAACTTTTTCGTGTACGTTTTACCCTAGCAGAGGGCGTTAAATTACATAGTATATTATGTAGAACGCGATCCCAGAGATTATAGCAATTAGCCAGAGTGTCGCTGTGAGTCTCATCCACAATATGACGTTGCCAAACTTCTTGAAGACAAGTACTATACCAAGACCTTCAGCTAAAATCCCGAAGAGTGCATGAATAGATGTCAACGGAAAACCAATTGTGAAAGGTTCCTTCAAGACCGCTGAAAAATTCGATACAAAAGAAGGAAGCATCACTGTAAAAAATCCTATGGCGATCAGTACAACCATTATAATCATAACGTTTTCATGTGTTTTGAGGCTCTTCTGCGTCTTTTCCTTTCCAAGCTTGATCCCGACAATGAGGATAACAAGAACGATCAATTGGAGTAACAGATTCAGATCAGCTGCAAGCGATGCCCTTGTACCAAGTAATCCAGACATGATATCAAAATAAACTGTATTAGTTTATAAGTATTCACAGAAAGAACGATAGGCTTAAAAAACTGGAAACTCTTAAAAATTCCAACTTTACAAGTCTTTGAAGAACAGCAAAAAGGAAATTTTTCGATGCTTTCAAAAACGCCAATAACCTTAGGATGTGATTCTAAATTCTCGAAAGTTGATAAGGTCGAAATTCCTCTTTCAAGTTCTCTGGCTCTTCGGATCTATTCAAGTCCTCGACCCCATAATTTGCTCATAGCTAATTTGCAGAAAGGGTTGATCTTGGCAAAAAAGAGGGTAGAAATGGTAGAGGAAGGAACGGGGTTCGGGGTTCCCGTTCTGCTTTATTCTGATCAAACATATTTTTCCGGATCATCTCACCTTTACATATCGCAACAAGATGACTTTCAGGTAATCCGAAAAGAATTCCTGATGGATAGTCTGAAGAAAAAGAGCATTGGAAAAATCGAATTGACAAATCAAAAACTGCGTGCAATATCCAAGTATTTAGCTGAGCTTTATCGGGAGCACAGGCATATTCGACCTCTTATGTCGACTAGCTTATCAAGGAAGTTGGGTGTTCATGACAGCTTTGTAAAGACCATGCCCGTTGGTAGAGTAGTCGTGACTTATGGCATAAGTCAATGTGGCATCCTTGTAAAGGTAGATTTTAGTCATGTGAAGAAAAGAAACCTTCAAAAAATTGTTGTACTAAATGAGCAGGGTTCGAATTTTTTCAGAAGATACATCGACTCAAAGAACACCAGCCTAGTAGATGAACAAATAGGAGTTTGGGAAAAGATTGAAGCAAAGTGGGCAAGCATAATGGATATACAAGGTAAAGTTGGCTTTCGTTTATGGAAGACAAAAAACTCTATCCTGCGTAGAGGCAGAGAACTTATGAAGGGGCGCATAGAATGGATTGGACTGGACTACGAAATCAACTCGGCAAGTGATATTTTCGAATATAACATTGACATTTTGGGAGTCTAAGCGTTGAGATGACAACTGTCACGCTGGTCTATCCATATTTTCGTCCCTTCAATGATAAGTCGATTTTCAGGTTTCCACCTTTAGGATTGGGCTACATAGCCGCCTATCTCAAAAAGCACAACATCTCAGTTGACCTTGTGGATTGCACATTCCTCACTCAAAGAGAAGCATTGGAAAAGGTTTGGCGTTCAAACCCACAAATAATCGGCATTTACTCAATGTTTTCAATGAAGAATATAGCTCTACAGATGGGTCGATTACTTAGAGAAAACTGTGAGTTGCTTGTAGTCGGTGGACCACTGCCTACTCTGAATCCAGAGGATTTTCTACAAGATTTTGACGTTGTCGTGATCGGAGAAGGCGAGGAAACAATGCTTGAACTCGTTCGTGAAGTGGAGAAGGATGCCGATTTTTCGGGGGTGCAGGGAATTGCTTTTAAGAATAAGGGCAAGTTAAAGTTTACTCCTCCAAGAGAATTTATTCAGGATCTGGAGAACATACCATTTCCCGCTAGAGAGTTGTTTGACAACCAAGCCTACAAGAACCATTATTTTAAAAAATTCGGCTACACGATTACGTCTCTGATAACCTCAAGGGGGTGTCCCTTCCGCTGCGACTTCTGTAGCCAAGCGATCTTTGGCAACACGTTCAGAGCCAGATCTCCGGAGAACATTGTAAACGAAATAGAAACAGTGCTTACACTTGGGTACAAGAGGATTTGGTTTGCAGACGACTGTTTCACTTTAAACCGTAAAAGGCTCATTGAAGTATGCGATAAGATCATTCAACGGCGCATTAAAATCGATTGGGAATGCTTGTCACGGGTGGATACAATAGACAGGAAGATGACCGACAAGATGAGACAAGCAGGATGTGGCCGCATGTTTTTTGGCACGGAGTCTGGAAATGATTCGATTTTGGCTTTGATGAATAAACGGGCATCAACCAAACAAGCCAGGAAGGCAGTACAAGTGGCCAAACATTCAGGAATCCAAGTCGGTGCCTTCTTCATTGTCGGTTATCCAGGTGAAACAGATGAAACTGTTCTGGACACTTTGAGGTTTGCGTCTTCACTTCCCTTGGATTATCTGTCGTTTACTTTGCCTTATCCGATTCCTGGAACACCTCTATACGAGAGAATGAAGGACCAAATGATATTGGACGACTGGGCAGAACCTAAACGCCTGCGACTTACAGAGCACAAACTACTGTTTCACTCCGGTTTTTCTGAAGCCAAGCTCCAGTTTGCCATCCTTAAAGCAACGGTGCAGTTTAAGTTGAGGAAATACCTGGGAACTCGCATCTACAAGCTGATTGGCACGCCCTTCGAATGTCTAACAGATTTCGTGTTCAAACTTCTGCGGTGAATTATCGCCCTTTTTACTTGGTCATTTGAGCTAGTCAAATGTGAAGGCTGAGGGACATAGCTTGTTAAGCACGCATATTTCGCATTTAGGTTTCTTTGCCATGCAAACTCTTCTACCGTGAAATATCAGCAGATCCGCGATTCGCATCCATCGAGTCTTTGGAACGATTTTCATCAGATCTCTCTCTATTATATTCGGATCTTTCTGCGTTGTGAGTGCTAGTCTTCGGGCGAGTCTGCGGACATGAGTGTCTACTGCAATTCCTTCAATGACACCGTAAGCGTTTGGCAAGACAATATTTGCGGTCTTTCGGGCAACTCCAGGCAACTCAAGCAGCTCCTCCATTGTCTTTGGAACTTGAGAGTTGAACTTTTCAACTAGGAGTTGGCAACATTTCTTGAGGTTTTTAGCCTTGTTTCTGTAGAAGCCTGTAGGTCTTATGTTTTTTTCGAGCTCTTTCAAATCCGCATTGGTGTAGTCTTCCGCTTTTCGGTACTTCAAAAAGAGAGTCTTCGTAACCACGTTTACCCTTTTGTCTGTGCATTGAGCTGAGAGAATTGTTGCAACCAAGAGCTCTAGCGGATTAGTGTAGCTTAGGGCTATCTTTGCGTCTGGATGCTCCGTTTCCAATAGTTCAATTATCTTTAACACTCTACTTTTAATCTCAGTTTCAGTTTCGGTCTCCAATTCTTTCTTCATCTATTAGCCTCCTTCATCTTGACACGGAGATAAATTTGAATGCACGAGCATTAGTTTTTATTTCTGTTTGCACTACTTTATTTTTGCCGGATGACGAGAAGGCATTAGAT
The DNA here is from genome assembly GCA_964347555.1 of uncultured Candidatus Bathyarchaeia archaeon. Classification (GTDB taxonomy): domain Archaea; phylum Thermoproteota; class Bathyarchaeia; order Bathyarchaeales; family Bathyarchaeaceae. The sequence goes on along the minus strand of CAYFZT010000017.1, from coordinate 6,623 downwards.
TGATATACCAAGATGAAATTTCAGAGTTACTCCGACGGCAACAAGCCATTATCCTTATTGCGAGTTCTTAATGGCTAAATAGTTTTACAGAAAGTCTTTAGGCTTGAAATCAAACAGCTTTATCAGGTGATGCATGTGGACGTTGAACTTCGTGTTGACGGTAAGGATGTTGCTCTTAACGAGTTCGTCATCCAAATACTAGGCGGGACTCTTGTAGGAGCAGTGACATCTTTGCGTGGCATAAAGAAAGATTGGAAAGAGATTGTTGTTAAGGTGACAAAGTAAAGTCTGTTGCTTCAGAAAAAAGAGAGGAGATGCACGCGTGGTTTTCCTATTCAACCGGGCAGAGCAGATGCTAAATGAGGAGAGTTATGTCAGCTGTTGAGGCAAGGTCGAGGAATGTTGCTGCGCCTGCTATCTGGTCTACTTCTGGAATAAGATCTTCTTTCTTGACTCCGAACATCTCCATGGTTGGGCTGCAGGCATAGATCTTTAACAGTCCTGTTGCCTTCATTCTTTTGAGCATATCGTAAGGCGTTGGGTATTTCATCTCTTTCAGTTTCTTTTTCAGTTGTTCTTCCATGTGTTTGTATGTGGCGGGTAACCCAGCCTTTTCTAAAGCTCCCTTAACGAGCATGTTGAGACCCCAGAAGGTGAAGTAGAGGTGAGCTTCCATGTCCATGGCAGTTGCGGTGGAACCAAGTATGAAAGCACAGAAAAGCTTGTCCAAAGTGCCACTGTGAACTACTAACGCTAACTTCTTTCTTTCGGGCATGTTTTATCATTCCTTCTTTTGGTTTTTCATGTGAACCTAAAGTTTACTATAACACTGTTATAAATCTTTGGAATCCAAGACATTAGACACGAACGTGCATGTAGGTCAAGCCAAGGCTGCCTGTAACTTCTTAATCAATTTCTTTTTCTCATTTACATCGGCTTTGATCTCTTTACCTATTTTCTTCCAGTCGCCTGAGCAACGCTCGTACATAGAGGTTTTACCAATTACTTCGTGAATTACTTCATCAATTTTCTCTCTATTCTGGTCAGTGACTTCTATACCTGCCTCCTTTAGGACTCCTTTAAACCATCTCCAACAACCCATTCAACCACCTCCCGAAACTGATTAGTCTAAAATTTAATTAAACTTTATGATCGACGTGTTTTTTTAATCGTTGATTTCTGCACCGCAATGCTTATTAGATAACTATGAATAATATTTCATATGAAACAAAATTCATGGTGTCGTCCATGAAACACAACATGAGCGAAACTTGTTACCAATTCTTTTCCACATTAGCCAATCCAACGAGACTAGCCATTTTAGAGCTCCTCCTATCTGGACCTAGAAACGTAACCGAGATATCTGACGCCTTAGATCAAGAACAGAGCATGATTTCACACAATCTCAAACCTTTAGAGAGATGCAGTTTTGTCTTTTCAGAAAGAAAACAGAAGAAACGATTTTATTCCTTGAACAAGGAAACGATGGAGCCACTGTTCAAGATATTTGGTTATCACGCCGATAAATATTGTCCCACTGGAGGAAAATGTCTACAGGATAAAGATCTTCATGAACTAAAGAAGAAAAAAGCTTCAGATTCGATTTACTTTACTCGTCATTGAGGTGAGGAACAAGTGGTCTTGAGAAGCGTAGTTAAAATCGATGAAGAAAAATGCAACGGCTGCGGACTGTGCATACCCGCCTGCGCCGAAGGAGCTCTACAGATAGTTGACGGAAAAGCCAAACTAATCAGTGACAAATACTGCGACGGTTTAGGTGCTTGCTTAGGTGAATGTCCACAAGGAGCAATAACCATTGAAAAGAGGGATGCAGAAGAATTCAGTGAAGAAGCAGTGGAGGAGCGCTTAAAGACAATACACCAGCCTTCGCTAGTTCAAAGTATTTCCACAGTTCATCATGCTCCTCCAGCAATCGAACCTTGCCCATCCGCGAAAGTGATGCGCTTTGAGAAAGCAAAAGAAAAGAAAACTGTGAACGTTCAAGAGACAAAGAAGTCTATGCTTTCCCAGTGGCCCGTGCAATTGACATTAGTACCGCCTAATGCGCCGTTCTTTGAGAATGCTGAACTCTTAATAGCTGCAGACTGTGTGTCCTTTGCTTACGCCAATTTTCACAGCGACTTCTTGAAGGGCAGAACCCTTGTAGTAGGATGCCCTAAACTCGATGATGCTGCGTTCTATAAGGAGAAGCTGACTGAGATATTCAAGAGAACCAATGTTAGAAGCGTAACCGTGGTTAACATGGAGGTTCCTTGTTGCTTTGGATTATATCGCCTTGTTAAGGAAGCCGTAGACTCTTCGGAAAAAGACATTTCTCTAAAACAGGAAATCATTAGCATAAAGGGTGAAAAGATTACCAGAGAGAGGTGAAAAAACTGTCAGGATCCAACTATGAAACATGTCCAGGAATAAGCAAGTTTATGAGACCAACGCCTGAGTATTCTCCGTGTCCCAGCTGCGGCGGAAGTGTGGAAATCTGGAGCGACGAAGACGTCGGAATCTGTACATCATGCAATAAGGAATTCGGCAGACCTGGAAAGGAACAATCTTGTTCAGACTGGTGTGAGTACGCAGATAAATGCAGGGAAATAATTAAGCAAAGGAAGCATTAACACGGGGGGTTGAAGATGCAAGCAACAGAAGTTTTAAAGGAAGAACATCGACTCATCGAGAAAGTATTGAAAGCACTTGACTCCTTCGCACATAAACTGGAGAAAAATGAGGAAGTAAACATCGAGTTCTTAGAGGAGAGTATAGAGTTCATAAGAAATTTTGCAGACAAGTGCCATCACGGCAAAGAAGAAGACCGTTTATTCCAACTTATGACGAAGCATGGATTTTCAAAGAACAGTGGGCCTATCGCTGTTATGCTTTCAGAACACGATCTAGGAAGAAGTTATGTAAAAGCCATGGCCGATGCCATTAAAAGTTACAAAGGTGGAAACTCGTCTTCAAAAAGTGACATCATTGAAAATGCGAGAAAATACGTGAATCTTCTCTCACAGCATATCTACAAAGAAGATAATATCTTGTATCCTATGGCGGATAGAACCCTTCAGGAGGAAGACCAGAAGAATCTTCTTGATGAGTTCGAAGAGTTTGAACGAAGAGAAATTGGAACAGGAGTTCACGAAAAGTATCATAGACTTGCAAGAAAACTTGAAATTGAAGCAGAAAGGCAACAAAAAGTTGATGATTAACAAGAGGCAGCTTTGGAAAACTTATATAAGTGAGGCAATCTAGAAAAAGTTTCTTTCCGAGTAATACAAGGAGGTATGTGAATGGCATCTAAACAATTATTGGAGCTACTGAACAACGGAATAGCCAGAGAGATACAAGTGTCCATACAATATATGTGGCAGCATGTCCAGGTTACTGGTATAGAAAGTGTCGCCGTTGAGGACATCTTTAAGAGGATAGCTATTACGGAGATGAAGCACGCGGAAGAAATTGCGGAAAGGTTGGCGTATTTGGGCGGAACACCAACGACAAAACCAGCCCCAATCTTCATAGGTGGGAGCCTGAAAGAAATGCTCAAAACAGACATAAAAGCCGAAAAAGAGGCAATAGCCCTCTACAAAAAGACCATTAAAACTGCAGACAAAGAAGGTGACAGCACAACCCGAAGACTTTTCGAAAAGATACTAGCCGATGAAGAGGGACATCACGACACTTTCACAAAACTTCTAGAAAAATAAGACTACAGAGCTAAATTAAGCGAAAGCCTATAGAAGATTCACTTATCGGAAATTTAGGTTTGAATAGCTTCATAAAGATCAGAGGAAAAACCATTAGAGGCACTTTTCAGGAGAGACCTAACCGTTTCCTAGCCCTCGTGAAAGTAGAAAATAAGATTTTACCAGCTTTTCTGCCGAATCCTGGAAGAATGCATGAGCTTTTAGTCTCTGGAACCACAGTTCTTCTCAAAGAAGTCTTAAAAAAGAAACGGAAAACCAATCATGACCTAATTGGAGTTTTCGTCAACGGTCAGCTGGTTTCGGTTGATTCTCGAGTGCCCAATAGACTGGTTTCAGAAGCTTTGAGAAACCAAAATATTGAAGAATTTTCGGGATATCATATAGTAAAGCCTGAATTCCCTTATGGGCACACAAGATTCGATTTCTTTTTGGCCAACGAGTTTCAGAGGTGTTTATTGGAAGTGAAGTCGTGCACGCTGGTGAAAGACGGTGTAGCCTTGTTTCCAGATGCAGAGACCAAGAGGGGAAGGAGACATGTGAGGGACCTGATGAAAGCAAAGGAAGAAGGCTATAGAGCATGCATGCTGTTCATAATTCAGAGAACTGACGCTCATGTGTTCTCTACCAACGACGAAACGGATCCATTGTTTGGAAAAATTCTTCGAGAAGCTATTGCAAGAGGAGTTGAGGTTTACGCGTATTATTCCGAGTTCGCTGACAGCAGAATTATCCTAAAGGGAAAAGTCAACGTGGAACTGAACTTTGCAAACTAAACAATTCTCTCGATAGTAGCAAGTTAGGTCTTCTTAACCTTTATATCGGGAGAAGCTCTTTAGGAGGATAGCTGCGAAAAATAGGAGGATAATGTCTTTGAGTGAAAGATGGATTACGACTTCCGAGAAGATTTTGGAGCAGATAAAAAAGTTAGAGGAGACCAAGGGAAAAGATCGTTTAGAGCTAGTAAGGTCCATAAGTTTTCTGTTGAGTGTCTTGCAGAGGAGCTTACTAGGTTGGATGCAATGGGTGAATTCACCTGAAATCATGACTAGGTTCTCTCAAAAAGATTTAGAGGACATGAACAAAAGACTGTCCGAGTTTACTCATTCCTTCATAGAATATGATTTGGACGCGACAAAGTTAGGAGCCGAGAAAGGATTAAAAGCCAGAAAAGTGGTCAGGAAGAAAAAAGAGGAAAGACGACCAGAGACCTTCTATGTTTAACCATAAAACTAAGATCCAAGAAACAATGTAGACTGTTCAGAAACAAGCAATTATCCTAGAATTTCACGATTTTGATTATGCGGCGTTTTTCCAAGCGCTTTATAGCATCAAAAAACTCGCTTTTCTGTTTCCCTTTCAATTTGAATCTTTGCAGCATCTCTCTGACAGGCGACTGAGCCTTCCCAAACTTTCTAAGCTGCTCTCTCAAGTGGTTGACAACGAGTCGCTCAACTCTGCCGCATTTCCATGTTGTGTTTTTCACAAGTACAGCGAATGCTTTAAGCATGCGTTGAGCTTCTTCTCGGGAACGCCTAACCATACAGGCTTTTCTCCTCAAATCATACGTTACACTTGAACGCTTCCATTTATAATTTGTGTTCAAAATCTAACTTGTAATTGAGCTTTTTTACCACAATCTTGAAAAGCCTTCAAGTTTGTCCTAAGTTAGGAGAGGAAAACATGAAGTTAGTTGAAGCAAAAGCTGGAAAGATGATTTTTGCTAGACTCTTTGAAGATGAAGACTTACTTGAGGCTATCAATCAAACTGCAAAGAAAAGTGGAGTTAAAGCTGGATTTTTCATGCTCATTGGAACTTTGAAGAAAGCTAAAATGGGGTTTTTCAATCAAGGGCAATACCAGCCTATCAATATGGCTGAGCCTCTTGAAATTGTCTCGTGTATCGGTAACATATCTCTTAAAGAGGAGACACTTCATGTTCACGCACACATTGCTGTTTCAAACATGAAAGGCGAAGTTTTCGGGGGGCACGTCATGCCTGGCTGCACGATTGCCGCAACTGGAGAACTTATTCTTGTGGAAGCTATAGATGCGAACTTAAGAAGAGAACTGGATGAGAAAACAAAGCTATATCTTTGGTCAGTAGGCAAACGACATGGCCAGATTGAAGCCTTTTATTACTAACAGGTCTTTAATTCTTTTTTAAGCTGAACTCCATGGATTCCTCTTGCATAGTAATCCTTCAACTTCCCGACTTCAATGTAACCGAGTTTTCGGTAAAGTTTTCGTGCAACAACGTTGTCAACGCGGACTTCTATAAGGCACTTTTCAGCTCCTTTTCTAATGAAAGCCATCTCTATTTCATCAAGGAGTCTTCGTGCAACTCCTAATTTTCGATATCTGGAAGCAACGTCAACTGTGCATATGTGGCCCACCTGTAACTTCTCATGTTGCTCAGTTAATCCTAGAATAAACCCAGCAACTTTATCATCTACATATGCCACGAGACTTACAGCTTCAGGAGCTTTCAAAAAATACGCTATTTGCTCCTTGGAAAAAGCTTCATACGTAAAGCATTCTTTTTCGATTTCGTAAAGTGTTTCTAAATCTTTAAAGCTTGCATTCTGTATGATGACCTGCAAAGTTTCCTCGCCTACTAAGATTGATCTAAACTAGATAATTTGTACTTTTATTTTCTATGTTACAAACCAGTGATTTAAGATTCTAGAAAATAATTCCACAAGGGACAAATATCTTTGAGACAATAAGGTAGGGGGAGGAGAGAGAAAGGAGCTTTTACTTTTTTTGGGGCATCTCAGTTGTATTCTTAAAAATAGCAAATTAGTTCTAATGGACATTCATATATTTTTAGTACGTAGATACGCTTCTTTGAATAGTTAGGTTTCCGAAAACTTAAAAACACAAACGTCTTTTCAATCTTGTTGA
>CAYFZT010000016.1:17789-18452 GCA_964347555.1 uncultured Candidatus Bathyarchaeia archaeon | reverse complement strand
CCTCTTCCTTCAGAGACTTCATTACTTCTTCAACAAAGAACGGGTTGCCCCTAGTCTTCTCATAGATCAGTTCACAAAATTCCTTTGGAATATCGTCCTGATCCAGTGTTCGCTTAATCATCTCTGAGACATCATCTAAGGACATGCGTTTCAACGGGACGGATTGAAGTAGACGTTCTCTGTTCAATTCCGTCAAGACGGGAGATAAAGGATTTTTCTCATCAACATAGGTGTCACGATAAGCGCCTAATAAGAGCATGGACTCTTTGTAGACTCCTCGGGCTAAATAATGTAGCAGCAGAAGCGAAGACTTGTCGGTCCACTGCAAATCGTCAAGAATGACTAGCAAGGGAACTTCTTTAGAAATGTTGGTGATAAATTGTGAAACTGCTTCATAAAGCCTGTCTCGGCTGTGCTCTGGGCTGAGAAGAAAAGACTGAGGAAAAAAGCAAAACAAGCCATAGATAGACTCAATAGAAAATATGGATCCAGGGCGAAAAGGAGGGAAGCTCTAAAAGAGCAGATAAAAAACTTTCCAGGCTTTGGCGAGCAGACAATAAAAAACACATTGAGCGAGATAATCGTCGTGCTGCCCAGCCGTGCTGTACAGATCGGCGATTCGTGGAAAGATAAGATCCTGGTCGGTGCCGGTTCGGGGGCCCC
>CAYFZT010000016.1:5758-17779 GCA_964347555.1 uncultured Candidatus Bathyarchaeia archaeon | reverse complement strand
TAGGACGTAGGGAGGAACACCATCCATCCTGAACAATGCCGGGCATCTGCCAGATAGAACTTGCATGCCACACGAACGTGCATAAGCCCCTAACTCTCTAGCCAGCCTTGTCTTACCGATCCCGGCCTCTCCATACAGAAAAACAACTCCCCCTTCACCACGAATCGCCCTATCAACAGCCTCCCTGAGAAGACGCATCTCTTCAACTCTGTCGATAAGCTCAATTTCTCTTATGGCAGCGGGACGAGGACTCGGAACAACAAACCTTGACTTATCAGAAGACAAAGAACTACTACTCCATATTAACCCCCAGTTACAATTTCTAATTTACCGCTAAATCTTAAAAGCCTATCTCAACCAAAATCGCGCGCGGAAAATTCGGGTGATGTCTCCACTACTAAAGGAAATATGCGTTTCGTTAGTTTCCTAGTTACTATGCCTGCACAGTAAACTGTTTTGTTTTAGTATTGTAGTAATGTCATGTTTGAATCGTCAAGATATGCTTAATAAACTTCTTGAGATGAAGTTGCTTTCAAAAGATTTAATATTTAAAGGGCGTGTTCAAACGTTGAGGAGTGGGCCGGTAGTTCAGTGGTATGAATGCCGCCCTCGCACGGCGGAGGCCGCGGGTTCAAATCCCGCCCGGTCCACAAAATTAAGCAGTCTGTTATGTAGAAGTTGTTTCTATAACAAGTTTTCACAAACTATTTTTGCATTATGATGCTGTGTAGGTAGATAAGTGGATGAAAATGTCAAAAATCGAAATTGAACCAGTTAGTATGGTGCGTTTATTATTCGGCTACGGACTTGTCATTTTCGGCATTGCCTTGCTTTTAAACTCCTATTTGCAGGCTAGTCTAACAATTGGAACTATAACAACAGTCTTAGGTGAACTTTTACCCAACCCGACTTTAGCTTTCTTCACTCAAGCATCTACAGGCTTACCCGGCTTCACAGAAGCATTGACATGGTTCTTTATGCTATTAATCCAAACGTTGATCGGTTTTTTCATAGCATCAATAGGAATACGCTAGCCAGGAAATAACATGCCTTACAACTTATTCTGTTGTCCACTTCAACTTTTCACCTGATGCACATCGAGTTTGTGTCAATTGTGAATTCATAAAATTTTATTACTAGGGTCACAATAGGATAATTTGCGACAAGTCTAGAATAGGCTTTATCTCATGAAAACGGATATAATTCAAAATTCAACTTCGGGAACCCGCCTAGGTGAGAAGTGGGCAATAAGATAAGGAGACAATGTGGTGAAAACCACAAAAAAAGTAGAGCGCACTCTAGTTCTATGTGTCGACCGAGACGACGACCTAGGCGTCAAAGCCAAAATAGAAACCCCCGTCATAGGCAGAGAAGAAAACATACACGCCGCCGTTAGCCTAGCATTAAGAGACCCAGAAGAACCAGACGCAAACGCCATCTTCGAAGCCGTGAGAATCTTCGACCGACTAACCGAAACCGTAGGAAAAGAAGAAGGCCAATACCAAATTGCAACCGTAGCAGGGTCAGAACTTGGAGGAGTAGGAGCAGACAGAAAACTCGTATCCGAATTCAATGCGCTGCTGAAGACTTTTCCAGCCACCGACATCGTGCTAGTAGTAGACGGATTCACCGACGAAGCCATTCTACCCCTCATTCAGTCACGAGTTCCAGTAACCTCAGTCCGCAGAATCACAGTCAGACACAGCCAATCCATCGAAGAAACCGCATGGATCTTCTCCAGATACATAAAAATGCTCTTTGAAAACCGCCGCTATGCAAGACTAGCCCTCGGCCTGCCAGGAATCCTCCTAATTGTACTCGGAATTATGACCGCACTCGGAATGTTGGGAAGCACATGGATCGCCTTCCTTCTCGTCTTAGGCTTCTTCCTCGCCGTGAAAGGTTTCGGACTCGACAAAGTTGCCAAAAACCTTTACATATGGATAAGAGAGTACACGCCGCCTCCATTTCCAGTTCAGATAGCAGGTTTCTCTGCGGTTGCAGGAGTTCTCCTAGTTGGACTTGGCTTCTATCAAGGCTTAAGCCAAACATCCTCATATGTATCGAGTCTACCGAACCCCCCGTTAATCCTAAGCGATTGGGCGGGCTTGTTTCCAAAGCTTCTAGGCTGGTTTATCGCGCACTCGATCATACTTGTGGTAATCGGCATATGCATTCTGCTTTCTGGCAGAGCCCTCCGCTGGTTTTTCGAACGAGACAACAGGCTGTGGCGCACAATAGTTGTTGTAGTCGTAGTTGCTTGGTCGTCTCAAGTCTTCTATGAAGCTTCACAAATCCTAATCACTCCAACACAAGCCTACGGGAGACTGGTCTTCACCATCGTTATCAGCATAATCTGGGCTGTTCTAGCTGTCCTGATTACTTCTTTGCTTCATAGAAAATATGCAGATCTCTTTGCGAAGGAAGAGGAGCCTGGAAAACTAGAGGAGACTGGGGAGACAGAAGACAAAGTTGAAGAAAGTTGAAGTAGCCGTCATCGGCGGAACAGGCCTAGAAACCTTATTGACCAGCGGGGAACAATTCAGAATTGGAACCCCTCACGGTCTTGCACCCCCCATATCCATAGGAGGCATTCAAGGAAAAACTGTTGCCTTAATGCCTCGTCACGGTCTGCATCATTCAGTTCCTCCTCACAAAGTGAACTATCGCGCAAACATTTACGCTCTGCACAAGCTTGGAGTGAAGCGCATAATCGCCACGAACGCGGTTGGCGCCATAAAACGCAGTTTCGAAGTTGGAGGCTTCGTTGTGCCCCACGATTTCATTGATTTCACCAAGCTTCGTCGGTCTACTTACTACAATGATGCCCCAGTTACTCACATCGACGTTTCTCAGCCTTACTGCCCTGAAATACGGTCTGAGCTCATCAAAACCGCACGGAAGAACAGAGTGAAAGTCCCAGCCCGAGCTGTCCTAGTCTGCACAGAAGGTCCTCGCTACGAAACTCCCGCAGAGATCGAAATGTTTCGACAGATAGGTTGCGATGTGGTTGGAATGACGGGGATACCTGAAGCTGTGCTGGCGCGGGAGCTTGAGATGTGCTATGCAACCCTATGTTTTATCACTAACATGGCTGCTGGAATCCAAAAAAGACTTACAGCCGACGAGGTGAATGCTATGGCTCGAGAAAAGACGCCCCTTGTTCAGCAAGTTTTAAGAGAGACCATCAAGCATTTACCAGCGAAACGTCGCTGCCCCTGTGGCCACGCCCTTAGGGACGCGAAATTACGGGATTAAGGATGTTAAAGACTCTACTTTCAGTCATCGGCGTTTACAAAGTGTATGAAAAATGGCTCGGCTATCAGGTGAAAACAGAAGGCGACGTTCCAGAACACATAGCCATTATACTTGACGGAAACCGCCGATGGGCCTCTGAAAAGGCACTGAATCCCTGGGTTGGTCACCACTTTGGAGCGGAAAAGATTAAGAACCTCCTAGATTGGTGCCTGGATTTAAAGGTGAAGTCGATCACGCTTTATGCGTTCTCCACTGAAAATTTTCAGCGCCCAAGACCTGAGATTGAGGCGATTATGAAGATAGCGGAGGAAAAACTGCGGGAAGTTCTAACCGATGAGCGCATCCACAAGAATAAGGTTAGAGTGAAAGTCATTGGCAGACGCAGTCTTCTGCCTCCGAAGCTTCAGAAGTTGATAAAAGAAGCTGAAGAAGCTACAAAAGACTACAATGAACGTTTTCTAAACGTAGCGTTAGCTTACGGGGGAAGAGCCGAAATAGTAGACGCTGCCAAGAAGATTGCGCAAAAGATTGAAAACGGCGAATTGACCTCAGAAGTAATAACTGAACGTGTCTTCGAGAATCATCTATACACGGCACATCTGCCTAAGCAAGATCCAGATCTCATCATAAGGACATCTGGCGAAGAACGCCTCAGTGGCTTTTTGTTATGGCAGAGCGCTTATAGTGAACTCTGTTTTATGGACGTGTATTGGCCGGGTTTTCGGCGAATAGATTTGCTTCGTGCTGTGCGAACATACCAGAAGCGAAAAAGAAGGTTCGGCGCATGAAGTCACCTAAGCTCTTTTTTTAGCGCTTACTATGGAGATCACGTCTCTATCTTTCAATACGTGGTTTTCTCCAATTCTCTTCCTCTCACGCGCCTCAACTGCGTAGATGAAGCCTTCTCCCAACTCAGTATGAATAATGTAAGCGAGTTGCCGTGCCGTCGTCCCATATGGCACTAGATAAGCGTCTGGGAGCACCCGCCCCTGATGATCAGAAAGATGCTCAAGGTCTTCTACAGGATAAACAACTATCATATTCAAAAGCTTGAAGAAAGCCATGTTTATCGCCTCTTGCACACCTGAAGACCCAAACTTGAGCAGAATCTTCTCTTTTATAACCTGTAATGCCTTGCTCTGGCTTTCAGTCAACTTGCTAGGCTCTAACACATTGAAGTTACAATCTCCAGGCCTATAATCAACCAAATTCTTCTCTGCAGCCCTTCTCAATGCCAACTCAGCCTCTGCACAACAAGGAATAACAATGTGCTCTAACTTTTTCAATCGTTCAACATTTCCTTCTGCCGGTTCAACGTCAATCTTGTTAGCGGCAATGAGCATGGGTTTAGCAATACTTCTCAACGAGCCGAGAAATTTGACAAGGTCTTTTTCACTCCAAGAAGTAGGCTTATCCTCATTCAACTCTGCTTTTCTCACAGCCTCAAAAATGTGAGCTCTCCTAATGGCAAGTCCACTTAAGCGTTCTTCAAGTAAAGAGAGCAAATCTCCTGCGCCAGACTCAACTGTTCGAGCCAGCTTCAGCCAGTCCCGTTTAAGTATCTGAAGAAGCCACATGGTTATCTCAGTCTCCAAAAAACGGACATCTTCAAGCGGGTCGTGAGCCCCAGGCTTACCCAGTCTGCCTTCAGAATCCGTACCCCCCGAAGCATCTACAATATGGATAAGAGCATCTGCCTTCCGTATTTCATCCAAAAATTGGTTGCCTAAACCCCTACCCTGCCAAGCACCTGGCACAAGTCCAGCGCAGTCAATTAGCTCAACAGGAATCAAGCGTATGCCGTCTAAACAGAGAGAATTCACCGGAGCATCTTGCACATTAAACTCTTTACATACGCAAGGAGACCTAACATAGGCAATCCCGCGATTTGGCTTAATTGTCGTAAACGGGTAACTGCCAATCTCCGCAGGTGCAAGCGTTGCCGCCGAGAAAAAAGTGGACTTCCCTGTGTTGGGTTTACCAACAATTCCCAACAATTTTGAGTAAGATCCAGCCAATTCACCGCCACTCCATTAGGAATTACCACTTTCAAGAATATGTTTGCAAGAACTAAGATAATTTCTCTCTTTGTGGCACAAGCTTCTCAAGATAGAATAGCCTTTGAAGGAATTTAAGTCTAATCAAAGAAACAACGGTTATGCTAGAATAAAGAAAAGGCAAGACATTAATTCGCTAAATTTATTGAGTAAATATATATCGACCTCAACATGTATTAATGTGAACTTACCTAGCAAATATTGAGATGAAATGTCATGGAACGCAAAATAATGTCCCTAGGCAGATCATCCCTTGTAATCTCTCTTCCAAAACATTGGGTGAATCTGAACGAAATAAAGCAAGGAGATGTAGTCTCTCTTGCCGTTCAGCGTGATCGTTCACTCGTGGTTTTTCCAAGTGCCGAAAAGAAAAAAGAAGCTAGAGAGATCACACTCTACATTGACCCAGACGAGAGAGAAAATCTAATTGCCCGAAGAATAATCGGCTGCTATCTGAATGGTTACACGAGCATCCGAGTATTGTCGGAAAAGATATTCTCCGTTGCGCAGAGAAAAGCGATTAGAAATATCGTTAGGATGCTTTACATGAGGATTATGGAGTCTAACGCTAAGAGTATACAGATCCAAACCTTGATAGATGAGTCAAAGGCGTCACCTAAAACGGCGATCCATAGAATGCATTTGATCGCTCTTTCTATGTGTCGGGACGCATTGAATTCCCTAAAGAACCGAGACATAATGCTAGCGAAGTCTGTGTTTTCTCTCGATGATGATGTTGATCACTTTTCCTTCTTTCTTCTCCGACTACTTCGCAATGCTGCCAGAGATACAGTTTTGGCAAATCAACTCGATTTAGAACCTATAGACTGTATGGATCACCAAACTCTTGTGTATCGAATTGAGCATGCAGCAGATCATTCCGCCAACATAGCGAAGCACATAATAATGCTGAATGGAAGCCAACAAAAGATACCGGATCACCTTTTAGAGCTCATGTTCAATGCTGGCACAGAAGCTGTTAACCTTTATGATAAAGCAGTTAATGCTTTCTTCTCAAAGGATATCGCTCCTTCTGTTGAGATACTGGATCAGCAAAGCACCATAGACGATCTGGACAGAGAGATAGCCACAAAGGCATTTATGAACAAACAAAGGAACTCTTTGGTGATCTGTGCGATCTGTTCTATACGTGACAACATAACAAGAATAGCTGAGTGTGCCGCGGATATAGCTGAGATAGCTATAAACCGCGCTTACAAGATGACTACTTAGAATCTACCTTGGCAGGTGGATAACTCAAGGTCAATGTTAGTTTCGCTGGAAGAACCTCTTTTTGAAGCAGTTTCCGTGCAAGCTGCAGAGCCAGATTGTAATTGTATATCTCTTTTCCATTGGTACGTGATTCTCTCAAGATCTCTTTTTCTAGTTTATGCTTCAAGTCGCCTACTGTGAGCGCTCCGATGGCAAAGATTCCAGGTGCTATTTCTTTCATGTCGTCTTTCAGTTTTATTCCTTCAACTCCAAAGGGTGGGATAGCATTTATGTCAACTAGGACCTTCACTAGTTTGAGTTCCTTCAACGCTTCTTTCTCTATGACACGGACACCTCTTGTACCAGCGCAAAATATTACATCAGCCTTTTTTAAGATCTCAAGCTTCTCGGCTCCTGTAGGTGCAAAGACACCTTTTACCTTTACTCCATATCTACTGGAGAGAAGCCGTGCAATACTCTCTGCATATTCCTTTCCATCTGTACGGTTCGGGTTGAGGCTGGCAATCATAACAGTGCATCCGAGTTTGGCTAAAAGAACTGCAGCTATTTGTCCCACAGCTCCTGTGCCCAAGACTGCGCACGTTTTGTCTTTTATGTCACCAAGCTTATGAGATACAAGCGCATCCTCAACTTTCGCAACCATAGCAGCCGCTGTTGTGTATGCACCACCAGGATCAACTATTATACTCGTCTTGAAGGGTGGAAACATAGCGTCTTTTACAACCTCGAAAACTTCTTCAGCTTTTTCAGCGTTTTTTCCTCCGATAAAGAAGCATGTGTGCTTGACCGCTTTAGGTCCTCTAGAAAATATGGCATCCTGAACAATTCTTTTACCGTCCTCAGGAGTTACATTCTCGTAAGGTATGACAGCGTTGTATCCCGCGTCGTATGCCATGCATATGTCGAAGGGACTGGCTTTCTTGTCAGTGTCCAGGTAGAAGAGAAGATAAGGTGCATCCCCTGAAGCCCTTTTAACGACTGGTTTCACTTGAATCTGCATCGATTCTAATAGATTCGCAAGTTCATCAGAGTTTGGAGTCTCAACATGGGTTGAAACTATCTTCTTTGAAAGCTTAAGGATCTCAACTCTGACATCTACTGATTCTAAAAGATTTTTGACGCCGTCTACATGCTCTGGACTGCATATGTGGAGGCAGGTTATCTCTTCTTTGGAATCAAATTCTTTAGCATGGTCCAAGATACCCATAACGATCCAACTTTCCCTTATGGGAAGCTTCACCTCTTTCTCTTGCTCGTCGATCTCAAGTTGTAAGCATTGACCGTAAGCAACCAAGTATTCTTTTTCCTGGGAATCCTTTTCGCTTTTCTTCTTGTCGAGTTTGGTTAAAGCCTCTAGTACGCTGTCTCTTAGCTCTCTCTTCTTGTCTAGGCTTGTTGCAAGGTATGTTTTGGCGTTTCCGTCAATATCGACGGGAAAGAAAGGAATGTTCTCTTTTCGAAATAGTTGAGCCAAAATGTTGTCTTCGTAAAACTCCTTTTGCGAGCGCATGCCTAACTCGTCAGTTGCAAAGTCAGGATGAACTTTCTTGGTTAGGTTCTCTAGGAACTTGTAGAAAGCAATGGAAGGTCTGAAGAGGGAACGCAGCATCTGGGATTGTGGGGTAGAGGATGGTTCAGTTATCCAGAATGGTTCTTCATATTCTTTTTCAACAAGCAATACGGCTAATTTCTTATCTTTTAAGGGTGCAATTTCTAGCACTTTCAATTTTGCCACCGTGTTTTATAGGTAAAGAATGAAATATATATACATGGTCGCAATACCTTATATACGAATACATAACGTATATACAAAATTTGCTAAACGTTTACTGCTGAAGATTGTTTTACTTTTTGGGCATTTTCCGATAGAATTCTTCATCTAGAGTTGGGGGAAGCATCAATTTGGATTTAATTTTCGGTTTTCCATCCTTCGAATGGGGTTTTCTCACCAAGGTGTCACTGTACTTTTCTATTTCCCTCGCTTCTTCAGCTAGTCTAGCAGCTATCTGAGCGATTTCGTGTGCACTCGCAACGAGAGGTATATATTTTTCCCGTTCTTTCTCTATGAAGCATGCTTGGAGATTAATCTCAGCTATTTTCTCAGCTAATTCATAAGCAGCTATTGCTTTGGCTTTTGCGTAAGGGTTTTCAAAATCAGATCTGTCACGAATGTAATTGACGTCAATAATCAATCTGGGTAATGCTGGACTCAGCTCCATCTTGACTGCGTGAATCGATTTGTCGATTTCTTGATGAATTATCCTATAAACGCCTGTAATTGCGAGAACTTTGATGATGTTTGAATTGAAGATTGCCATTTCTACAGGGTCAAGAAATTCTCTGCGGGCTCCAATGAGGGGGTCGCCTGTGATGATTATGTAGCCTAGACCTTGCTTTTCAAGTTCTGCCTTAATGCGCTTCCCTGGGGCATCTGAGATAACTACACTTGGCACGCCACTTTTTGAAAAGTCCTCGATAACCTTTGCTGGACCTGATATAGACGGGTTTGGAGATATAGAAACTAGAAGGTTTGGTTTGAATTCAAAGATTTTTGGCAGGGCTTCTTCTACGTCTTCGACATTCATCTTTGAGCCTGTTGACACTGTTCGGATTTTGATATCTTGACGGTCAGCCAGTTCGTCGAGGAGAAGTTCAAACAGAGGAGAAGTTCCTATGTTACCGCATTTGAAGACCCCAACTTTCACCTTCTCCAAGAGAAAACACCATAACCCCAGGCAACAGGCAATCTGAAATCTTCTATTCATGTAGGTTGCTGCTAAGTGCTTATATAACTTAGCCTAATTTTGCCCGCTGAATGTAAAATGCACTTTTTGATGACACGTTTAACCTTTGTTTAGCCATTCAGGTTTTACGATATATTTATGAGGAACACAACTTTCATTTGCAAGTTCTAGGAGCAAACTAACCTTTGCGAGTTGAGATCAAGGTTAGCGGCATCGTTCAAGGCGTTGGTTTTCGTCCTTTTGTTTATCGAACTGCAGTAAAGAACAAGCTTGCTGGTTTTGTTCGAAATCGAGGAGATGCCCATGTGGAAATCATTGTTGAAGGAAAAAAGGATGATGTTGAACAGTTTCTTCAAGACCTGGTGCAGAAGAAGCCTCCTCTCGCTCGCATTCATGATATTACAGTAAGGCGTGTGAAAGACGAAAAGAAGTTTGAAAAGTTTACAATTGTGAAAAGCTCCGAAGAAGTAAAACTCTCTGGTTCTGTTATTCCACCTGACATCGCTATTTGCAACGAATGCATGGATGAATTGAGAGATTCAAAAGATCAACGCTATAACTATTTCTTCATCACATGCACAAATTGCGGTCCTCGATACACTATCATCGAGAGGGTGCCCTACGATCGGCAAAACACAACGATGCAGGAATTCGCTATGTGCGACTTCTGCCAAAAGGAATACACTTCTCCTGCTAATCGTCGTTTTCACGCTCAAACAGTAGCCTGTCCCAAGTGTGGTCCTCAGGCCTACTTAACAGCTAATGATGGGCAAAGAGTTGACAGCCAGGACCCAATTCAAGAAGCAGGCAAACTACTCCAAGAAGGTTACATAGTGGCAATAAAAGGTTATGGAGGCTTTCACATAGCAACTGCAACCACAAACTCCGAACCTGTTACCAAGCTTAGAACTGTTAAGCATCGGGCTGAGAAACCCTTCGCTATAATGGCTCGAAACTTGGAAGCAATCAAGTCATTTGCTGAAGTAAGCACGAAAGAAGCGGAACTGCTCACTTCACATGTCAGATCAATCGTTTTATTGAAGAAAAGCGCTGATTATTTTCTTTCAGATCTGATAGCTCCAAGCTTACATAACATTGGAGTCATGCTTCCATACACGGGTTTACATTACATGCTCTTTGATGACGCTCAAGAACCAGCCTTTGTCATGACAAGTGCCAATCCCCCCAACGAACCTATCGTCATTGGAGAAAATGAGGCAATAAGAAAACTCGGAAACCTAGTGGATTATTTCCTCTTTCACAACCGCCTCATCGCTCAGAGATGCGACGACTCAGTTGTTCGTGTCCACGGCGAAAAAGTCAGTTTTATTCGTAGGTCACGAGGATACGTGCCGGAGCCCATCCGCCTAAAACAGCCAGTGAACACTGCAGTTTTGGGTTTAGGCGCCGAGCTTAACGGAACCTCATGTGTCTTACTTAAAGACAAGGCCTTCATTTCGCAGCATGTAGGCGACGTAGAGAACATAGAGACGCTTCAGTTTCTAAGAAACGCCACGAATCATCTCTTGCGACTTACAAACTGCAAAATTGAAGCCATAGCGTGTGATCTGCATCCAAAGTTCACTACAACCATGTTTGCGCAAGAATTGGGCGAGAAACTTGATCTTCCAGTAATTCGTGTTCAACACCATCATGCTCATGCTGCTAAACTGATGGCTGAACATGGCATAGACGAGATGATCTGCATCGTCTGCGACGGCTACGGCTATGGCCTAGACGGCTCAGCCTGGGGCGGAGAAATATTTTATTGTACCCGAAAAGGCAGTTTTCAGCGCCTAGGACACCTTCAAGAGCAGCCCTTGGTTGGAGGCGACCTAGCAACACGCTTTCCGTTGCGTATGGCTGCTGGAATGCTTTATGACAGAGTGGAGATTGAAGACTGGCTTCGTGCTAATCGCAGATACTTTTCTCACGGAGAAGGAGAAGTTAATGTTGTTCTGCAACAGCTAAGCAAGATTCAGGTGCCTAAAACTACGAGTTGTGGTAGAGTCTTAGATGCAGTTTCAGCTGTTTTGGGCATATGTTATGAACGCACTTATGAAGGGGAACCTGCCATGAAGCTGGAGTCTGCAGCTTTAACTGGGAGAAATGTCTTGAAACTGAAGCCAGTAATAAGAGAAAGTGTTATTGACACCACTAGTCTGGTTCACGAAATATTCACCAAGAAAGATGCCTTTTCCATCGCTGACCTTGCCTTTTCAGCTCAGTCTTACATTGCTCAAAGTGTGGCACAGCTTGCTTCTGCAAAGGCAAAGCAGTTAGGCATTGATGTTGTAGGCTTTTCAGGCGGCGTCGCCTATAATGAGCACATAACTTCAACCATTAGAGAGCTTGTTGAGGAAAACGGGTTAAGATTTGTTGTTCATGAACTTGTTCCTCCAGGTGATGGTGGGGTTTCTTTTGGGCAGGCGGTGGCTGCTGCTTGGCAGATGAGAGCATGACGAGAATGGATAGACGCTAATCTTTTTTTGACCTAGGCTCATTTTCTTTTGTGAATAGGCTCTTAAGAGAATTTGTCTGCAACAAAATGGGCGAAGCCAATGCCAAACACAATGAGCCCAATGAAAAACAGTGTAATGAGCGCCACAGAAAACGGAGAAACTTCAACCAATATTGTGATCTCCTGGGAAATGAAGAATACTAGGGCACCTAAAATCATGAGTACGACGCCTGCAATCAAATATAGGTACTCTCGCATTTTCTTTCAG
>CAYFZT010000016.1:5436-5748 GCA_964347555.1 uncultured Candidatus Bathyarchaeia archaeon | reverse complement strand
AATCGTTTATGAACCTAAAATTATAATTCTCAATATTTTTCCCAGCTTCTGTCCAAACTTAGAAAAGCATTAGACACGCCTAATCATGTGCATTTAAAGACGAGTTAGAGAAGCTGTAGAAAGGTTAATGCATGAGATACTAAACAATTATTATTTCTGATCTGCTTTGAAATCGTGATTGAACGATGTGTCTTGCAATTCCCGCCAAAGTGATTGAAGTAAAAGGAGACATTGCTAAGGTCGATTTTGGAGCTGGAACCATGCGAGACGTTAATGTTTCATTGGTGGAAGCCAAAGTGGGCGAGTATGTTA
>CAYFZT010000016.1:619-5379 GCA_964347555.1 uncultured Candidatus Bathyarchaeia archaeon | reverse complement strand
CTGAAGAAACCTTGAAGATGTGGAACGAAATCCTCAATAAACATGAAGAAATAACTTCAAAACTCTAACCACCCGGGAGCCAGTAACAACCTTGTCATCTCAATCACGTTTAAAGAATGTTGTAACAGCAGAAGAGGGCGAAATCTACGACATAGAACTGTCTACAGATCTTCTCAAAGCAAACCAACGCTTAGCAGAAGAAAACAAAAAGTTTCTACATAAAAACGGTGTTAAAGCCATCGATGTCATGGGGGCTATAGGCTCAGGTAAAACCAGCCTAATCGAGAAACTCGTGGAGAAGCTGAAAGGCAAATATGGCATAGCGGTCTTCAAGGGCGACTTGACAACCACGATTGACGCTGAACTGATAGCCAGACACGGATTTGAAGTAGTAGCCATTAACACTGGTAAAGAGTGCCATCTAGATGCGAACCTTGTCAGAAAAGCCTTGAAGAAACTTGACATGAGCAAGATTCAGCTTCTATTCATCGAGAATGTTGGCAACCTAATTTGTCCAGCCGAGTTTCCTTTGGGCTCTGACAAGCGAATTGTTGTGGTCAGTGTGACGGAGGGACCTTACATGGTTGTTAAGCACCCGTTTATCTTTATGGATGCCGATGTTGCAGTTATTAACAAGATAGATTTAGCCAAAGCCATGGGCGTAGACATTAAACAGCTTAAAAAAGACGTGAAAACTGTTAATCCTAAGGCAAAAGTTGTAGCGACTAACTGTAGAAGTGGCGAAGGTGTTGAAAAAGTAGTTGAAGCCCTCGAGTTGTTGCAGTTGAGAGGCTGAGTAAACTGCATGAGTTTTCAGTGACCTCTCAGATTGTGCAAAGCGTTTTGGAAGAAGCAAGAAAGCGTGGAGCAAAGAGAGTGAAAGAGGTTTCCTTGACAATTGGACAATTGACCTTCCTTGGGTTCGAACAAGTTCGATTTGCTTACGAAGCATTAACTAAAGACACAATCATGGAAGGCTCAAAATTGCTAATTAAAACGAAGGAAGGCGTCGTTAAGTGCAGCAGTTGTGGCTACGAAGGTGACTTCAAATACGAAGATAACCCCCAGTATCACGTGACTGTGCCTACATTAAACTGTCCGAAATGCAGCAACACAGTTAAAATTGTCGGCGGAAAAGAATGCACAATCGAAAGAATAAAGTTGATCGTTGAATGACCAACAAACAATCGCAGTTTCGTGATGCAGCACTTGCCAAACGTGTTGCAAATCAAATTAGAAAGATTTCACCCTCTTATCCAGTTAAGATATGTCACGTTTGCGGCACCCATGAATGGACCATAAGCCATTATGGATTACGATCTCTTCTGCCTGAAACAGTCGATGTAATCGCCGGTCCCGGCTGTCCAGTCTGCATTATCCCAGCGGCTGAAATTGATGAAGCCATCGCTTTGGCTTTGAAAGGCGTAACCATAACCATGTTTGGCGATTTGCTTCGTGTTCCAGGATCGGAAATGTCATTTCAAGACGCTAAGGCGCAAGGCGGAGACGTTCGCATTGTCTATAGCGTGAGTGACGCAGTGAAGATGGCTAAGAAAGAACCCAATCGCGATTTCGTGTTTTTTGCTATTGGTTTTGAGACCACTGCGCCTTTGACGGCTGTAGAGATTTTGAACAAGCCTCCACCTAATCTTAGTTTTTTGGTTTCGCATAGGCTGATTCCTCCTGCCATGGAGCTCTTGTTAGGTATCGGTGACTTACACATCGACGGTTTTATTGCGCCTGGTCATGTTTCAACCATAATTGGTGTGAAGCCTTACGAGATATTTCCTCAAGCCTATCATATGCCCACCATTATCGCTGGATTCGAGCCGCTGGATGTTCTCTTCGCCGTGTTTATGGTTCTTCAGCAGATACAGAAAAAAGAAGCGGCACTGGAAAATGAGTACAGCCGGGTTGTAACTTGGGAAGGCAACGTGAAGGCTCAAAGGCTTTTAGCACAAGTCTTTGACGTGACAGGTGGGCGTTGGAGGGGTATAGGCAAGGTTCCAGCCTCTGCATTGACGCTTAAAGAAGAGTTCGCTCAGTATGATGCTCGAAAGAAATATAATGTGAAGATTGAGCGCTCAAAAGATCTGCTGCCTGGTTGTTTATGTCATCTCGTCATGATAGGGAAGATAAAGCCGTCAGAATGTAAACTTTACATGAAGGAATGTACGCCGCAGACACCGAAAGGCGCATGCATGATCAGCATGGAAGGCACGTGTCGTATCTGGGCGAGACACGAGGCTCTAGACAACTAAGACAGCTCCATTTTGCCTGTAAGATTCCACTTCTCTGTTGCATATTTTTCTCTTCGAAGTCTTCCAGCCAATTTCAGTTCATAGGTTGTCAGAGTTTCTCCTTGATTGAGCTCTGTGTCCAAGGCGCTTTCAAATCCTCTAATTAGCGCTTTGTAAGCCTCGTCCGCGGAGACTTTTGATGCAAGCTCCTGTTTCATAGAGGTGATTCTTTCTTTAGCTACGCACACTACGTCGGTGATGGTTTTAGCCCATGGAACCCTCAGAAAAGTGAACATTTTCATCAGGTCCACGTCTAAAAGAAAAGTGCCATGTTGAAGAAGCACTCCGCCTTGGTGAAACTGAGCACTTCCTGAAATCTTCTTTTCGTTTATAGCGATGTTGGGACAGTTTTTTGGGTCACCTGGATTGAAATTGGCTTTTACGCCGAGGATTTTGGCAGCCCTTATTAGTCCTTCACATATCGTGTTGTAGGCGACAACTACGTCCTTTGTTCCTAAGTCTTCTTCTTTTACAATTACGCTGTAAGTGATCTCTCCATGGAAGTCGTGGTAGACTGTGCCCCCTCCAGTGATCCTTCGAACAACGTCTACGCCTTGGCTTTTGCAGTTTTCCACATGAACCTCGTTAAGAATGTTTTGAAAGCGACCAATAGAAACAGCTGAAGGCTTCCATCTGTAAAAGCGCAGCGTGTTGGGCACTAACCCTTCGATTCGAGCCTTTACAATAGCTTCGTCGATAGCCATATTCGTAAACGCGTCCTCAACTTCTAATTTTAAGAGTCTCCAAAGGGGCATTTCTGATTCCTTGTCTACTTTCTCTTTGGACTTGGATTTCTGTAGCGTTTCTGCATTCATGACATGCAGCTCTATCAATGCACATATATCCTAAGTATGTCTTAAACTTTTTAGAATCTTACAGAAAAGGAAACGGTGACTATTGAACTCTGAAATCGAAGTTAAAATCTCGCAAGATATGCTTCGAATGATTCTAGAGAGCGCTAGAAGTCTGCACCCGAAGGAAACAGTTTTTCTGCTGAGAGGAAAAACATGTGAACATGAAATAACGATTTCTGAAATTGTTGTCCCGCCTTCTGCCACTTATGGAAAGGGATTTGCAAGTGTACCTATGTTTATGATGCCAGTTGATTTCTCCATAATAGGAACCGCCCATTCGCATCCTTCTGGAAGTCTAAGGCTTTCAGTTGGAGATCTGAACCATGCGCTTGGCAAAGTAATACTCGTGGCTGCATATCCCTATGATAGTGTGGAATGTTCAGCAGTTTACAATCGCAGAGGAGACAGATTGAAGTTAAAGGTTACTTAGAACTAGCAGAAATTGTTGGGGCAGCCTCTTTTGCCTTTTTCCTTGCAAGCATCCTCTCTATTATCGGTCGCAACTTCTCGTTTTCAGCATGTATCTTGTCCTTTCCCAAAGCATTCATCTGCTCAGTCATCTCTGTTATAACATCAGCAAACTTTGAGCCTTCAGCAGCCGAAATGTAGTCTATTCTAAATCTTTCAGGACTGAGCCCAAGCTTCTCCAGCATACCTTTTAACGCTTGCATGCGCTTTGTCATCCAGACGTTACCAGAAATATAGTGGCAGTCGTAGGGCAAGTGACAAGCAGCCACAAGAACCATGCCAGCGCCTTTTCTGAAGGCTTCTAGAACAAAGTCTCTGTCTACCCGTCCAGAGCACATTACTCTTATGGCTCTAAGCGTAGCTGGATGTTCGAAGCGACTGGTTCCAGCTAAGTCGGCGCCTGCGTAGCTACACCAGTTGCAAAGGAAGCCAAGTATCTTCTCATCTGGATTCTTTTCCAAGGCTGCGTGAATCTGGTTCATTATCTGTTCATCTGTGAAATGCATCTGAGTGATAGCGTCAGTTGGGCATTCCGCGACGCATGTACCGCAGCCGTGACACATGGCAGGTGTAACTCGTGCCAGCTCTCCTTCAGGCGCAGATGCTGCTCCATAGGGGCAAACTTTTTGGCATATGCCGCATTTCACTCTTGTATTCTGGCATCTTTCTGGATCTACAGCGGCAACGATGGGCTCGATCTTCCATTTTGACTTAGAAAGAATTGTGGCAGCTCTTCCGGCAGCTCCGCTTCCCTGAGCCACGCTGTATGGTATGTCTTTTGGTCCTTGGCAAGCTCCTGCTAGGAATATCCCGTCAACTGCTGTATCAATTGGTTTCAGCTTCGGATGGCTTTCCAAGAAGAAGCCGTCTGTTCCGCGGGAGATAGCGAAGATTCTTGCAACTTCGTCTGAACCCTTCTTTGGAATGGCGGCTGTACATAATACTACCATTTCAGCTTCAAGTTCTATCGGCTCGCCTATAGCCATCTCTTCAGCTCGGATGACGAGGTTCTTGGTTTTCGGGTCTTCTACTATCTGAGACGCTTTGCCCCGGATGAAGTTGACGCCCAACTCGCGGGCTCTTCTGTAGAATTCTTCGTAGCCTTTAAAATGGGTGCGAATGTCGATGTAGAGCAGAT
>CAYFZT010000016.1:0-609 GCA_964347555.1 uncultured Candidatus Bathyarchaeia archaeon | reverse complement strand
TTATACTTCTCTTTAAGCAGAATGGCATTCTTTAAGGCATACATGCAACAGAATCCAGAGCACCATTCGTACTTGTCAACATCTCTTGATCCAACGCATTGAATGAAAGCTACGCTGTGAGGCTTTTTTCCGTCGGAAGCTCGTATAACCTTGCCCCTTGTGGGTCCAGCGGCTAAGATTAACCGTTCAAATTCTAAAGCTGTGATAACGTTATCATATTTGCCGTACCCATACAGATGGTTGTCTGTGGGGAGGTAGATGTCGAAGCCTGTGGCTATTATTATGGCACCTACATCCAGCTTGATCTCTTCCGGTTGTTGGTCAAAGTTGATGGCTTCGCGGGCTCCACAAGCGTCTATGCATTTGTAGCATTCGATACAGTAGTCCTTATTTATTGAATAGATAAGCGGCACTGCTTGGTCAAAGGGCACTGAGATTGCCTTTCTTACACCCATGTTCATGTCCCATTCGTTGGGATACTCCACTGGGCAAACGTCCCTGCATTCACCACAGCCTGTGCAGTTTGCAGCTATAACAAAACGTGGATTTTTGCGGACTTTAACTTTAAAGTTGCCTACGTAGCCGTCTACGCGGAGGACGTCTGCGTTG
>CAYFZT010000015.1:7940-19871 GCA_964347555.1 uncultured Candidatus Bathyarchaeia archaeon | reverse complement strand
CGAGCGTGATTTTTGTGGGTTTGAGTTGGTGTTAAATGTCAAGTTACGCGCGCGCCGCATAAAAGAACAAAGGATGACGTGGTAAAAGCTTTTGAAACTAAGGGAATCTCAACAAAAGGTTACACGGGTATAATCGCAACAGCCTTAAAAAGAAGGGCAAAAAAGGGCAAACTGAAAGCTGCCAGAGAACCTAGCGGATGGGTCTACTGGACAGAGTAGCTTCGATAATTTGATGAAAAATGGAAGTTGCGGATGACATCTCCATTGGTCGCTGGTCCGAGTCCTACCGACGACGCTAACTATATTGTTTGGCTGAACTAGCAACACGTTAACTATTTGCGTTTCCTGAACAGCTTAATTCCGTGCGCAGGCTAAATTACTGATTCTTCTTTAAATACTGAATGAAACCTTGAATGCTCTGGAGAACCACGCTCTGCCTTAACATTAAATGTTCTTTGATAAATTCTTCTGCCTTTTTCATTGAAGGGTCATGTTTCACAATCTTTGCATAGACTGCCTCTATATCATCACCTTTCTCAGTTGCCTTAGAAACTATATCTGCCCACAACCTTAACTGTTCAACGTATGCTTGAAGTCGCTTAACCGCGTTGCCTGCGTGACCAAAATGGGTGTAACAAAGCAGTTTAGGCTTCAGCCTTGTCAGTTTCTCAAGCGAATCTAGCTTCATTTCCAGGCGCAACGGTGGAGGAGTCGTGGGAATAACTGCTTCTAACTTTTTTATGTAAATGCCTCCAGCGTCTCCAAGGAAGAGTGTTCCGCTCTCTTTCTCGTAGAAACTTTGATGATGAGAAGCGTGACCTAATGTTTCAATAACCTGCAGTTTAACATGTTCACCTAAATTGATGATCGCCCCATCTTCGGGGATGACTATGCGATTTTCAGGAACAGGCTCAATAGGACCATAAAGATCAACTATTTCCCGTAGAGCCTCTTTGGAATTTATCCACAATTTTTCAGGATGCACCATGTGGGGAGCACCTCTTTTCTGAACAAGTAGTTTCGCATTTGGCAGACTCTGCAATAGTGTGCCAGCTCCTCCTGCGTGATCCATGTGTATGTGAGAAACCATTACGTAATCAACAGCCTCGTTTTTAATGCCTATTTCTCTCAGTCCCGCGAGTAAGTTTGGAATCGAAGATGTGGGTCCAGTCTCCACAATTGCCACTTTGTCTTCTTTTAAGGCATAAGCGGCAATGAAGTTTTCGTAACCAGCTGTTTTCAGATCGATTAGATAAGCAAAGTCGTTCAGTTTTGTGGTATACATGGTTTTCATCTTGGAAGAGGTAAACTAATGAACTGTGTAAGGTTAAAGGTTTCGCATTGTATGTTTTATGGTTTTTAGACCAATAAACTTATTGTGCACGTAATTCTAAGTTGCTATGTGATGCGTTGTCATGCTGATAAGGATTGTTCGTAGGCTAACTTTAGACGAGGTGAAGGTTAAGCTCAGGCAGTTTGAAGAAGAACAGGGCATGTCCTTTGATGAGTTTGAAGAGTTGTTTTTGAGTAGGAAGCTTGATCGGCGCATGGTAGGTTCATATTTTGAATGGGCTAGTCTAGTTCATGCCTATAGAGGTTATGTGGAAGGAGGCGAACTTGACTATGTTATCGAAGAAATGCGCGATCTGAGCACTAAAGAAACTGCTCTTCTCACGCCTAAAAGAATAGAACTGCTTTACAATCTAGCAAGCTTACGAGCAGAGTCTATCAACAAGTTGGCGCAGAAAACTAGGCGAAACGTGAAGAACGTTTACCAAGACCTAAAAGCACTGCAAAGTTTAGGATTTGTCAATTTCAGAAAAAGAGGAAAAAGAAACATCATACCAGAAACACTGGTTGAAGAAATCACGCTTCAAATTCGATAGACAACATCTGCAGCAATTATATGTCTAAGATAAACTTCAGAGTAAATTGCTCTGGCTTTTCCACAATTTCCATACGGTGGTAAGTAACCGCCTTAACTCCAACCTTCTGAAGATGTCTCTGCGGGTTAAAGTTTTCACCCCAGATTTTTGCTTCAAGTTTGTATCCTTCTGTAGTCTTCGCTATTACCGAGATTTTGAAGCGCGAATAAAGTTTTCCAGTTGTGTCGAACCTTATCAGAAGCGTTTCCAGCCAGTTGTAGAGAAGCGCTTGCAAGTCGTGGCCTTCAACCTCCACCTTCTCTTCAATTCTCGGCTTTATCTTCTCTGCTGTAGTCATTACTTCAAAGGTCGCGTAGGCTGCATTTTCAAAAGCTTCTTCCAAGGTCTTGCCATAAGCTGCAATGTAAGCGTCTGCTGTGTGTTCGAGAAACTCGAAGCGTTTCATATGAGTAATCTCCTTGCATAGTTGATATAAACAATTTTGGCATTTTTGCCAATGAAATCTGTTGAGCTAGGAAAACGCTTTTCTTCAGCCGAAGAAGACTGTTGCCATTTCATAGAGTTTTGGGTCAACGGTTTTTCTCTTGCCCACCACATCTTTTAGCGGAACTGAAACTATTTCGTTGCCTTTTAGGGCAACCATTAGTCCGAATTTACCTTTGTTAACTAGGTCAATTGCGGCTATTCCATATCTTGTTGCTAATATTCTATCGAAGGCTGTTGGGGAGCCCCCTCGTTGTAGGTGTCCAAGCATCACAACACGGGTTTCAATGCCTGTTCTGTTCTCGATTTCTCTGCCTAGATAGTAGCCGACTCCACCGAGTCTTACGTGTCCAAATTCGTCAACGCTGTCGCTGTAAGTGATCTCTTTTTCTCCTCTTGGTTTGGCGCCTTCAGCGACTACAACAATGCTGAAGTTTCTTCCTCGCTGTTGTCGTTGCTTAATGTATTCACAGACTTCCTTCATGTCGAAGGGTTGCTCTGGGATAAGGATCACGTCGGCTCCTCCGGCAATTCCAGCTTCGAGGGCTATCCAGCCAGTGTATCTACCCATGACTTCAACTATCATGACTCTGTGATGGGCTTCAGCTGTAGTGTGAATTCTATCAAGAGCTTCAGTTGCTATAGATACAGCTGTGTTGAAACCAAAAGTGTAATCAGTGTAAGCCAAATCGTTATCAATAGTTTTAGGCACAGAAACGCATGGAAGCCCCATCTGATATAGTTTCTGAGCCACCTTCTGAGTGTCGTCTCCTCCAATCACAATTACCGCATCAATGCCGAACTTCTTAACATTTTCAAAAATTCTTTTGGAACCCTCTTCACGTTTAAACGGGTTAGTTCTCGAAGTTCCAAGAATAGAGCCGCCTCGAGGAAGTATACCTCCAATTGTTGCTAGAGTAAGGGGCATTACGTCTTCTTCCAGAAGTCCTTTCCATCCGTCTTTGATGCCTACCATTTCATATTTGTAATACAATATGCCCTTGCGTACTGCGGCTCTAATCACCGCGTTGATTCCAGGTGCGTCTCCGCCACCACTCAGAACGCCTACTTTCACTTGGGTCACCCTATAATCTATGCCTTGTTTGAACTGCCAAATAAACGCATTTTGTTTTTCACAACTTTTTTCATGGCGTCTCTAGCAGGTCCCAAAATTTTTCTGGGGTCAAACTGCGTTGGCGTAGTGGCTAGAACTTCTCTGACAGTTGCTGTAAAGGCAAGTCTTAGGTCGGTGTCTATGTTGATCTTCGATATTCCCAGCTTTACAGCTTGGATTATGCTTTCGTCTGGCATGCCCTTTGCACCTGCAAGTTGCGCGCCGTATTTATTGGCTTTTTCAATTATCCAGCTTGGAACTCCAGAGGCTCCGTGCAAAACTAGGGGAACGTGGACTTGTTCTCTGATTTCTGTAAGCCGCTTAAAGTCTAGTTTTGGTTCTCCTTTAAACTTGTAAGCGCCATGAGAAGTGCCTATTGCAACAGCGAGCGCATCCACATCTGTGCGTTCAACAAATTCTTTGGCAGCATCAGGATCTGTAAGTATGGCTTCCTTTTCTTCAACAGAAGCCTCCTCAACCCCCGCGATTCTCCCAAGTTCTGCTTCAACCGCTGCGCCTTTCCTGAGAGCCAGTTCAATGACCTTTTTGGTCAGCGTTATGTTTTCCTCAAAATTCAGGTGGGAGCCATCTATCATAACCGACGTAAAACCTGCGTCGAGACATTTTTTTATGGTTTCGATGTCCTTTCCATGGTCAAGATGCATAGACATAGGCACATGAGCAAGTTCTGCCCCTGCGCTCACGATTTTGACAAGATAGAGCAAGCCAGCATATTCGATTGCGCTTGGAGTCAAAGCTATTATTACCGGCGAGTTTTCTTCTTGTGCTGCGGCGATCACGGCTTGAAGGCTTTCGAGGTTATTTATGTTGAAGGCTCCAACTGCATACTTGCCAGCCATCGCGGGTGCCAAAATTTCCTTGTTTGTTAATAACATTTGAATCCAAAGTTTATCTTTTGCAAGTCGTTCTTATAAAGGGTTTATTACTCTGAAAATTTCGCTGATCATAAACCAAAAAAGGTCTTAACCTCTGGTCCTTGTTTTGTATAAGCAAGGTGAATCTGGAACAAGCCTCTAATGGAAGAGGAAATTGTTGGATCGTGTGCTTCAGGGTTAAATACGAACAGAGCCGTTGTCGTGGATGACGAGATGGTCTCGAGAAGTAAACGAGTGAATCTGTAGGATTTTTCAAATCCGCACGTGAGTATGATATCCGAGAGATTGTCTAAAAGAAGACAAGTGGTTTTGCCTTCTTGAGCTTTTTGAATTCTTTCAATGGCATTTAGCAAGACTGAAAGGTCAGCTGCAGGCAGAACTGCTTCCTTTTCGTTGACCTGCTGGATACGAGAGGTTTTAAGCGAGGTTAGAAGGAACTTCGTGTTGTCTGTCTCCGAGATTGCTGTGTGTAGCGTGCTATTCATACCTGTAATAACTAACAATGCTTTGCCACTGTTCCTTGCTTCAGAAGCAAAATTCAAAAGAGCATTTTGATAGTCTGACTTCGGATCAACTTCTAACAAAATCGTTTTACCAATCATTAGTTGAGGGGTTATTCCAAAAGATTTAGAGAATGCATCTGGTCTCTTTCCAATGTGGGCTTTAGTTGACTTCTTTCTCTTGAGTTTTAGGAACAAAAGAAGCAGAGGCACGAAGAATAAGGGTGATACATACAAGAGCGCTATAGACCAATCTAACGGCATCACTCCTGCGCTGTGACTGTAAAGAAGCTTAACTTGGTTTACCTCTTGTTGAAATGGACTTTGGGTTGCCAAAACGCTTGTGATTTTTATTTTTGCACTGCTGTTTGAGGTGTATAATTGTGGACTTGTGTTGATGCTAAGTGATCTTGTTTCGTTTGACTCAGATGATGTGTAAGTTAGATAGCCTTCGCCGCTTGAAGCATAGGCGGATGAGGAGTAGTTCCAAATCTGAACTATATTGGTGACACTGGAAATGTTGGATTGACTTACTATTGTGAAGTTGAGTTGTGTCGGCGTGCTGCTTGTCAAGGATGAGAAAGAGAACTCGGTGGAGACTAGTTGGCTTGGATGTGTGGGTTTGAACTCTATGAGGTCAGCCTTAAGGTTAAATTTAATGTCAGTGTTCTTTACACCTTTAATTCTGATTTTCCAGTTGCCTGTGTTGTTTCTGAAATCTTGAGGGTTAGACATGATAAGCTGTGATCTCGTTTCGTCTGTGTTTGCAGTGGTTGAACTTGTGTATGCAATGTAGCCGTTTCCACGGGTAGGATAGCTTCCCAGAACATAGTTGTAGAGTTGAATAGTGACGTTTACGGAGCCTATGTTCCAAGCTGAGTTTATTGTCCAATTGAGCTGTTTCCAATTATAAGTATTAGAAGAGCCTGTGAACTCAACTTCAGCAGTATGCTGATTGGTCCACGTATGTAATAGAACAGCGTCTATGTTCCAAGCATCCTGCAACGTGTCTCCGGTTTCAATGCTTCCCTTGAATCTTATCGTAAATGTTGACGAGTCTAGATATAGCGAAACTGAAACATTGTTCCATCCGGAGTTCAGGTCGGTAAACAGGTTTTCCCAACCGGAGCCGTTCCAAACGTCAACCGTAATGTTTTCTGCACCCATTGACCCTCCATATATGCAAAGTTGCTCATTGGGTTCGTCGAAGTCTACGTTTGTCCATTGAACTTCTAAATCAAGCTCATAATTATATGAGATGTAATCAACTTTAAGCCGTGCACAGTCAACTTCATATGTACCTGAGGCGGATGTTGATAGTATGTATATTTTGGCTCCATCAATTTTTGTCCAAGTGTCAAGTTCGGTTGTTGCTGTATAATTCATCCAGCCCCATGAAGTAGGCGTTGATTGAGTACCTAAAGATGCCCATACGGAACCATCCCAAACAAAAACTTCAAGCTTGCAGCCAATTTGATTTTGTGTAGCGTTAAGTTGAACTGTAACGCTGTTTATTGTTTCTGTGGATTTCCCTGAATCTGTGAAACTAAAATCACCTACAAACAGGTTGTTTCCAGACACCCACACGTAATTTGTGCTGTAGTCGATAGCGCCAAGATAAGGATTTGTTCCAACCCTCGTCCAGCCAGTCCTCGTTTCATCGTCAGCGTTGACATAGAGCCATAATGTACTGGTAGTCCCAGTGTCTTCCTCAGTTAAAGTGTCATTAATCAAATCCGGACCAGATTGCTGTGCCGCGAAGTTTGAATGTGCGCCTTTATCTGCTCTGGAATCTACATCACTCGTGTTGTTGTCAACATAGTCTTTTGTGTCTGGACCGCTTGAAGCGCTCTTGAAAATCATGTACTCACTGTCATTAGATGTTAGATTCGGAACGGAGCCTGCGACCATGGAAGTAGAACCCTTAGTGGCATATCCACTAGGATTGTACGTAACGGAGGTATCTGTCGCCACACTTCTTACGATGAGGTAGTCAGAGTCCACACCAGTGATACTGGAGGGAACGCTTCCAGAAAGGTATGTTCCATTCAGGATGTTGTAGCCACTGGCGTAATAGTCGTTATGAATTGCTCCCAGCGTGCTGGCAACGGATCTAGCTAAAATGACAAAACTGAATAGTAACAAAGTTGAATAAAGAATCTTTCTGGAAACAGCCTTAAACCTAAACATAACTGGCTTTAGCCTTTTCTTAGAGATTGGAAGCATGCGGAAAGCACTTTCCGTAGCGACCCGTTGGGTCTTACAAGAGGGATTTCCCAAGGCAGTTAGATTTAACAGATATGAATCCAAAATCCTAATCTAGCATCTCTTTCAAAATCAAGCATAGTTCCAATACTTTTTGCTGATTCATAATTGCTAAATACATTGGTCACACGACATAGGAAGATGAGTTGCTCACCAATGATAAGGTGATTTAATGAGCGTTCAAGAGATTATTACACTGAATGAAAGAGTTCCAACTGGCATAGTCGGATTAGACGAAATGATTGAAGGAGGTTTCCCACGGAGCAGTCTAATCATGCTCGTAGGCTCCCCAGGTTCAGGAAAAACCATTGCCTCAGCTCACTTCGTTTATCATGGTGCAAAGAATCTCGACGAAAACGGGGTCTACGTGTCCTTCTCAGAGCGAAGAGAATTCTTCATTGAAAACATGAAAAGATTCAACCTTGACTTTGAGATGTTAGAAAGCGAAAACAAATTCAAGTTTTTGGATCTAATGACAACCAGCGAAGATGCGGTTTCATCCACACTTGACATAGTGTTAAGAGAAGTCATGGCGCTTGACGCAAAGAGGTTGGTTATAGATTCATTTTCAGCCATGGCTCAAGCATTCAAGAGAAGAATAGATGCGAGAATCATACTCCACATGTTAGACAAGTTGATGCGCCGAACCTCTTGTACCACACTGTTACTGGTGGAGCTTCCCATCGGAAGCAAGACGCTTGGACTTGGATTTGAAGAGTTTGTTGCAGACGGAATAATTCATTTCGAAACCGTCAACGAAAAGGAAGGCATTCGAAAGCGTGCAGTAATTCGCAAGATGAGAGGCACTAATCATAACATGAACTACAGCAACATCGTGATCTCAGAACAAGGGATCTCGCTGATGCCTTACGTAACCTAGCAAAGTTAGGTGGTGCATTATGAAGCAAAAGCAGCCTGAGTTTAACATGTTTCTAGCAGAGGCTTTACACGAAAGCCTGAACAGCATCAGTCCCTACATTCCCTCAGTGGTGTATTTCTATCTCGAGAAGGATGGTTCAATTAAATCTGATCGCAACATTAAGGACCCAGAAGCCTTTGAAGAATCTCTTAAGGAAATATTTGGATTTGGCGCAAAAGTAATTGAAAAGAAAATATTAGAGTCTCTTTACATAAAGCTTCAGGCTCCAAGGAAAATCAAGGGTGACTTCAAATTTTCAGAAGAATTGAAGAACGCCCAGAAGCTGCTAGATTCTGTTAAATTGGTAACAAAGAGATCCCGTTAATCCAGATAGGTAATTAACCTGTTATGCGTTTTTCATGAACTTTTTTGCGTTTCCTAGTCGAAAATCGTTTGTTAGAAAATTAGTGCACTCGCCTATTTCAGAAGATCCAAACAGCACCGATGAATCATTGGAGAAAATATGCTTATTAGTTTGTTCTCTGTATTAATCTTCTCTCCAAAATATATATGAGAGATTCCAAGGGAGTGAAAGCTTGGAAGATTGGGATCTAATAATAATCGGTGGAGGTCCAGCAGGACTCACCGCTGGCATTTATGGCGCTAGAAGCGGACTTAAAACCCTCATTTTAGAAGAGAAAACTTTAGGCGGAGCAACAGCGGAATCCCCCCTCATCGAAAACTATCCTGGATTCCCAGCAATAAGTGGACGCGAACTTGTCGACAAGATGGCAGAGCATTGCCGCAAATTCGAAGTGACAATTAAAGATATCGAAGGTGCAGTGAAACTTGACCTTAAGAGTAAGCAGAAGACTGTGAAAACGGACAAAGCCTCCTACTCGGCTTCCGTGGTGATCATTGCCACTGGCTGCCACTACAGAGAACTGGGTGCACCTGGAGAACAGGAGTTTAAAGGCAGAGGCGTAAGTTATTGCGCAGTTTGCGATGGAGCATTCTTCAAAGGAAAACGAGTTCTCGTTGTTGGTGGAGGCAACTCAGCAGGTTGTTCAGCCCTATATCTTACTAATGTTGCGTCTGAGGTGAAACTCGTTCACCGACGAAACCAGTTGAGAACTGAAGAAGTTGTGTTCAGAAATCTTCAGGAGCGTAAAGTGGATTTCATCTGGAACAGTGTGGTTAAAGAGATAAAGGGAGACGTCAAGGTTAAGAGCGTTGTCATTCACAACAACAAAACAGGCGAAACCAAAGAGATCGAAGTCGACGGGGTGTTTGTACAGATAGGCGAAGTTCCAAACAGCCAGATTGCCGTCAAAGCTGGCGTGAAGGTAGACGAAGGCGGCTACATAATCGTAGATGAACGTCAAAGAACCAACATTCCCGGCGTTTTTGCAGCAGGAGACGTTACAAACGGACCGGTAAAGCAGGTGGGCACTGCAGTAGGCCAAGCCATAGTAGCTGCAAACGAGGCTTTCGGCTGCGCAAAACGCCCTTACTA
Organism: uncultured Candidatus Bathyarchaeia archaeon; assembly: GCA_964347555.1. Lineage (GTDB taxonomy): Archaea > Thermoproteota > Bathyarchaeia > Bathyarchaeales > Bathyarchaeaceae. The sequence goes on along the minus strand of CAYFZT010000015.1, from coordinate 10,352 downwards.
TTACAAAGGCTGACCCGATCATGTCAAGGGAAGAAAAACGAGTAGGCGTATTCATCTGCCACTGCGGCAAAAACATAGCCGGCGGCGTAGACATCGACGCTCTACTTGAACATGCCCGGCAGCTTGAAGGAGTTGTCGTAGCTCAAGACAACCGTTTCTCCTGCTCCGAAGAAGGACAAACTCTCATTCAGGACGCTGTTAGGCAACATAAACTCAACAGAATTGTTGTTGTTGCATGCGATCCAACTTTGCATGCTGCAACTTTCCAGCGCTGTGGTGAACAGGTAGGAGTGAACCCTGCCTTTACCGAGCTCATTGACATCAGAAAGTGGACCATGTCAGGGAGTCCTCAGAGAATTAGTCCTGAACAGGCGTTGGAAAACTCGAAGAAGCTTGTTGCACAGACTGTGAAGCGGATTCGATTAAAGAAGGTTATTCCTCAGGTTGAGGTCAAGGTTGAGCCTTCTGTTCTGGTCATTGGCGGGGGAATAGCTGGTGTTGAAGCATCTTTGGATCTAGCAGACAAAGGATACAAAGTGTATCTTGTGGAGCGGTTGCCAACAATCGGCGGGAAAATGGCGCTTCTCTATAAGGTGTTTCCAACCAATGACTGCGCTCCATGCATTCTAGCACCTAAAACTGCCTACGCCAACATTCACCCCAACATCACATTAATAACAAATTCTGAAGTAACAAGCATGCAAGGTCACGTCGGAAACTTCAGAGCCAATATTGTCAAGCATCCACGTTTTGTGGATGAAACAAAATGCACAGGCTGTGCACTATGCGTTGAAAAGTGTCCTGCAAAGGCGCCGGACAATGAATTCTTAGCAGGCATGGGGCAACACAAAGCCGCTTACATTCCGTTTCCCCAAGCTATACCGCGAAAAGCAACAATTGACAAGGAACACTGCCTTTACTTTCAGAAGGGAGTCTGTAGGGTCTGTGAAAAGTTTTGTCCAACTGGTGCCATTGATTTTGAGCAAAAACCGGAAAACATTGCAGTGCAAGTTGGCGCTATCATAGTAGCTACTGGTTTTGAGGAATACGACCCTTCAGCAAAGACGGAGTATGGATACGGAAAGTACAGCAACATCATTACGCAGCTTCAACTCGCACGACTGCTAGACATTGACGGTCCCACCAAGGGAAAACTTCTAAGACCTTCAGACGCTAAGGAGCCAAAAACTATCCTGATGATTCAGTGCGTAGGCTCGAGAGAAGAAAAAAGCAATACATATTGCTCCTCAGTTTGCTGCATGTACGCGTTAAAGCATGCTCATATCATCAAAGAGATGGTTCTACCAGACGCTGAAATCTGCATCGCTTATACAGACATGCGAACGCCAGGAAAAGGATTCGAGGAATATTACAGAGATACCAGAGATCTGGGTGGAGTCACATTTCTGCGGGGTAAACCAAGCCAGATCATAGAAGACCCTGAAACACAAAATCTTAAGGTTATAGTTGAAGACACTCTTATCGGTCAGCCAGTAACAATAGACGCCGATTTGGTTGTGCTCTCATGCGCTATGAAACCGTCTAGAGGCACTCAACAGTTAGCTGAGCTTTTACGAATTGAAGTGGACAAAGACGGCTGGTTAAAAGAGGCGCATCCGAAACTGAGGCCTGTTGAAACCACTGTTCGAGGCATCTACATTTGCGGTTGCGCCCAAGGACCAAAGGACATTCCAGACACCATTGTTCAAGCCAAAGCTGCAGCCTCATGCGCCGACAGTGAGCTTAGAAAAGGCAAAATCATGCTTCCAGAATTTATTGTGAAAGCGGCAAACCAAAAACTCGAAAGCTTAAGAAATCCTTTAGCAAAAAAACAAAAAGCTTAAGACTCAAAATTCTTTATCTATGAAACTCTCAGAATCTGAGGTTGAAAAACATGGGAGAAGCCTATATTGAGATGTTTACTTCGCCTGGATGCGCTAACTGTCCAGTAGTGAAGAAGATGTTGAAGGAGATATCTGATGAAATAAAAGGCGTCACAGTTGAAGAAGTGGACATAACTGTTGAGCCAACAAGAGCCTCGCAATACGGGGTTATGTCTGTTCCAGCAGTTGCCGTTAACGGTATTCTCAAATTTGTTGGAGTACCTAAACGAGATGAACTAAAGAAAGCTATAATGGATGAATTAAAAGCATAAAACTATCAGCTAAAAAGAAGCCTGACTACTCATTCTTTCTTTTCCGCAATAAGCTTTTAAGTTGTCTATGTTCCACACTAGAAGACGCAGTTCCTGACGAAACATTTTGCCTGCAAACTTGCTTTCCAATTCATCTACAACCTTCTCATTCACGTTTGCTGGAATCTCCCACTGATGTGAATACGCTCTTTGTCTGAGATACTGGAGGCGTTTATTTGCATCTGTCTCATAAGAAGCTACAAAAACGGATTTGGACG
>CAYFZT010000015.1:0-7807 GCA_964347555.1 uncultured Candidatus Bathyarchaeia archaeon | reverse complement strand
TTTAAGCAGACGGTCATAGGTTTCCCACATAGGGTTACTGTAAACGTAGATTATCGAGATGTATGCATTTTGAGTTACTCTGCATATCTCATCTAGAGCCATTTTCCATTCGCTAATCAGATGGAGAAGATGAATGCAGATGGTGGCGTCAAATGAGTTGTCTTTGAAGGGAAGGAAGCAAACATCACTTTGAAGTAGGTTGTTCACGCCCTTCTCCGCTGCCTTGCACATCATTTTCTTTGCGATGTCTACTCCAACAACTCCGAATCCCTTGTCTTGTAAAGGCTTGGCAAATCTGCCAGTTCCAACACCTGCGTCTAGGATTCTTCTATAGCCACCCAGTTCGCTGGATATAGTTTCAAAAAGCTGTTTCATGACATGTTTTGGCAGACCTCGGGATATATCGTAAATTTGCGCTACACGATCAAAGGAGATTCGTTTCATTTCAGAGCAGCCTGTTAAATAGATGTTTGAGTTTGGCTTGTATTTATTTCTTGTATTATTGGAGAAAGCGACGTTGTATAGATTTCGGCTTCGGAATCTGAAGAACAAACGGTGCTTATATGCCCTAACGCATACCAAATATGTTGATGAGACAGAAATAGCGGTGACTAACCCCATGAGCGCCTTAAAAAAATCAAGAAAAGCCGGCTCTCTAGTTCTAGACAGCATAATGCTTGTTATGGTCACGTTAATTGCTGGAATCCTCTTATACAGTTATGTTTCGGGCTCTCTTGATGCCATGACATCGCAATTCAACACTCAAATACAATATCTCTTGTTGCAATGGGCATCAATAAACAGCACAAAAATAACAGCCATGCTGCAAAACTCTGGACCTAAAACAATAAGCATAACAAACGCCTACGTCAACAATGTACCAGTTCTTCTCGAACAAAACCTCCAGATAAATCCGTCTTCAGCAGAAGCCGCTTACATCAATGGCAACTACCAGAAAGGAACAAACTACAAGGTTAAACTGGCTGGAATCTTTGGACTGCTTTTGAAATTTGAGGTTTCCTACTAAATACGAATAAATGAGGCTAACTTTCTCGCCAAGATAATGCAGCATAAACTCTAGTCTTTCCAGTCTAAAAGTCTCTTTTCACCCTCAAGCTGTTTAATGTCGGTAACATCCTGTGTCACTTCAATTGTCCCCAGATACTTGCCATCTCGGCTTCGCACAGGAAAGTATCGAATATGAATCAACCTGTTATCTTTCGGAATCCAAAATTCTGCCACATCCTTTTTGCCGCTCTTAAAACTGTCCAAGATCTTGTTGACTATGTGAACGCTTTTCTGTGGATGACACTGCTGAACCTTTCTGCCGATAACTGCCTTTGTTCGCACGAAAATTCTTTCCTTCGACGCGCTGTAGAATTTGACGGTGTCCTCCTCGTCAACAAAGGTGATGTCTATCGGAAGAGTATTAATGATGGCTTCAACCTCATCTTTTAAGAGGGCTCCAGTTTCGAATTGCAACAATCCTTTTGGCACAGGTGCAGCTCCAGTTTTCAGTCTTTCAACTTCTCTGGCTTGAGGTATTGTTATCAGGGGTTTGGGCGTGAAGCTGCAATATCCGATCTCATCGAATCCTCTTTTGACCTCTTTCCATTCTTGCTCTGCAACTACCCGCAGAGCCGTTGGGAAAAGTATGTTGTTCTCCTTGAAAAAGTGGCTTGAAAGAAGATTGCTTATAGATCTAGCAATATCACCTAGTTGTGTTTTAAAGTCTTGAAAACCTAAAGTGTCATGATTTTGAATAAGACTGGAGAGCTTTTTCTTCTCTCCTCTTACCTGATCGTGTTCCTTCCACATCATTGCAGGAGGCTCGGTGATCCCGTGCTTCTCCAGAAAGGGGAAGAGCACGTTTTCCTCTCGCAGATAATGTTTCTCCGAATCCACAAAATCTTCAGCTATCTGTTTCAGTTGTTTAATGTCATCGTCGACATGGCTAATATTGCCTTTCGGTTGAACCTTAATCGCTACAGCGCTGAGTTTTCCAGAAAGTTGCAACATTACCTTGTGTTCTTCCATAAGGATGTTGATCGGATGACTAGAAGGAATCTGAAGCTTCTGTTTTTCCAGCTGTTCTCTGAAGACGGCTAGATGAACTTCGCACAATCTTTGAATCTCTTCTCTGGGAATTCCCTCTTTTATGAGCTCCTGTTCGATCTTTGAAATCTCCAATGGGCTTATGCCGGCTAAGGCTTGTTCAAATCTCTCTTTAACTTCACTCGGTGAAGCTCCTGCATGCAACTGCTTAATCATCTCCTTCAGCGTTCTCTTCTTGTCTCCAGCCAATGCACTCATTTTATTTTCACCATTTTGAAGTGAAGAGTAGTTACTACACCTATTAAAATCATGTGACTTTTTGGCTTTATCTTAAACTTGCAGTCTGGCTTCTGGGAACAAATAAATAAGCCTCAACTAGTCAAGTCTTCTCATCAAGGTGATCGACATGTCAATGGTGGATGTCACTGCAAAACCTGAAGTCTATCGGGAAGCCACTGCAAAGGGAAAAATCAAGTTAAGACCAAAAACAATAAACCTGATCAGAGAAGGCAAGGTTAAGAAGGGCAGTCCCTTTGATGTAGCCAAGATCGCTGCTATCTTAGCGGCTAAGAATACTAGTTCGCTTATCCCTCTTTGTCACCCTCTTCCGCTAACTAATGTGGATGTTGACATAAAGATTGTTGATGATTCAACTGTGGAAGTAAAGACAACGGTGAAGACTAGGGCTCAGACAGGAGTGGAGATGGAAGCCCTTGTTGCTGTTTCAGTTGGGTTGTTGACAATTTGGGACATGACTAAGCAGTATGAGAAAGACAGAACTGGGCAATATCCGAGCACGGCTATTCAGGATATTCGTGTTGCACGCAAGATCAAGCAAGGTTGAATAAGCAATGAGTGAAGTAACGCGGAGACACAAGGAAAAGGCACCAAAAAAAGCTGGCTTCGCAATATTCGTCTGTAGCACAAGCCGTCATCAAAGGTTGAAGGCTGGGGAAACAGTCGAAGACGAATCAGGCGACTTGATTGCAGAATTGCTGAAGAAGCATAATCATAACGTGATTGTTCGTCGAATCGTTCCAGACGATGAAGCTTCGATCAAGAAAAACTTGAAAGAGGCTCTGAGGTTGCAGAGTGTAGATGCTGTAATCTTGTGTGGCGGTACCGGAATTAGCCCAACTGATGTAACCATAGAAACCGTTAAACCCTTTTTGAAGAAGGAGCTTCATGGCTTCGGAGAAATCTTCAGATGGCTTTCCTATAAGGCGATTGGTTCAGCTGCCCTCATGACCAGGGCTATTGCTGGCATTGTGGATGGCAAGGCTGTTTTTTGCATTCCTGGTTCGCCGCAGGCTGTTAGGCTCTGTCTTGAAAAGCTTATATTGCCCGAAGCGGGGCATATTATTCTCCACACCCGTGGAAAAGGTTAGAAATGCGATGCTCTTCGACAACTGTGGGCGTCCAACGCTAAATTTGCGGATTTCTCTTACCCAGAAGTGTAACCTGAACTGCGTTTACTGCCACAGAGAAGGGCAAACGCTGAGTTCCGCAGCAGTGGAGATGACGACAGAGGAAGTTGTGAGATTAGTCAGAGCTGCTGTTTCCCTTGGCATCTCGCGTATAAAACTTACTGGCGGAGAACCTCTTCTTCGCTCAGACATTCTGGACATAGTGAAGGGCATTGCAGAACTGCGAGGCTTACAAGACTTATCTATGACTACCAATGGAAGTCGCCTTGTGTCTTTAGCGAAATCGCTGCATGAAGCGGGGTTAATGCGGGTTAATGTGAACCTTCCATCCTTGGATGAGAAAACTTATGGGCATCTGAATAATGGCAACTTGCGTGAAGTTTTGGATGGAGTTCGTGCAGCAGTGAAAGCTGGATTGTATCCTGTCAAGTTGAACATGCTTGTTTTGAAGGGTGTAAATGAGAAGGAGATCCAACGTATGATTAGTTTTGCCAAGCACTCTGGAACCATTCTGCAGCTGCTTGAGCTGGAGCCCGTGAACATAAACGATTTGTTTTATTCCAGTTATTTCTATTCTCTTGAAGGCGTTGAAGCTGAGTTGAAGGAACAAGCGATAGAAATGAAAACACGAGGCGACATGCAGAATCGCAACATATACTTTCTGCCAAAGGTGAAGGTTGAGGTCGTTCACCCCATTGAGAACACGGCGTTTTGCGCTCACTGCACACGTTTACGCGTTACAAGCGATGGAAAGTTGAAGCCTTGTCTGATGCGAAACGACAACTTGGTTGATGTGTTAACGCCTCTACGTGAAGGTGCTAACGACGACGAAATAAAAAAACTGTTTATCATGGCTGTCAAGAGAAGTGAACCATACTACAAAAGTGTAAAAGCAAATTAGCGTGCTCTTATATTAAGAGCTAATGAGATTCAAGTCGAGGAGAGGAGAATATGGGAAAGTATGACTTGGTTGCACCGTGTGGTGATTATTGTGGTGGCTGTGGACAATATAATAAACTAATCAGCAAAACGGCTAAGCAGATGAGGGAATTTGCCGATCTCTACGGCTTCGAATTTCGATCTGAAGGAACGTTCAATTTCAATCAATTCATCAAGGGATTAGAATGGTTCATTGAGAAAGCACAATGTTCAGGATGCAAGCAGGGTGGAGGACCAGCTTGGTGTGAGGTTAAGAAATGCTGTTTTGAAAAAGGATTGCGTATCTGTTTTGAATGTGACGAGTTTCCATGCTCCAAGATAGAAAAAGTTGCGGACCCAGACACTATGGATAGATACAAGAGATTCCAAGAAATAGGATTTGAGAGATGGGTTGAGGAACAAACGCAGAAAGCAAAGGATGGCTACGAAATACATTTGCAGAAAGTAGTATCTGTGAAGACATAGCAACTGGATGAGAAAAGAGATGTCGGTGAAACTCAAGAAGCTTTAGAAAGCCTCTCTACACATGCCTGTTCAGTTTTGCTTCTATGGATTGTTTTGGAACAGCACCGATTATTCGGTCGACTTCTTTGCCGTTTTTCATTATAAGCAAGGTGGGAATGCTCATTATGCCAAAACGCATGGCAGTCTTCGGATTCTCATCTACGTTTAGTTTTCCGAAAACAACTTTGCCAGCGTAGTCTCTTGCCAATTCATCAATTATTGGAGAAACCATTCGGCAGGGTCCACACCAAGCAGCCCAGCAATCGATCATTATCAAAGGATACTGCTGCACTACTCTGTCAAAATCTGCATCAGTAACTGTTAAAGGTGCATTTAAAATTCCCTTCTGTTCGGTTGTTTCCTCAGCTGCCTTTTTAATAAGGTCTTTCCGCTTCTTCGCTCGGATAAGCTCCAGTTCACGATCTTCATCTGCTTTTTCGCTGAGGCGTCCATGCTCAATCATCATACACTTATTCATAACAACTACAAAACCCGCTTCTTTTGCATGCTTAGCGGCTTCTTCGTTGATTATTCCAAGCTGCATCCATATCACATGGGGCTTTCCATGTTTCTTTCTCAACTCGACTGCCTGGTCTACGATCGGCGGAATATCCTGCGACGGCCTGAAAATGTCCACGATTTCTATCTTTTTCTGCAAGTCTTCTGGCACATCAAGCAGTGACTTGTAACATCTCTTGCCCAGAATCTCATCTGCAAAGGGATTTACTGGAATAATGTCGTAGCCCTTTGACTTCAGATATTCCGCCACCTGATAACTGTCTTTTGCTGAGTCGCGTGACACACCTACAACCGCCACGGTTCTGTATTTTTCTAGAATATTCCGTGTTGTCTGTTTTCCGTCCATGCCTAATTCCACCTTTAGAGTCTATGAATAGGTTCTTGATTTTTAAATAGGTTTAGTTCAACTTATTAAGCAATAGTGACCTTTGGTTACTTTTATATACAACTTATACATATCTTTCTTCGGTTGTCTCTATGAACAATCAAGACATGTTAAATAAATACTTGTTGGAGCGAGCGGCCAACGGAATAGATGAGAAGACGCGGTTTATTGACGAGAACGCAGTTAAGAAAGTGACTGAATTCTTGAACAAGCCTTTCAAGGAGATCACTAAGGAAGATATGGTTCGGTTTGTTGCTGATCTCAACAGTAGAGACTATAAGCCGAGTTATGTTCACGTCTTAAAGTATAAGATACGTCAGTTTTTTAATTGGCTCTACGATTTGGAGCCTAGAACCTACCCTGACTGTGTCCGTTGGATGCGGTCTTACAATCCGCGCAGCAGTAGCAAGTCAGGCGGTTTAGCGTTGCCTGTGAAGCCGAAGGACATTCTTACTGAACAAGACATTTTGAGGCTTGTTGACGCGGCTACTCATCCGAGAGATCAGGCCCTAGTTATATTGACGTGGGAAGCTGCCGCACGTTCACGCGAGATATTAGACTTAAAGATTGGCAGCGTTCAGCTACACGGTGAAACTGGTCACGTTACTTTAGAAGGTTCCACTGGAGCGAGACAGTTACTTATTCATTTGAGCGTGCCATATCTTGAAACATGGCTTAACGTTCATCCACTAAAACATAATCCTGGAGCCTACTTGTTTCCACCTTTAAAAGGTAAAAGTAAAGGCCAGCGAATGGAGGGCCATAATTTCTTAAAGATATTGCGAAGGTTGAGGCGTGACGCGAAGATTCAGAAGCCAGTTAGACCACATCTTCTGAGACATGCACGGCTTACCTTATTAGCGAAGCACTTACCAGACGCGCAACTGAAGAACTATGCTGGTTGGACACAGAGTTCCAGAATGACAGGTGTGTATGTTCATCTTGCTGGAAAAGACCTAGATCAACCCATCTTAGAAATGTATGGTTTAGCAGATAAAGAGAAACCAGCAGAGACACCATTGAAAGAGAAGGTCTGCGTTAGAGGCCATAAGAACAAGCCTACAGCGGTTTACTGCGACACTTGCGGCATTATACTAGATCGTGAAAAGGCTTTAAAACTGCAAAAAGAGGGTATGTTCAAAGACGAAGAAATTGAGGGATTGAAGAAACAACTAAGTGAACTGCAACCAGTAGCAGACTTGAGAAACCTAATATTACAACGATTAAAGGATGGGAGTCTAGCATTATTCTTTAAAGGAACCAACAAGAACGAAGTGGCCGCTGAACTCGTGCCTCTCCTAGACCCAGAAGTTAAACCCACTACAGTCAAAGAAGCTATAGTGAAACTTGACAAATTAAAGAAGAACCGTCAGAACCAAAGTGATTCGTAGCATTTTAGGCAGTAATAGTGGCGTGCGGTCATGCGGTTGCCAGTACTCCAAGCTTCAGAATATTTCGGCAAGTCTTTGCGGCAGCGGCTGCATTCTATATTGTGATTGTTTCTTCCGTAAACTGCGCCTGTGATTTTGACTTTGTTCCAGCTCAAAATAGCCCAGTATCATATCATATAGATAAACGTTAATATGTTTTTTGTCTGTAGTTAAGTGAAAGTAAAAGTGAAACTATTTCGCGCGGTTCTTCTCGATTTTTCGTTCTAGGTCTTGCAGCTCTTGGAGTGCTTCAGCTAAATGTTTTAAAACATGGATCTTAGCCAAACTCTTAGACCTCTTTCTTTTCCCTCTCTTTGTCTCGCTCAATTAATTTGAAGAGGTATTCTGATACTGATTTGTAGCCTTGAAGTTTAGCTTTGTATTGGGCCCAAGCCCACAGTTCTTCGTCTAGTATGAAGATGTTAGTTCTCGGATACTTGCGTTGCGTTTCTGTCACCATTTTCTAATTCACCTATACGTCTTTTAATACTTATCCTACATAAACTACGTGTGTAGTAATATTTAAATACTTGCATGTAGTATGTGTA
>CAYFZT010000014.1:0-20570 GCA_964347555.1 uncultured Candidatus Bathyarchaeia archaeon | reverse complement strand
AAGCAGGGCAGAATCACTATTCCAGAGGCTCTTCACAACATTGAAGAACAAACAGATGGAGTGATTAATACCCGCGATTTCTATCCCATTCCTTGCACTTATCCAATATCAGACTTTTTAAACGCCTACAAATCAAAGCATCACGTGGAGTTTACCTGTCATCCACACTGTGGAGCTGCCACCTATCTCTACGTGGAAAACAGAAACATAATCCCAATAACAAAACTTGGAAATGTAGACGATTTCTTTAACGATTTAAGTTCGGCTGCCAAAGATCTAAAAAGGGGTCGACGCTTAAAAGCAAAGCTAAGAATAGGAGCATCAGCTCTACGTAACATTAAACCGAAAATTTTGAAAGAAGTTCTTCCTGCTATTACAAGTGGAAACTACGAATCGCTGAAACCCTTCCATTACAAGACGTTAATGATTGGCTTAATGCATTTCATGGATGCCTACAACTTCGACCTCGAAAGAGTTGAAAGATGTACTATTCATTATGGATTTCCAGGTGGCAAGATAGTGCCTTTCTGCACTATGAACACGCTTCATCGCCAAACGCTGGAGAAGAAGTATGCAGTTCCTCTCCCAAAAGAGAAGAAAAGGAAACGGAGAAGAACAGTCACCGTTTAGAAAGGAAAACCTTTAAGCATCCAAACTGGTTTTAATCAGACAGCCGGTGGAACCACTATGGGTGGAAAGAAGAAGCAAACTCTCAAGAAAAGTGAAAAAGCCCAAGCTACAAAAGATGAAAAAAAAGAAGCCAAATCAAGCGGGTCTCCAGCAAAACGCGAAAAGAAAACCGCAGGAATCGTTCCTCCCGATTCCAGAAGCGAGAAGATTATTAACGAGATAAAAAAGATGAAAGCTCTCACTCCTTTTGCGGTAGCTTCTCGTTTTAACTTGCGCTTAAGTGTGGCGAAAGACCTCCTTGAAGAATTGGAGCAGAAGGGCGTCATCAAATTTGTTTCTCGAAGTAGAAACCTTAAGATATATTCACCTGTTGACTGATAACTGAGCTCTCTGAAGGCTATATAAGTGGAGTTTCCCAAGAGAGTTTACACGGAAGAAGAGGTGCAAAAAGCCAAGGAAGCCATAGAAAAAGGCTACAAGCATCAACTCATTATGAAAGGAAGTGCACCCTTCAAGAAAAAATTAAACGAAGCTTTGCTCTTGATTAAGTTAGTTGGCTATTATGACTTTCTCAGAACCTACATTAGGCAGATAAAAGAGATCGACGGCTTCAGCCAACTTCGCGAAGCAGAGGTGGCTATATGGGCAAATCTGCCCATGCTTGAGGACCCAGTTGACGCCGCAAGTTATATCATGCAGAAGGCTCAGCAGATGAAAGATTTCATAGACGGCAAACTCTACTACGGATTAGGCGAAATGAATGCAATAAAAAAGCGTATCGAATTCCTCAAGAAGCTCAAAGAAGAAACCAAAAACGAGGAAATCAAGAAGAGATGCGAAGAACTGCTCAAAAGATGGTTGGACAGCGCATTCATGTTTCCCTAAATCTTTTCAACTGTAATCTTGGTTCCACTCTTCACCTGTTTAAACAGTTCTAAGCCTTTAATTATTCGACCAACAATGTTAACTGGACTGTAAGGTTGCGATTCTCCATAAAAGATACAGAGAGCACTACCCATGGGCCAATAGGCTATCTGACCTTTTTCAACCTTTGCTTTGGCTTTTTCCTCTCCCATTTTGACTGGAATTTCAAAATAGATTTCTTCCTTCCAGAGTGCTGCTCTTCCCTCAACTGGGAGATTCCTTGTTATTGTTTCAACAGTTCTTGGAGCCAAGTATCGGATCAGCTCTCCTTCAGCTTCTCCAAGGTTATCAATGACAAACTTTATTGACAACCGAGAAATGGTTTCTTCAGACATGTTTTTTCACCTATTTGCAAGTGAACGTTTTCTGGGAATCAGTAACAGTATGGTTTGAAATAGATTATTCTTTGGAGCATAAATAACTATGGTTAGCCATGTTTTTAGCTCTTTCAAGAATAGTGACTACATTTCGAAAGTCTTTTGAGACCCTCCGAGCTTAGACACTTAAGTTTCACAACATTTTTAAGCATTCTAAATCGATATTGCTTTGAACTGTCAAACTGGTGCGAAACGTGACCGAAAAGGTTGCGGAAATAATCCTTTCATTCTCCGTTCCATCACAAAATCGTGAGACGCTCTTCACTAAAGGAATGGAAAGAGCAGCGATTTTCTGTTTAGCTGAGCTAGAAAGACAAAAGGGCGCGGGCTTTGTCTTGAAACGGACTCCAAGAGAATTCGCGTTCATTGCAGAGGTTAGCTACCCCTTCTGGCTTGTCCCTTGGGGAAAAATAAGCCTAGTTTTCGACGGGTTGAAAATTGCTTCTCACACTTTGCTGTCTCAGGACGTTCCAAATGTAGAAGCATTTCTTAACGGTGTAGAAAGAAGCTCTGCTACTGGTGAAGCCTACGAAGCCTTTCTCGCAGAAAACCTCAACCATTTTCAAGCCTTCGAAAAGCAAAAAGAAAAATTAATAAGCGGTCTCCTTACAGACTCGGAATTTCTCCAGGACTTCGAATCGTATCTCACTGAAGGAAAGCAATTTGAATCCATGTTTCACGACATCGTCTCTCTAGCACCCACACTAGACGAAAAATCAATAGTCTCCATCAGACAAGAACTTGAAAATCTAAAAACTGAATTTTCGAGAGACGCCAAGAGCCTTTACACGGGCATGAAGCTTCTAAACACAACAACTAAAAACTACACCGATGAAATTAAAGGCGAAATCAAAAAAATAGAAGCAGAGTTCAACGAAAAACTGGAGAAGCGGAAACCTTCTGTGATGGAGCGAGTTGAAAAAATTCGCAGACAATACGATGAGCAAGTAACAAAGGTTTCAAAAAGATATGCTAAAGAGTTATACCGTCTTCAACAAGTGAAGGTTAAGCTCGAAAAGTCCAAGGCGTTGTTAGTCAGCAAAATTGAACGTTGCGAAGCCGACGTAGAAACATGCGTGGTTAAAAAAGACAGCGCTGGTGAAAGAAGAGGAAAAGAAAAACTCGAGCAAATTAAAAAAGACCTTTCAAACCTTGAAAGAGAAATCAAGGAAGCCGAAGAAAGAGTAAAGGCACCTGAAAATGCAAAGAAACAAGAAATATCAAGATTAAAGTCAGAGTGCGAAACCCGGGTTGATGAAGCCATGTGGGATCTGAAAGAAATTGAAGCCTCACGCGACGCCAAAATCCACATTTACCAACGAGAAAGGGAAAAACTTGAAGAGCAAACTGCAACGATAATTGATCAAATGGACAAGCTTGCGAAACTTAGAGAAGCAACATTAGACCAGCTTGGCAAACTAGGCATCAAACAAAGACATAGAAATTTCACGTTGGTTCATATGCCATTTTACGTGGTCTGTTATCGTGCGAATTCGAAAAAGGAGTATGAGGTTTATCCGCCTTGTGTAGCAAGCAGCATGAGCCTTCTGGTGAAGCTTAAGACTTTGGGTCGAGCCAAGGTCAAACAACTGCTTGTCCAGCGTTCCAAGGCAATAGCTTCTCTGATCAAAAAGTTTCCAACCATAATCGAACAAAACGCAGTTTTTGAAAGGGAATTAAACGAGGCTGGAGCAAAGGTAAATATACTGGAAGTTGAAACCTCACGCGAATCTGTAATTAGCGGGCTTGAAAAGCTCAAAGAGGAAGGATGGCTTTCAGAAGAAGAACACGAGACATTCAACAAAACATTGGCTCAATGAAGTCAACAAAATATTTAACTTTTAAAAACAACCTTGCGTGAGAACGGCATGCGTGAACATAGATTAAGATTTGCAGTTGCTCTGGGCGGTTTCCTGGTATTCATGGGGATCACAATGGTAGGAGTATTCACCATGGTGTTTTTTGGCTTTGTAGATTTCAGTGCCATCGAAAACACAGAATATCGCATGCTATCCCTCTGGATCTTGCTGATGGTTGGAGTGTTTGACTTGCTGTCTGGAATTATACTTAAGAGAAAGTGACTGAGATGACGGTTCAGAGAGTGCTTGCTGTAATTGTTGGATTGGCACAGAGCACAACTGGTTTGTTAGCCCTTATTTTAGCCTGCCTACTTCATTTCAACTTCTTTGGTGTTCAAAAAACGCTAAATGTTTCTGCTGAACTTCTTCCCCTTTCTATAATGATTCTCGGCATCTATGGCTTCTTCTCGAGTGTTAGCGGACTCTTCCTTATCCATGAACATTGAAAACGCAGGCGGATGCTTAATTTGAAAAAAACAGTGAAACATGGACTTTTTGACGCAGTAATGATGGGATTGGGAAGCGCCATCGGATTTGAAATCTTCGGGCAGCTGGGTTATGCTTATTCTATTGCCCAGGATACTATTGTTTTTGCGCTTTTTCTCGGTGGGCTAATATGCATGATAACCATGTTCAGCTACAGCGAACTTTGCGCAGCTCTCCCTGTGAGTGGTGGCGAGTATTCATATACAAAAGCTGCGTTCGGAGGCTTCACTGGCTTTATTGCTGGTTGTCTAAGGTGGCTCAGTAGTGTATTCGGGGCAGCCTTTGCGGCTCTAGTTTTCGCTCAACAACTATTGTACCTTTTATCGATTCTCCTTCCTTTAGATCAAAGTGTGCTAGCTTATTCGAATCTAATTGCGGTTATCTTAGTATTCATTGTTGGTGCATTAAGCGTTCGAGGAGGGAAAGAAGCCACAACTATAATAGTGATTGCATTCCTAGCCATATTCACCCTCTTTCTTATAGGTGGATTTGGACGAATTCAAACTGTCCCAGAAATTCTGCCACGATTTGAAGGTTTATCTGGAGTTTTCGCAACTACTGCGTACACGTTTATCATGTTTGTTGGGATAAGAGCTATCGTTGCCGGAGCTCCCGAAATAAAAGACCCTGAGAAGAACGTTCCTAAGGCAATATACTTGTCAATGATTTTGCTGACAGCCCTTTATTGTAGTGTTGCTTATGTAGCAGTTAGCGTTGTCGGACAGGAAAGCTTCAACGAGTCTACTCTGCTTAACTTTGCAGCTGAAAAAACTCTGGGTTTGCTAGGAGGCGCTTTAATCGCCATTGCTGGCATGGTTGCGGGCATTTCCTCGCTTAGTACAGCTTTAATGGTTCAGTCCTCTATCGTTCGTGGGATGAGCAGAGATGGTTATTTGTCCAAAGTTTTGTTGACAACCCATAGACGTTTCGGGACTCCTCATGTTGCTGTTGTTGTTAACTCGTTCTTCGTCATGTTGGTCGCCTATATTGGAGCTGTAGGGTTTCTAGGCTACGCCGCGAGTTTCGCATCCATTCTTGTGTTTGCCCTAGTTAATCTTTCAGTTATCAAGCTTAGAGAAGATAAACCACATTTAGAAAGGCCTTTAAAAGCGCCTTTTTATTCTTTTTCTCCGATAGTTGGAGTTGTCATGTCGCTTATTCTTCTAGTTTTTCCTATAATTCTTGGAGATGTTAATGCTGGAAGTGCGATTGCGTCAAGTATTGGTCTAATAGGTTTGGTTTTGGCAACTTATCATCTCAGAATGGTGGGTATTCATCGGTTGCACGCTGCTCTCGGTGGAATCAGCTTGGGGATAGGTTTCTTCGCTGCATTGCTCGCTTTTCTTATCGCAAATGGTTTTAGACCTCTTATATTGCCTTTTGTTTCTCCGTACATCCTGGTTTTAGTGAGTGTAGTTTCTATTTTGGCTGGGGTTTTGAACATTGTTGTCGGTATGCGCAAGCTATTTTAGTCGTTTCATTTCAACCTGTTAGTGATGAGCAGAATGGCGAAGCGGAAGAAAAAGAAGATTGTGGTTAAAGCTCCCGTCTCTGGAAGCGGAGAGCCTGAGCTTATCACCGACACAACTAATTTTGAAACGCTGGATGTTCTTAAAGCATCAGAAAAGATAGGTAGAGTTTTATCTTATGTAATGATCCCTATTGGGATTTTGTTTTCCCTTCTGTCTTTGTATGGAATATTAATTTCAGCGAAGTTTTCATTTTCAGACCCGTTATTCATTGGCGCTCTTGGTTTTCTCGGAGTTATAAACATTCTCTGCGGACTAATACTGCTTGCCAGAAAGTAGTAGAATCTTTCACTTTCGAAATCTTTCTTCGATTATATCCTTAAGCTCTGTTTTACCTATTTCTTTGAGTTCATATCTGGCTCTTGTAGCTGGTTTGTTCAAATGCAAAACATGTCTCAAGTCTATTGGGGTTCCAATGAGAACCACGTCACATGGTGTCTTGTTAATTGTTTCTTCAAGCTCATTTATCTGCTCTTTACCGTAGCCTAAGGCTGGGAGAACAGCGCCCAAATGAGGATATTCTTCAAATTTTTTCACGATGGAACCAGCCGCATACGGGCGAGGGTCCACTATCTCTGCTGCGCCCAGTCTCTTTGCCACTATTGTTCCAGCGCCGTAAGGCATGTTACCATGAGTTAAAGTTGGACCGTCTTCAACCACAAGAACCTTTTTGCCCTTAATCAGTTCAGGCTTGTCAACCGTTATAGGCGAAGCAGCTTCTATTATAATTGCCTTTGAATTCAACCTCTTCACGTTTTTTCTAACAATCTCAACGTTCTCTGGATCAGCCGTGTCTACCTTGTTTATGACAATTACATCTGCCATGCGTAGGTTAGTCTCTCCAGGATGATAAGTGACTTCATTTCCAGGACGGTGAGGGTCAGCTACAACTATGTGAAGATCTGGCTTGTAAAAGGGCATGTCGTTGTTGCCTCCATCCCAAACGATGATGTCTGCTTCCTTCTCTGCTTCTCGCAGAATCTTCTCGTAGTCAACCCCAGCGTAAACAATTATTCCATTTGCGATGTGGGGCTCATATTCTTCACGTTCTTCTATGGTGCATTCATACTTGTCTAGGTCTTCGCGCGAAGCGAAACGTTGACACACTTGCTTAGCTAAGTCGCCGTAAGGCATGGGATGCCTGACAACCACAACTCTGAAGCTTTTCTCTCTTAATATTTCTGTCACTCTTCTCGAAGTTTGACTCTTCCCAGAACCCGTTCTCACAGCACAAACAGAAACCACAGGAACTTCAGCCTTCAACATCGTTGCAGAAGGACCCATAAGCCGAAAATCCGCACCATTGGCTAGGGCTAAAGAGGCTTTATGCATCACATATTCATGGGACACATCGCTATAGGCGAAAACCACCTCGTTTACATCATGTTTTCTGATCAATTCTGGCAGGGCTTCCTCTGAGTAGATCGGTATGCCCTTTGGATAGTTTGCACCTGCCAGTTCTGGAGGGTAAGCGCGCTTTTCGATGCCTGGAATCTGCGTTGCAGTGAAGGCTACAACTTTATATTTGGGATTATTTCTGTAGTAAACGTTGAAGTTGTGAAAATCTCGTCCAGCAGCTCCCATTATTATGACTTTGGTCTTCTCTGTCAAAGCCAACAATCTTCCTAGCTAGGTTTGGAACAATATTTATGTTTCTTAATATAAGACTTCACCGTTAATCGGCACGGTCATAATTGCCTTATCCCCTTGGCGCGCGCGCGCAAAATGTTGCCGAATCGAAAATTCTTCATTGTGGGTTATAGCAACTCTCCTAATTTCTATAAAGAATTCGCTTCATTAACGACCTGTTCCATATAGTTTTCAGTTTTCCAAATGAATATTGAAGCTACTTTCGGGGGACATCTATGGTTATGTAGAGGATATTGTTTCCTCGGACGAGAATGTTTCCATAGTTCGCCGTTACCTTGTCGTTTATATGTTCTGAAGCGCCATTCAAGAGAATGTTCATAAAGCCGTCGCATTGAACCATCGTGCCTCGATATTCAACACCATTCTTCAAAGTTATCATTAAATAGGTGTTCAAGCGTTTCGTTAGCACGTTCAGTGGTTTCTTGCTAGGTTCCATCAAAGCACCGCCAATCAACGCTATATTGACGAACTTACTACCTATAAAAGTCTTATGAATATACTTGTCCCACCAACAACTTACATCAAAATGTGAATTCCAAATTCATAAATTAGTTAAATACAAACCTCTCAAAATGCAGAAACGCGGAGGACAAAAATTGGAAAGACCTTCACTTCAAGTTAAACGCAAACAGCTGGAAAAGAAAATACTTCAAATCTTTCAGGAAGAGATGAAAAGGCTTTCCGGAGACCTACAGAAGATTCTAGCCGACGATTTAGTTACTGCCTTTATAAATAGAATGGCTGTCTTCACTGAAATCCAAACAGAATCAAAGGTTTCCAGCTCTAGAAAACATAGTTTGAATCCATAAATCATTTATATGAAAAAAAGAAACGTATGAAAAGGTGGGTTTATATTGCGTAGATCCAAACTGGAAATGTATGTAGACATCCTCAAAGTTTTAGCCCGCCACGGGCCCCTGAAGCTCACCCATATAATGTATAAGGCCAATGTTAACTGCAGTGTCCTAAAAGAGTATCTAGATTTCCTCATGCAACAAAACCTTATTGAAGAAAAGACTGCTGGAAAGAAACGTATAGTTTACGCCATAACTCAACGCGGCATAACGGTGCTCAAATACTTCAGAGAACTCAAAACAGTTTTACCCATAATCGAAGAAGAACAAGGCAAGCGTTTACCTCCATCTCTCTACTAACCGGAAAGCTACTACTGAAAACCCTGTAACTTCTTTTCAAATTTTTAATTTCTATAAGTTTTGTAGACGTCTCCGCGTCGTCGTCTAGAGGATAATCCAATTTCCGAAATATTTTAAACAGCGAAATCTTTCTCCACTGAAACATACCTTATTAGCATTCAGCCGTTATCAAACCATGATAACGGTGATTTCACTTGTTTGAGGACCTCACAACAATAGCTACTAGTACTCTGATCCGATTTTTCTGGCTTATAATACTCTTTATCCTAATCTTCGGCGCAATATGGCTGAAAAGTGGTCCCAAAAAATAGAACACCATTTATAATTCTATGGATGAAAGAACCATCACATTTTCCATGTTTGTAGTGTTGGTTCCGATATTGCGAATATGTAGAAGTGTATCGTAAGACTTAATAGAGCCTACGGCTTAACTTTCTGTAGATGTGTCAAACACACGGAGACCTGAACCATTGCCAGTCCAAAGATTAGAAGGCACCCAAACGAAGTTGCTGCAGAAGATTAAGGAATGCCTAGACCGTCTTAATGAGAAGATGGAAGTCATCATTGAACTGCAGAAGCAGACTCCTAAAGCGAATCCAGACATCCCAGATGTTTTAGATGTGATGACGCTTCTTTCCTTGCCCGATCATCTCAGGAAAACAGCCATAACCATATGCAAGCTTGACAATGCAACAGCAGAAGAGGTGGCGGAACAAACAAAGCGAGCAAGAGCCGTTGAAAGCAGCTATCTCAACCAGCTTGTTATGATGGGCTACTTGAAAAAGGAAAGGAGAGGACGAAAAGCCTACTTTTACGTCGATAAAGAGGAGGCGGAAAATAAAAAATGGCAAAGATCATAGCAGTACATTCGTATAAAGGTGGAACAGGCAAGACTCTGCTCTCTCTAAACTTGGCTGTGCTGTATGCAAACAGAGGCAAAAATGTTTGTCTTTTCGATTTGGACTTTCGAGCTCCAAGTCTTCAATCAATAGTTAAAGTTAAAAATGTCGAGTATTGGGTAAACGACTATCTCAACGGAGTCTGCGACATAAAGAAGGTCTTAGTTGATCTCTCTAAAACTCATGCTAAACGAGGCAAGATTCTTGTAGGATTGGCTAATCCAAGCACTGAAGCCATACGCGAAATGAGCGCTAAAGACAGAAAGTGGGAGATGAAGGCATTGGGACGCCTTCTTTCGCTCAAAAATTCTCTTCTAAATGATATGCATATCGACTTTGTCATCTTTGACACAAGTCCAGGTTTGCAATATTCATCTATCAATGCTGTTGTCAGTGCAGATGTCGTGCTTGTTGTTAGTGGTATGGACATATCAGACATACGAGGAACGCACAGAATGATCGACGAGCTTTACGACCTCTTCGAGAAGAAGACAGGTTTGATAATGAACAAAGTGTTCGCTGACTTTCTCACGTCCAAGGGACAGAGACAAGAGTTAGCTAAAGATCTTGTGAACAATTCAAAACTGCCAATAGTAGACATGATACCTTGCTTCTGTGACATACTTAGAACAGGTGGAACGAAAGTGTTTGCCAACGAGAACCCTGATCATCCATTCGTGAAGATCTTAGACGGAATAGCGACAAAAATCGAAAAACTCTAGCTATCGCTGCTTTCTTTCTTCAGATATTTTTCCCTTAGTTTCTTTGCTTTTTCTGCATAATTTTGCAGCTGCCTAAGCCTGATCTTCTTTTCAGGCAGAGTCTCTGGAGCGTACATCAGGGGTAAAACAGCCATAAATAAGAAGAAGCTAGCTACTGAGAAGACTGCAGATGCCGGAATTAGGTGTATGTATGCAGATGAGAATACAGGTACTAGACTTGTAGCAAACAAGGGGAGACTTCCAATAGCGTAGTATTTTTCTTTTGTGCCTGATTGCGACAAGTCTCCCCACAGTGTTAACAAGAATGTGATAATCAGCATACCCGCTGCGAATCCGTCGAGAATGGAGTATAGATATCTAGAAATCTCCAATGTGGGAGCAATCCCTACTATTGCGTAAGCAACGCCTAACATTACGAATCCATAGACCACAACCCTTTTTCTGCCGATTGTATCGCATAGGAATCCTCCTATCAAGACGGCAACACTTCCGATGACAGCCTCAAATAGACTGGGTCCAAAAAACGGTCTCAATAAACGATCAATGAAAGTGAACATAACCCAGGGTAAAAGATAAAGCATTAGAGATCGATCTTGCAATATTGAAAAGAAGGAAGAGTTCTTTTTCGTCTCCTTCGGTGACTTGTCGGTCGGTTTGAATAAAGCAAAGATGATGAGGCCTAGGCTTCTCCATGCAGTTAAGATTAGAAAGTTTGTTATAAGATCCAAGCCTGTGAGGACAACGGCTATAGGAACTACGCCGAGATTGGATGCAAAAAATATGAAGGAACCAATGCGTCCTCGATTCTCAATCAGCGTCAAGTCTGCAAAGTAGGATAGGGCTGAAGGCATACCCAGGCCAAGTGAAACTCCTAATAGAAGACAAAAGAGGGAGACACTAACAAGTGAAAAGTCTATGATGAGAGCGGGTAAAAGCGAAGCTGCTGCGCCTAATGCCATCCAGAAGTAAAGAAAGTTGATTCTTTTGATTCTCTTGGATAAGATTGAACCAACTAAGCTGGATGAAACTACTGAGACATAATAGATCGTCCAAATAATGGGCTCCATATCCGTACCGCTTACTATGGAGTCAATAGCCGATGTTGTCATGTAGAACCATGTTAGAACATTAAACAATAGAATAAAGACTACCAAGAGGTCTCTCAGAGAGATCTCACTTAGCCCTAACCAGTTATCTCTGAGCAAATTATACACTGCTCAAGCTTACTATGAAAGTTTATCACTTAATGAAAATTATGAATTGGCAGTGCTACATAACACTATGAATCAGTAGTAAATCTTTTTGAAATGCGCTTATTTTTTCAGTGCGCGCGCGTGTGTACAGGTGGTTTAGTATCCGTATACCCAAGAGCATTTGTTGTCTAGGTATTCGAGGTATGGTTTGAAATTCATTTCTTCTCCGGTGATCTTCTTGATGAGAACTGCTGGGTCATAAAGGGCTCCTTGCTGATGCACATTGTTGGCGAGCCATTTCTTGATGTTCTTAAAGTTTCCCCTAGTGATTTGTTTTTTCCAGTCGGAAATTGATTTCTCCATAGTATGTAGAAGCTGTCCGCTAATTATGTTGCCTAAAGCATAGGTTGGGAAGTATCCGAAGGCGCCACTAGCCCAGTGAATATCTTGCATGACACCTTCTGAGTCATTCTCGATGTTCAAGCCCAAATATTTCTTGTACTTTTGATTCCATATCTCTGGAAGTTCTCTTACAGTAATCTTCCCAGGGATCAAGTCTTGTTCGATCTCAAAGCGTATGATTATGTGGAGGCAGTAAGTGACTTCGTCTGCTTCAATTCGGATTTTTGAAGGTTTAACTTGGTTGAGAGCCCGAACAAAGTCATCCACTGCTAGGTCAGCAAATGCATTGCTTGTAAGTTCGTTGAATTTTGGATAGAAGTATGTCCAAAACTCTCGTGATCGACCGATTATATTTTCTACGAATCGAGACTGAGACTCGTGGAACCCTAGAGAAGCCGAATCTCCTATTGGTTGAAACCTCCATTCTTGTTTGAGATTCTGGTCGTAAATCGCATGACCACCTTCATGCAACACAGAAAATAGCGAAGATGTCACATTGTTTTCGTAGTAGTGTGTTGTGATGCGTACATCGTCATAGTAGCCGGTAGTGAAAGGATGTTCTGTTTCGTCTATCCTACCCCCAGCTTTTGAAGAAGTAATGTCATATTCGATAAACTTGGCAACTTCATTAGATATCTTTCGTTGAACATCAAGTGGAACTTTCCTCTTCAGAACCTCTGTATCAGGCTGATTAGACGAATTTATACACTTCTCTAAGATAGATGTGAGCCCATCTCTCAAACCGCTGAATACTCTTGAAATGGAATCAGCTGCCATCTTTGGCTCAAAAATATCGATTAAAGCGTCGTAGGGAGTTTTGGTTCCTTTGACTTCCATAAGAATTTCTGCTGCCTGCCTTTTAAGATCAAGCATTTTTTTAAGATCCGCTTTGAACATTGAGAAATCTTTCGCGGCTTTCGCCTTTTTCCACGCATCTATCGCGATGGCTTCTTGCTTTGCTGTCTCCGCGACTAGCTTCTCAGGCAGCTTTGTCTGTTCGTTGTAATGCTTCCTAGTAAGATAGATATTCCTCTTCTGTAATTCGTTCATGCTTTCATAGTCAGGATGTTTCTCAATTTTTGAAAGGAGGGTTCCAATTTCAGGTTTTGTGCTCAGTCTGTGAATAACTTGGCTAAGAACACCTAACTGTTGACTTCGAAGATTCACTCCTTTTGGAGGCATCTTTGTCTCCATGTCCCAATAGAGAATACTTGAAGCCGTGTAAAGAGTAACTATCTCTTTAGTAAGAGTCATCAGCTTTTCGTAATCAGATTTCAGGGTTTCCATGGTCTTTGACATTTCAATCTAAACCGATAACTTCCTTCAAAAATATATGGCTTACGCACGCCTTTCCCAATAATGCCAGAATTTGCACTCACAATACACGCTTACTGAACCGAGACGGTTTGTTTTGTATATGTGCACAACAAACCTTATATGTGGAGATATGTCCAACAAATATACAGTGATAAAAATGGCTAAGAAGAAGAAAAGTAAGATACCCGTAAGGTCATGGTGGTTCTAGACTAGGAATTCTTCTGTCTGATTTGCTTCTAGTAACATAGCTTGGATTAGAAGTTTTAAATAAGATTCTTTTGATTTCACTGTAGATAAATTAGAAACAGCCTTTTGCGCTAATTTCTTCATGAAATTTTCGTATTGTCTAAAAACTTCAGCATCATAGGTTATTCTCAAAAGAGCTTTTGCATCCTTTCTTGCCAATTTCTTTTTTGCCAGAATCTTGCTGATCTTTGGCTTTATTTCTGTGCTCTTCAATGCATGAAGCAATGGTAATGGCAAGTGTTCTTTTCTGATTCTATGTACGCTTTCTTTAAAGTCAAGCAAGTCAATCCAGTCGTCTCGCAGGATGATTAACATTCCTAGGATTCGGCCGTATTCACCTAACGCTTCAATTTCCTCTCTTGATCCGCCGCCTAAAATAGCGCTGATGCGGGTGTGTGCCTCTACATCTGCCGCCTTCTTTCTCACGACATGGACGTACTCATCTGGTGAAAGATCTCTGCGTCCTCGAAACTGTAGTTCCAGGGCCTCGGCATCTCCAAGCTCAAAGAACATGTTCTTTATGATGTCTATGATTTCTGTCGCCTTTTCTTGTGAAATATCTTTTTGTGCAGCCTTGTTGAGCAGCGTCAGGCCCTTGATGAGAAGCGCGTCTCCTACAAGTAGGGCTATGTCTTTGCCAAACTTCCCATAAACTGTTGGACGTTCGTTTTTGATTTTTGATTGGTCAATTATGTCGTCGTGGATGTCTATGGCTCCACTTATTAAGGAAAGGGGAACTGCGATTGAAGTTGTTAGTTTTGGGTCGCCGCCTACAGCTTCGCAGGCAAGGGAAAGTAAAGTTGGCCTAGCGAGATCGTTCCAATATTCCGTTATGAAGTATGTCAGGGCTTCTCTGGCTTCCTTACATTCGATCTTTTCTTCAAGAATCTCTTTTCTAGCCATTTCTAGTGCTTTGCTTCCTCTCTCCTTGAAGAGTTTTTGGAGTTTTTTCATTGCTTCTTTTGGAGTAATTTCTGTGTTGTTCTTTTTAGTTGCCTTCAATTGTTTTTCCTCTGTGTTTTTGTTTCTTGTAGTTGTTGCTTTAGAAAGGTTACATAGGTGTTGACGAGTTGTGTGCCTTTTAGAGTGATTTGGTAGACTTTCCTTATGCGTCCTTTCTTGAGTTCTTGTTTGCTTTTGATGAAGCCTTTCGATTCTAAAGTGTTGAGCAAAGGATAGAGTGCGCCGTGTCGAAGTTTGATTTGGTAGAGTCTTTCTGTTTCTTTGAGAATTTTATATCCCCATGTGGGTTCGTTTTGGACGAGTTTGAGAACTAGCATATCTAGAAAGCTTTTAACGAATCGGCGTTTCATTTCTTTGATTAAAGCTTCGTTTTGGTTTACGTCTTTCATTTTTTACCCAGAGTTATTTTTTTAATGATATTGTTGTTGGTTTAAGTTTATTTTAAATTATCTACAAGTTGGTTTATGCTTTAGTATGCTTTTTTATGCTTTTGGTACGTGTAAACCTTTATATCATTGTTTAGGGTCTATAAAGACTTGATATGTCCGAAAAAGGACATATTGTATCTGTGTTGAACCGAAAAACCGTATAACAAAAATACAGGTTGAAAAAAACATGAACCAAAAAGCACGGGAAGTCCAGATCAAACTCATAAGAGGGCTTCTCGACCTCGTTGTTCTCCAGTATCTACGAGCCCATCCCATGCACGGCTACCAGGTAATCGCCAGTCTGCGAAAAAACTTCGGCGTATACTTCGGACCAAGCACCATATACCCGCTTCTCTCAACTCTCGAAGAAAAAAGCTACATAAAAAGCCACTGGGACCTACAAAACGAACGACCTAGAAAAGTGTATAACATAACCCCTCAAGGCTTAGATCTACTCTCCTGCACAGAGGAATCACTTACCCACATATACCGAAAGCTGTCAATAGGCGTAAGCAAGATAGGAATCAATGGCAATCATCTGAGCCTAGCAAGAAAAGACAACGGAAAAATATTGGCAAAAAACAAACTGCAAAAGTAACCCCCAAATCATTAGACTTTGGCTGGCAATCAACAAGATGGGCTCTTAGCTAGAAGGAAAAATAGCCCTCCGAGCCTTCTCTATTTCGAAGGCAGTGACATTAAGGTCTAGACGTTCCAACATTTCAACAGTATTATTTATCAAATCTGACAGAACATAGGATTCTGAAGGTAATGCTTGTTGGAAGAAGCAGACATTCTGATTCTCAACTGCACTGTCCTTCCTTTCAAAGGAAGAGGGCTCATTGAGAAGGGCTTCATAGCAATAGAAGAGGGAAAGATCAGTGGGATAGGGAGAATAGACAGAGCTCTTTCCATAAAAGCTGAGAAAATAATAAATGCACAGGGGAAAGTGGCTTTACCTGGATTAGTCAACTGTCACACCCATGTTGCTATGACTCTGTTTCGCGGAATTGCTGAAGACAAATCCTTCGATGATTCGTGGAGAAAAACAATTTGGCCTCTAGAACAGAGGCTGAAGCGAAGTCACATATACGATGGCGCCTTGCTCGGCTGTTTAGAGATGATTAAAAGCGGCATCACCTGTTTTGCTGACATGTACTTTCATGAAGATGCCGTGGCTGAAGCAGTGGACAAATCTGGATTGAGAGCGGTTTTGGCGCCGGGAATAATCGAAGCAGGAGACAAGGAAAAAGGAAGAAATATGCTTAAAGAAGCAACAAAGATGGCTTCGAAATATCATGGATGGGCTGATGGCAGAGTCATTGTTCAACTTGGTCCTCACACAGTCTACACGTGTAGTTCAGAACTACTGAAAGAAGTGAGAGAAGCGGCTTCTAAGCTGAAGATTGGTTTACATATGCATCTAGCTGAGTCTCAAGAAATGGCAGAAACCGTGAGGAAGAATTTTGGAATGAGCGAAGTGGAGCTGCTGGAAAAGGTTGACTTTTTGAAGTCAGATGTTCTTGCTGCCCATTGCATTCACCTTTCTAGAAGAGATATGCGGATACTTAGAAGACATGACGTTAAAGTGGCATACAATCCAGTTGCCAACATGAAACTTGCTTCTGGAATTGCGAAAATACATGATCTGCAGAGGCTTGGTATAACTGTTGGTATAGGAACCGATGGAGCCTGTTGCAACAATAGCTTTGACATGTTTGAGAGCATGAAATTCGCGGCTTTGATACAGAAGGCACATTATGGAGACCCAACTGTTATGCCAGCTGAAAAGGTTTTGAGAATGGCAACTATTGAGGGTGCTAAGGCTTTGGGACTTGAGAACATTGTGGGCTCCTTGGAGGTTGGTAAAAAAGCTGATTTAATACTTGTTGACCTTGAAAAGCCTCATTTAACTCCCACCCATGACTTTTATGCTAATCTTGTCTATTCCGCCCGTGGAAATGACGTAAACACGGTGATAGTGGATGGAAAAATATTGATGGAGAACCGAAAGGTCAAGACACTTAACGAGTTTGAGGTCATGAAGAAAGCTCGAGAAACCGCCCGCTACTTGATAAAGGATAAGTCTTAAGCCTACAGGATTTACAGAGTGGTTGAGAGAACTTGCGTCCAGTTCGATTAGGCTTGCTGGTACCCTCGTCTAACACTACCATGGAACATGAATTTAATATCATGCGACCTAAGCAAGCGACAGTTCTCACGGCTAGAATTCGTTTACGCGAAGTCATTATTTCTGAGCTTTTAGAAATGGAGAAGGAACTAGTCGAAGAGTCTTTGAAACTCGCAGATGCAGGAGTTGATGTAATAGCCTTCGGCTGCACTTCTGGAAGCCTAATTCGCGGTCTAGGTCAAGACAAAGATATAGTTTCAAGGATAGAAAAGGCTACGAACACGCCTGCTGTCGCAACTTCGGGAGCGGTGGTCAAAGCGTTAAAATCTCTTAATCTATCAAAAATTTCGGTTGCAACGCCTTATACGGGTGAGATTAATCTTCTTGAAAGGGAATTTTTGGAGCAGAACGGGTTTACAGTATTAAAAATTGAGGGTTTAGGACTCACAGACAATCTGGAAATTGGTCGGCAGAAGCCAGAAACTGTAATTCGAATGGCGGAACTTGTAGGCACATCGCAGAGTGACGGTTTCTTCTTGAGCTGCACCAATCTTCCTACAGTTGAATTTATTGCCAGTTTGGAAAAAAGGTTAGGAAAACCTGTGGTTTCCAGCAATACCGCCACTATGTGGTCCATGTTGAAGAGAATAGGCTACAATTATGCAGTTGAAGGATGTGGCTCTCTATTTCAAGTTTAAGTTAGAACTACCCCTCATAAGTGTTGCTTCTCTTTTTTCTACTCTTCTCAAAGAGGAAATATGCTGACCCTGCTGCGAGAAAGGTTAGTATGCAAAATACAAAAATGTCGTCTATCCATCCCGGTCCGCCTACTAGACTTGTATTAACTAAAAAGAATATGCTGACCTGCTTGAAGTTGTCTGCTTTATCTATTGCCCTTATATCCAACACTTGGCTTCCGTCATTTGTTCCTGTGAACTTGTATGTTGTATTCGTTCCTGTGTTAATCCATGAATCCCCATTCAGCCTAATTTCGTAATGATCTATTCCTGAAGTTTCGTCTGTTGCATTCCAAGCAACCGAAATCGTCGAAGACTTCACTATCGTTCCGTTTCCAGGAACTGTCTCTGAAATCTTTGGAGGATTGGTGTCCAACACTATAGTATCCGAGTAGATGTCAGAGATCAACCCAGCGGAATCCATCACTTGGTAATAAATTGTCTTTGTTCCGTCGCCTGTTGTGAGCGTCCAAGCCTTGGTTGATGAAGGAGTTTCCCAGGGTTCAGAATCCCATATACCGTCATCGCTGAATCTAACTTGGTAGACCCCTGAAGTTTTGTCGGTTGCATTCAAGATAAGTGTCACAGAGGTTAAATCCGTGTAAGCTCTAGTACTGTTTATTTTGATAGAACCAGCTGGGGCGGTTTTGTCTAGTTTTATTCCTGTTAGGATCTTGTGGGGAAGCTCCTCATTGTTATTGTTGTCTACACTCCAGTATTCCAGCGTGTTGTTGGCTCCTTCTGTTGTGATAACTGGTTGGTCGTCAATGCTGAGAGTTTTATTTAAGCCGTTGTTGATCTTGTAGTAGGTTTTTGCCACTTCGCTGAAGTCGTCTGTGGCTGTCAAGTTGATAGTAAAGTCTGTGGTGTGCCATAAACCGTCGTAGTCATTGAGTGTTGTTGGAGGGTTAATGTCTTTAATTGTAACTGTATCGCTGGAGTATGACGTTTCGATGTTGCCAACAGAATTGATTCCTCGTGTTTCAAGCGAACGAGTACCTGGTGAGAGCGGCGAAGTAGTGAATGTGAAAGCTTCTGTTGCTTCGTCAAATACGCCATCAGTTGCATTTGCATTATTCCAAGTGTCAGTGTCTATTCTGAATTGAACGTTAACAATCGTGTTTATCGTTATGTCTCTACCTGTTCCATATGGATTATTATTAGGATATGGAATCTCAGTGACCGACCCAGTGTATACGAGAGTGGCATTTTGGGCTGGGTCAGGAAAATACGGATTCAACTTTGTATCTGGAAATGTGTCAAGGATGTCTAGAATTCCATCACTGTCTGTGTCACGCCACCCGATCTGACCCTCTGTACCTGGAGAAAGCCACCAATTCGAAGTATCCATGAGAGCACCTGATCCCTCAACATCCGTAACGTTTAGATAGCCACTGTATTCACTTACTCCATCGTATTCATCGGTGGCATAGAATATGTGCCCTATCTCATGAGCAGCAACTCTATTCATATAGTTAATTCCCCATCCATTGTTATCATAAGTCATGACGAGGAATGGTCCCCCAAGATAGGCATAAGCAAAGTATGAGCCATCCGAAAAGATTCCATCTGGATCGTTGGAACTGTCAACTACGAAAATTGCAAAAGCCCAATCTGTTCCTGCGCTGTTTAGCAAAACGCTAACGTAATCACGCACCTGCGTAAAATAATTTGTACCTGTATACCCCAAGTAGTTCATAGCATCTTGAATCCACAAATCTTCTTCACCGCCTTCCCAGGGAGGTCCACCTTGACGATTGATGGGCTCATAGCGTGTAGGAACCTGATAGTTTATTGTCCTCGTAAAACTCACGGATGCTGATGGGTTTTGGCTGCTCCACCAGTCCAGTGCATCCTGTATCTTACCTATTACCTGAGATTCTTCAGTTGGCGTCCAATTCTCAGTCGATGGGTCAATATTTCCATTGCTTTCTAAGAAGATTACTCCAACCGCCACGCTGCCAATCAGGTACTCACTTGTTTCATAATCCAAGAGTTATGGGACTATTGTGCTTCAGTGGAATATCAGGAGGAATCAAGGCGTCGCTCATAACAAAAAAAGGCTTTTTAGAGGCTTTTCCAGTGCGTACTATATCTCCAAAGTAGAAAGTCGATATTGCAAGCACCATTGCGAAGAAATAGACGAGTTTAACCCTTTGCTTCCTCATTTCATGAAACCTTAAAGTGCTGTTTTTCATTTTAGGACGTATTCTTTCTCTTTTTCTACAATTGTTATCTTGCTTTTTAGGTCGTTCATAAAGTTTCTGAAAAGCTCTGGATGAGCCCCGTGTATGGGAAATATCTGCTTCGGCTTTATCACTTGCAAAGTCTCTTTTAATTGAAGGGGCATTATGTGTCCTGAGATGTGAACGTGATATTGAGGCAGTCCGTAATGGTTGAGCCAGTTGATCATTCTTTCATGGTCAATCTGCATCTCCTCATGGTAAGGCTCAGACGCTGACAAGATGTAACAGCTGCCAGGTTTCGGTTTGATCTCAACAAGCTCTTCAAGGTCATAAAAAGACAACGTCAATACAACACTGTTCTGCATTTTAGCGATCTTGGAAGAGTCAACAACCTTTGCTTCGTAACGTTCTATTAATTCTTGTTCCCATCCATAATACCTCTTTTTGGCTTTCTGAAAGATCATCATGTGTTCATCATCAAGCTCTGGGATTCGAGAATCCTTCTTCAGTTCTTTGTCCTTCTGTTTTAGCTCTTTCAAAAGATACGCTTGTCTCAACGGAATCACAAGATTTCTACCATTTCGTATGGCAGCTTGAAAAACTGACCTTAATCGGTCAATGTCGGCGCTAGCGAAGTCAACAAGAGCTATTCCTGACGTATATCTAATAATTTCAGTTAACTTCTTCTCAACTTCAGGCTCAGAGGAGATTTCAGCGCCAGTCATGTTTGTTCCTTC
>CAYFZT010000013.1:19743-21006 GCA_964347555.1 uncultured Candidatus Bathyarchaeia archaeon | reverse complement strand
CGCGCTGCGTCTGATGCATCTTCAGCTTTGTCGGCTGAATCTTCCATGAGTTGAAGCACATCTCTTAAAAGCAACAAAACTGGAATCTCAAGGTGACTGTTAAGAATTTTAACTTCAAGTTCTCGGTAGAGGTCATCAACAGTTCGTTCTGCTGCCTCTACCTCTCGCGCCTTCTCAGCTGTCTTGCTTGAGCCGTAATTTAATGTCATAGCTGTCTCCCGGAGTTTATAAATTGTTTCAAACACGGCTTCTGAAAGTTTCAGCAAGCTTTGCTTTATGTCTGAGGACACCTTCCATCCCCTTTCCAAAAGTTCAAGCAAGCGGAAGGCTATTCCTTCACAGAAATCAGCGATTTCGTTGGTGAGACTTGTGAATCGCAGAAAGTCTTCTCGGCTTATCAATATTGCTCCTATCTCAGCCAGTTCCTTTGCTACAGTACGTCTTGCTATGTTCACTTCTTCCTCAGCCTTTCTGATCTCTGCATGCAGCTGCTTGACGATGTTGTTTTCTCCCTTCACAAAGCTGTCGATTAGTTGATGGGTTTTTCGAGTGATCTCCACAACTTTGCGAAGATGATCTTGGCAGATGCTCAACGCTCTCCGTTTCACTCGTTCTTCAGTCTCCACCGGGAAAACCAAGGCGCTCCGCCCTCAAGATTTCCGTTTTTGTCTTCAAGATAAGATATAGTAAAGCCTTATTAATCTTTAAGGAAATTTTGACTAGTCAAAAACTCTAGGCAGAGGCTCATCGGTTGACGGTTAAAGCTGTGTTATTTGATCTCGAAAATACTCTAATATCTCTTAGCTCTCAACTGGTTCTCCAAGATCTTCAAAGTCTAGCTTGTAGCGGAAATATGCAGAGAAAAGTTCAGGCAAACGCTTGATTTTGTTCCGTACTTGCTTCCAGGTGTCGCGGTCTCTCATGGTCACTGTATCGTCCTTCAGTGTCTGGTAATCGATGGTTACTCCAAGCGGCGTGCCAACTTCATCTGCGCGTGCGTATCTCCTGCCGATGGAACCAGATTCGTCGTATTCGACCAAGAAGCCTTCTTTGACCAAGAGTTGATGCACTAGTCTAGCTTTTTCTGGCAGACCGTTTTTGCTGACTAGTGGGTAGACTCCTACCTCGATGGGCGCTATGTCTCTTGGGAAACTCAGAACAGTTCTTTTTTCCATAGTTTTGAGGGCGTATTCCACGGCGATGTAGACTAATCGATCTGATCCGAAACTAGGCTCAACCACGTGAGGAATAAAACGTTTACCC
>CAYFZT010000013.1:0-19712 GCA_964347555.1 uncultured Candidatus Bathyarchaeia archaeon | reverse complement strand
GTTTCAAGTCATAGTCCGTGCGATAGTTGTGTCCAGAAACCTCCACCCAGCCCCAACGTTCTAGGAAAATCTCCTGGTCAAAGCCTTGCGTTGAATAATGGGCTCTCTCCCACTCCAGTTTTTCAATGAACCGCTGCTTATCCTCAGGTACGCCTAGTTGCATAAGGAAACGTTTAGCCTGAGCCATGAAAAAGCCTTGCCACTCCGTCTTTATGAAGCCTTTATCTAAAGCTTGTCTTACGGTCACTTCAATGGATTCTTTTTCGCCTTTCAGTTTGGCTTCGGCGAGCAGAAGTCTAAGCTTCTCCTTTTCAACATCTTTGAGGAAGGGACACTGAGGCTCTTCTGGGTCAAAGAAGAATTCAATGTCTGCGATTGTGAATTCTCTTAGGCGGATAACTCCCTGTCTTGGCGAGATTTCGTTTCTTAAAGCGTGACCAATTTGCACTACACCAAAGGGTAGGCGTTCTCGGGCGTTTTCATATAAGCGTTTGAACTCTACGAAGATGCTTTGGGCAGCTTCTGGGCGACCGTATCCAACTGCGTCAGAGTGAGGACCAATGGTTGTGGAGAACATTGTCAGAAATTGTTTGACTTCATTGAAGTTTCCACTGCATTCGGGACATTTAACTCCACGTTTTTTGATCTGTTCTATGAGTTGTTTGAGGCTGAGCTTTTCTGTTTCAGTGTCGCTCATTCCAGCAAACTCTTGTAGCAAGTGGTCTGCCCGAAACTTGCGCTTGCATTTGTTGCACTCAACCATGGGTTCTTTAAAATGCTCCACGTGACCAGACGCCTCGAATACCTTGGCTGGCAGAATAACCGAAGATTCTATTTCAAAAATGCCGAGGGGTCGAATGTAGAACTCTCGAAACTTGTCCTCAATTCTCCTCTTTAATGTGGCGCCTAAAGGACCAAACGTTACAAAGCCGCCTACTCCACCGTAAATCTCAAAAGAAGGCCAGAAAAAACCTCTTCGTTTGGCTAACTCGTTTACAGTTTCAAATTTGTCCGCGTCTTTCAAAGTTTAGTTCTCCTATGACTAGAGATTTACCAAACTTTAATGAGGCATTTAACTAATAAATCAAACGTTGTTTTTTGTCGCGCAAAGTTTTACAGTTAAAAGATTTTATGGCTGGGAAAATACTATCAGGAAATAAGAATCTATGACTGATCGAGTGTGGTTTGTTGAAGCAGTTAAGCCGACAAGACTTGATGGATCTGGTTGATGGAGCAGCCATCTTCTCTGCTGGTGGCGGAGGTGACCCCGAAGTAGGCTATAACATTGTGGAGAGACTCATGGATAAGAGCTATACTGTGGAGCTTGTTGAACCAGTTGAAGTTCCGGAAGATGCTGTCGTAGTCAACTTTGCATGTGTAGGCGCTACCTCATCGGTTGCATATCATGGTGAGGCTGCATTGAAAACATTTGAAATGTTAGAAGAATACTTGGGCAAGAAAGCTTTCGCTGTGATACCCGTTGAGCTCGGCGGCTTCAACACCTTAGCCGCAGTAGATGTGGCGGCTCGACATGGCATACCCGTGGTGGACGCAGATGGTGCTGGAAGATCTGTGCCTGAAGTACACTTGAAAGTCTATACCATAGATGACATTTCTTTGGCGCCTATGGCTATAGCAGATGTTGACGCCCAAAACATTGTCATTGTGAAGCAGACAAAGGACTCAGAATCCGCTGAAAGAATTGCACGCATACTTGCGTCAGAGTGGAGTCAAACCGCCTATACGGCTCGCAGAATTTTAACTGGCAGTCAGGTGAAAACGTCACCCGTTTTAAGCACGGTTTCCAAGGCTATGCGAATCGGAATGCTACTGAGGAAGGCTGTTGACCCGATCGGTGCCGTTGTCAAGGAAACAAGCGGCTTCAAACTCTTCGAAGGCACAGCGACGAGAGTTGAGAGAGAAACTCAAGGCGGCTTCACATGGACTACTGTAACACTAGAGGGAGATCACGAATGCAAAGGATCAAAATTCACTTTCAAGGCTAAAAACGAGATTCTCGTCGCCAATAAAGATGGAAAACTTTCTGCAGTTGCGCCTGACATTATCACGGCGGTTCAGCCAGAAACTGGTAAGTGCATCACAGCAGAAAAGATAAGGAAAGAAGACAAACTTGTGGTGATGGGGATTCCTGCACCAGAAAAGTGGAGAACAAAGAAAGGATTAGAACTTTGGAAAGATGCCTTAAAACGGGCAAACATAAAGGAAACGTACGTCGCCTTAGAAAAACTGCATAGTTAGAGGGCACGCTGTCATAATCGCTTTTTGTCAAGTCTATTCCTTTTCATAAATGCTCCGCTACTTCAGTCGCCTCAACTCTTCCTTCGTCATCTATTTTCAAACCCAACATTATTCTATTAGAAACATGCTTCTTAGTGTTGAAATTTGTGTGGCAATTTCCACACTCTATGTCGCTTGACATCTCAATTATGTACCAAGAGGCGTCTGCATAGTGACGCCCACAGTTTGGACACCTAGTTATAGCTACGTCAAGCCAAGCCTTCTCGTTCACAGTGTTTACCTCGTTCAGTTCATATAGCCCAAACATTATAAAAGGCAATGCTGCAACAGCAGATATCTAACACTCTTACATGTGTGAGGTCAATTATAGTTAAGGTGGAAAATGTATGGCAAAAATCAAAGTCGCGCTGGTGGGTGTTGGAAACTGTGCCTCAGCTCTTGTTCAGGGCATCCAATTTTACAAGAAGGTTGACAGCAAGGAAGAGGCATTAGGCTTGAGAAATATCTACCTTGGAAAATATCATCCACGAGACATAGAGTTTGTGTGCGCCTTCGACATCGAAGAACGCAAGGTTGGAACAGACTTGTCAGAGGCTATATTTGCACCGCCCAACAACACCTTGAAATTCACTGATGTGCCAAAGTTGAACGTGCGAGTTTTGAAAGGACCAATCTTAGATGGTGTAGGCGCATATTTGAAAGAAATAGTTAAAATTAGCCTAACATCGGAATCAAATGTCGCCCAAGAACTTAAAGAAAGCAAAGCTGAAATCGTGCTCAATCTGCTTCCAAGCGGAGCAACAAAAGCTTCTCGGTGGTACGCTGAACAAGCCCTTCACGCAGGCTGCGCTTTCATAAACGCAACGCCCAGTCTCATCGCTGGAGACGCAGCATGGATCAAACACTTTGAAGACGCTGAACTTCCCTTGATTGGTGACGATTTGATGGACCAGGTGGGCTCCACAGTTCTTCACAGGACTTTGCTCAAACTACTTTCAGAGCGGGGAGTTAGAATATCGGAAACCTACCAGCTTGATGTGGGCGGAGGAACAGAATCGCTGGACACGCTGGAACGAACGCGAGAGGTGAAAAGAACTATGAAGACAAAATCTGTGGAAACCACTTTACCTTACAAGGCTGCAGTTGTAGCTGGCTCAACAGACTACGTAGACTTTTTGGAAAACCGTCGAGACAGCTTCTTCTGGATTCAAGGCTTATACTTTGGGCGAGTTCCAATGCGGTTAGATATGCGCTTGAGCACGGTGGACGCTCCTAACGCGGGGTCAGTCCTGTTTGACGTGATAAGGGCAACTAAAATCGCCTTAGACCGCAAGGTGGCAGGTGCGCTCCTCAGCGTTTCTGCCTATGCCTTTAAAAATCCACCTCAGTTGTTACCCCTTGATGTGGCGGAACAATGGTTTGAAGAGTTCGTTTTCGGCAGAAGAGAACGCTAAATCGCTTGCAGCATGATTTGAGAAGTAAGAAAAAGCCTCTAGTGGATCTGCCTTTCATGTTTAGTACAAATCAGTATTTGCAATTCAAAAAGTCTATAAAATTTCGATTTCTACACAAAAAAGCCAATGGAGGATAGAATGAACATGCCAGTGTATATGACTCTTTTGAGGATCGACCGACACCGAACAAAAGATGCACTGAAAGGTTTGAAAGCTCTACCGAATACATACAAGCCAAACACGAGACTTTGGTACGTTGCTAACGTTTTTGGCGAATGGGACAACTGTGTCTGGTTTGAAGCCAACAACCACGACCATGCAATGGATTTTGTCCAGAACAAGATATCGACAATTCCAGGAGTAATTCACACCTACACTTTGCCCACCACACCGATAAAGCAATACTTCAAAGGCGGAAAGTAACAAACTAAACAGAAAAAAAGAAAATCCATCTTCCTACCTTTTTTTTATCATTTCTTAGTCAAACCGTTAACTCCTTCTCTGTCAAGGTTGCATCCTGCTTTGGCAATCTACGTACAAGCACGTAAAGAGACAGTTTTTCTCCACATCGAGGGCAGAACTTGAATTGAGGAAGTACATTCTCCCCACATGCGGGACATTTTCTAAGCTTGGCAAGATCGGTTTCTAAACCTGCAATTTTTCCTCTAAAACGTGTCATGTCAATTTTCAGGGCATCTACACCATCTTTGACCACGTTCAACTCCTTTTTAACCTTGTTTAGAAGTATGCCTTGTGCGGTTATGGACTCATTGATCATTGCCAAGGCGTTTAATTCCGAGTCAAACCTTGCGTCTACCGGAGCATCGTCTGTTTTGGTTTCTGAAATTGTCTTTTTGACATAAGCTAAGATTGGGTCGTAGAAGGCGATGGAACAAGTGATTCCCATGAAGGCAAATGTTGAGATTAAGGAGACCCAGAAATACACTTTTGCATCTAGTTTTCCAATTATTCCACTAATTTTATCATAAAAAGGGTACAGTTGTAGAAGTGAACCCCCACTATTCGTGTTAGATGTAAAAGACAGAACCGCATCGAAGGTATGCAAACCTGCGAAGAAAGTTAAGCATCCAAATACCCATACGGCTAGGCTCTTTTTCATCTGCAACCCCGAGGTTTCGAAGTATACTGTTTAATTATAGAAGCCAGAACTATAAGACAAATACTTCAGAGATATAATATTACGAAAATCGGAATATCTCCGAAAAGTTCACTTAGCAATTCTATTATTGATCTATTTTGATTGCAAAAGGCTAGGTTGGTGAGCTGCTAAGTGTTTTCTTTCCAGCTGTCTACAGAGGGATATCCTGTGAAAACTGTTTCGTAGCCACAGTTGGGGCAGAAAAAGTAGACTAAGCCATGAGCTGTCATGTAGAGTAAGGGAGAACCACATCTTACGCATCTTGGAATAGTCTTCGTTGCTTATGGCCTCCAATTCTGTTAGAATGCTGCTTTATTCAAGAGGGTTGTTTCAGATGCCGTAAGCCTTCGAGAATGGATAGTCAAGTTTTATAGAGGGAAATCCCAGAGAGCAAGTTTATTGGCTTTTTTCATGTAATTAATGACTTTCAGATGAAGCTAAGCCTTATATCAGCAATCGTTCATGGTTCAAGGAAAGAGTGAAGCTCATGGGACTAGTGGACGCTCTTAGGCAAGAATTCTCTTTCATTACCGGAAACTATCGAATTCTTATTGTAAGCTGGATCATAATGGATTTAGCCATGGAGATGCCTGTCCCAAACTTTCAGTATTACGTCCAAGCTTTAGGCGGAACAGGAGTAGCCTTGGGACTAATAGGTTTTGCCAACTTTCTCGCAATGGCTGCTGTGGCTTTTCCTGGGGGCTATCTTGCAGACAAGTACGGAAGGCGTTGGCTCATTACAACCATGACGTTTGGAATGGCTCTGTCTTGGCTGTTCTTTGCCCTTGCTCCGACATGGCACTTCATTTTGATAGGAGCTATTGTGAGCAGTCTCTGTCTTATTTATCAGCCTGCATTGTTTGCAATGTTTCAGGATTCGCTTCCTCCAGAGCGTAGAGGTATGGGCTCTTCAATCGTGCAGTTGATCCATGGTACTTTCAACACTCCGGGTCCTGTAATTGCAGGTTTTCTGTTGTTGCAGTTTGGACTCGAAACGAGTATGAGAATTATCTACTTAATCATGACAGCTCTATATCTCACTGCAGCGGTCTGGCGTCTTAGATTGAAGGAGACAATGACAAATGGGGAGTCGTTGCGCTTCCGTTATTTTGTATCTTCGTATCCGAAGGCTATAAAAGAAAGCTTTAGCGTGTGGAGGGCTGTGCCGCGGTCAATGTTTTGGCTGTTTGCTGTTCAAGTCACTGTGATGTTTGGAATGTCAGTTTCTAACGTTATCAACGCATTGTACGCGAGAGATGTGCTCTTGATACCTGAGGAGCAATGGTGGTTTGTTTTCATCCCCCTTCTGCTGACTATTGTTGTGGCTGCTATTCCCATTGGTAAGACGGTTGACAAGATTGGAAGGAAGATTCCATTAATTCTTGGGCTATCAGTCTTTGGCACGGCTTCATGGATTTTTGTTGCTGGCAATCTGTTAACTGTCATGATTTCAATGTGCTTATTTGCAATTGGGCAATTGTTGGTTATGTCCTCAGTCATGGCGCTCGCCACGGACCTTGTATCTCCAATGAATAGAGGAAAGGTTGTTGGTTTCAGAAATTTCGTTGGTTACATCGCGATGGGCTCGGGCATGTTGCTGGGCAACTATCTATACATAAGCTTCATTCCTCAGCTGCCCTTTTACTTAACGATTGCTTTGACCGCTACAGCATTTCTAATTGCAGTACTTCTAGTGCATGAACCCGAAAATCGAGTTGGCTAGAATAGCTCAGTAATCATTGTGTCATTTTGTTCTATCTATTTTTGCTATATTCTCTGCGCTGAAATAACGACTAAAATGTTAGAATTCCATGTACATCATGAGATTCTAATGGAAGCCAAGAAAGCAAAAAAGAGCTACTTTGGAGAGGAAACTGAAGTTTTACGGCGTGTTGTTAATGGGAAAAAGTTTTCTGTGAAGTGGGATTGGAACAGGTTTGAGAGCACCGAAGGCTTTCCAGTAGACGACAATCTCATCTCTTGGGTTATTGGTCAGGACAGTGCTTTACAAGAGTGCTTTCTCTGCCTCGACGAGTGGGTTCACAAGTTAAAATGGCTTCAAGAGCAAAAATGGTATGAAAGCTGGGACATTGCAGACCAAGCTAAAGCTGTTGCTAAAACAAAGCTGAGTCCTGGACCTTACCTTCTTCTTCTCGGTGACCCTGGAACTGGGAAATCTCTTATCGGAAGAGCTTTAGCTGAGAAGCTTACGCGAGTCTATAAAGAGAATAAGATCGGGCTTTTCGATGTTCTCTGTTGGAGAAATCAGACTGTTCCAAGTGAACCTAAGATATCCTTGCATGGGTCTGGAAAGGGCAAAGAGGTCATCAGAAAAGAGAAGATTAGGCAGGAGAAGAGAAAGTTCCTTCTCTCATTGGGGTTTAAGACTCTCCAAACCTTTCTAATATCTTTTGGTTTGATACTTCTTTTCATCGGACTCTACGGCATGTACCAAATGTTTCTAACGTGGAGCCTTAACCCAGCAATCAGTGAAAACCTTACTTTGCAGGAATCTTTTGGTTACAATTTATTAGATTATTTTGCCGCATCTTTTCCCTCTTTGATCTTGATTTTAGTTCCTGCAGGTTCGTTGTTGTTCTTCGGCATCTTTATTTGGTGGTTTGGCAAGCTTGGAGGAGGTTTTCTTAATCTTTCAGGCATTGGCGGAGCTCAACAGTCTAAAGTGCCGAAGTTGATAGTTGACAACTCTTCTGGACAGGCTCCGTTCATAGACGCAACTGGACATGCTGCTTCACAGCTTTTCGGAGACATAGCTTGGGATCCGTTCCAAACTGGCGGCTTGGGCACGCCTGAGCATCAGAGAGTTTCTGCTGGAGATGTTCACCGAGCGTCTCTTGGTATTCTCTACGTAGACGAAGTTAAGAACCTAAATCCGACCGAAGCGGTAACCCTTCTCACAGTCTTAGAAGACGGTGAATTGCCCATTACTACGCGTGGGCATCTTAATTATGGCGGCACAGCAGCACTAGCGGTTTCCACAGAGCCTGCTCCCACCTTGTGTTTCTTAGTAGGTGCAGGCAACTTCGATTCCATAGGTCAAATCCATCCCGCGCTTATGGATAGAATTTATGGCTATGGCAAAGTTGTCCGCATGAACAACGACATGCCCAACACCTTGGAAAACAGAAGGCGCTACGTGCAGTTCATTGCCCAAGAAGTTAAACGGTTCCACCTTATTCCCTTTAGCCGCGAAGCATGCGAGGAGATCGTGGAAGAAAGCAGAAGAAGAAGCAATAAGAGAGACGCGTTAAGCACTAAGTTCAGACCTTTAATCTCTGTAATAAAGACTGCTGCCACGTTGGCTATGAACGAGGGGCTACGGCTTGTAGAGCAGCGGCACGTTGAAGAAGCCGTAGAAAAGCATTGCAAGACAATTCAAAGGCAGATTCTTGAGCATCAGATGAGCGAGAGAGGCAAACTTTTAGAGATCAAGCCAGCGGGCTATAGGCTGGGGCAAATCTATGGCTTAGCTGTAGTTGCTGACCCTTACAGCGGCGAAATGACTGGAAGCGTTTTGAGCGTTAAAGGCAGCATGATTAAGCGAAGCGAGATAACCCGAGACTATCAGCTGCAAGGATATTACAGGGTAACGGGTATAGCCAAAGGAGAAGATGAGAAGTTCATCTCCGACAGTGTAGCTAAAGTGCGAAGTGTTATTCTTCAGAAATACGGTGTGGACATCGCCCAAGACTATCTGACGCACATTGACTTTTCGCAGGCTTACGGGATTGACGGTCCTTCTGCGGGGGTAACCATGACAATACTGTTGTGTTCGTTGATAGAGGGCAGACCCATACGACAAGACATAGCTGTTACTGGTGAAATTAACTTAAGCGTCGACGATTCAGTGCCTATCACAGCAGTTGGAGGAGTCTACGAGAAGATTAAAGCTGCCGAAGCTTGGGGCTTCAAGAAAGTTGTTGTACCCAAGAAAAACTTTGAGCATTCAATAGATATTCGAGACTATAAGCTAGAGGTTGTTCAAGCCGAATCCTTGGAAGAGTATCTACGAGAATGCCTTGTATAACCTAACTGCCCAAAAACTGCAATCGTATATTACGTCAATCTTAAAAATCTAAACTTGGATTCGTCGATGGATTTTTAAGCAAAGACAACGCTCAGAAAGCTAGCTCACTGAGGTTGTTTGGCTTGCAGGCTTTTAATCCAGAAGCATTTATTGAAAACCAAGTGACGCAGATAAGGAAACTTATTGGAAATGAAAAGGCTTTAATCGCTGTTTCAGGCGGCGTTGACAGTACAACAAGCGCTGTTTTAACCTATAGAGCAATCGGCGACAACCTTCTCTGCGTTATCTTAGACGATGCTTTCATGAGGGAAGGCGAACCACGGCGAGTCGCAGATTTAGTGTCGAAACCGCCTATAAAACTGCCCATAAAGATACTAGACGTTCAGGAACGGTTTCTGAAGGAGCTTAAAGGTCTGGAAGACGCAGAAGAGAAGCGCAAGGTATTCCGCGAAACCTTCTACAGAGTTTTAGGAGAAACAGCAAAGAAAGAAGGCTGCAAAGTTCTCGTTCAGGGAACCATTAAAGCCGACATTATAGAAACCACTGGCGGCGTAAAAACTCAGCACAACGTCCTTGAACAGATGGGAATCAACACAACTGAACGCTACGGCTTTAAAGTCGTCGAACCTCTGGCTTCGCTCTATAAGGAACAGGTTCGCATGGTATCTCGCCAACTTAAGATTCCCTCAGAAATCTCGGAAAGACAGCCTTTTCCAGGTCCAGGCTTGTCTGTGCGCGTTGTAGGCGAAGTTAACGCAGACAAGCTCGATTCAGAGAAGAAAGCAACAAAAATCGTCGAAGAAAATTTTGCGAAGCACAAACCAAGTCAGTATTTTGCTGCCATCATTGACAACAAAACAGTTTCTCATGCAAGAACCGAGCACATTAAGGAAGACACTGCACACCTGCTTAAAGTACCCAAAAGAAACCTTTCTGTCAGGGTTCTCCAAGCAAAGGCAACAGGTGTAAAAGGCGGCAAAAGATTGTATGGTGAAATTGCAGCCATAAAAGCCCAAACCGCAAATGGAAATCTTCACAAACCATCAATAGCAGGTTTAGTTTCTCTACAAGAAAAGATAATTAAAGAAAACCCTTCCTTCACACGGATACTCTATGCGATAAAGGAAGCCCTTCAGAAAAAACCATACCTTGTATCTTTGAGGGCAATTCAAACAAGCGACTTCTTAACAGCGGAAGTTACAGAAATCCCATGGTCAACACTGAACAAAACAGCCGACAAAATATTAGAAGCCTGCCGAAACGTCTCAGCTGTGTATTACGACGCTACACCGAAGCCCCCAGCCACCATCGAAATGGAATAACCAAGAAAGTTACTAAGCAGCCCTACTTTGGCTTTTTTTAGAAAACGATTTATGGTAATTAAGGCTCTATCTGTTTCCCTAAAGGAAGTACATCAAATGAAAAACGTAACAACAAATGACCGACAAATGCTCGACGCCATGCCGAAAGATAAGCTGCTTGATCTATTCTTCTTGCATATCCGAAATCTTTGGAGAGTCGACGGACTATACTTTTTGAGCATAGAACAAAAGTTCGGAACAGATGCCGCCACAGAGATTGACACTAACTGCTGGAAGATCATGGGCAAGATAGAAGCAAGAAACCTTAAAGACATGCTTGAAATAAAGCAGAACGATATTTCCTCATTCATATACGCCTTAAGAAACACAAGTTGGGCATTAGACCACAGAGAAAAAGAGGTCGAAGTCTCCAAAAATGAAGGAACTTTCAGAGTTGTCAAATGTCACACACAATTAACAAGAACCCGTAAAGGACTAGAAGTGTTTCCATGTAAAAACGTAAGATTCACCTATCTGAAAGCCTTCACAGAAGAATTCAACCCAAACATCAAAGTCAAATGTCACATCTGTCCCCCAGAAGAGCGACCACCAAATGTTTGGTGTGAATGGAAATTTAGCTTGAAGAGAAAAGAATGATTACGGCTGTTTTCTGAAACTACTTCGTCTGGTGTTCACTGACCCAAAAAGACTTAACATTTCCTTTCTCGTCCATGACATATTCTTTCTTGAAGATTGGTGCCTCTTTCTTGTAGCGTTCAACAGCCTCTTCCAAAACTGGAAAAACGTGGCTGCGGTGGCTTCCAGCTACCAAAACGTAAACCAGTTCCTCGCTTACATGAAAACTGCCAGTGAAATGATGAATCTGCACATCAATTATGCCTTCTTTAGCTTGTAGTTCCTTGCAAATATTTTCTAGCACTTCGTCTGCTTTCTCCTTGTAGGCTTCAAGCTCTAGTCCTTTGACGTTTTCATCGTCTTTTGTTTCGCCTCTGACAACACCAATGAACATGGCTATGGCTCCAACCTTGCGAAAATCTACATTCTTTCGCGTGTTCTCTAAAAGGTCAAAAACGGATAACGTCCCCTTTTCGTGAACACCTGCTTTAATCAACATAACACCAACTCAATCTTTCATACTCAGGTAATGTGACTGTGAAAAAGCCTTTTAATTACTTACGGTTATATAATCAATTTCATCTGAACAATCTGGTGAGGAGAGTTGCTAAGGAAAACAAGTGGATGTACGCTTCTTCTTTCTATTTCGATTTTGGTTCTATTGGTTTTTCCGTTTACCCTTCCTAACGTAGTGCAAGCTCAGGCTGATTTTGACAATGATGGAATCCCTGATTCAAAGGAAAATGAGCTTGCTTCTAAGTACTTGCCTATTCTCATCTTTGCCGAAGGTGAGCAGTTCTTCCCAACAAGTGTGAGCTATCATATCGACAATTCTGTTTTGAGAAAGAAGGATAATGGCAATGATTTGCTGATAAATTCTACGCCTACGATACAAAGCATTGCACAATACAAGGATGAAACCTACTATCTAGATAACGCAATAGGCGGTTACGAAGAGATAGCAAGCGACTATAGCCAGAAGAAGGAAAGCCTTGGCTATGTAATATACGCGCGAGTGACACAAGATCAGCTGAACTATGTTGTTCAATACTGGCTTTTCTATGCTTTCAACCCTGGACACGTGAACCAGCATGAGGGCGATTGGGAAATGGTGCATATTGTGCTAGATTCACAAGAGAATCCGTTATTCGCGGTGTATTCGCAACATTTCTCCGGCGAAAGAGCATCATGGGGCGATGTGGAAAAGGAGGATAGTCATCCAAGGGTTTATGTCGCTTTGGGTTCTCACGCCAACTACTTCCGTCCTTATCAGGGTAGGTTAGGTTTAGAAAATGATTTTTTGGGCACAGCATCCTCGTTGCAACACACTCAGCTTACTCTAATACTTCTAGGTGAACAGGGGGTCGGTAATCACCCGACTTCTCAGGATTGGATTGACTATGGAGGACGATGGGGCGACTGGAAAGAACTCGCTGACATCGCTCGAGGCGCTGCGGGTCCTAGAACACCCGGGTTTGGAGAAAACGCAGAGCGTTGGTTAAGTTCAGTTGCTTGGGGATTAGGCACATTCGCAGTAGATCAAAACTGGTTCTATATTTCATGGTTTGTGTTCTATTTCATATACATTTTCGCTGTGATTGTGGCTGCATTTGGATTCTGGAAG
Source organism: uncultured Candidatus Bathyarchaeia archaeon (assembly GCA_964347555.1). Classification (GTDB taxonomy): domain Archaea; phylum Thermoproteota; class Bathyarchaeia; order Bathyarchaeales; family Bathyarchaeaceae. The sequence continues at coordinate 7,231 of CAYFZT010000013.1, read as the reverse complement.
CTTTGGAGGATCTACAGGCGCAGAAAGGAGGGAAAGCTCAACATCGGTAAGATCTTGCGCAGCCGAGCTGGCATTGGCATAGCCCTCGCTGTGACTGGAATTATTGTTTACGTCTTCGCCATGATCCTGCCCTGGTATGTTGTTCGTGCAAACATTCAAACACAAGTCCTTCAAACCGTGGGAGAAGCAGACCTGATTCTGATAGATGGAATAAACGGAATTCGAATAAACACTCTGAAGCCTGACCAGGGCTTCGCCCAGTTGTTTGGAATAGGAATTCCCTTCGCAATAATATTGCTCGTCAGTGTTGTCTTCAGTGCCCTAGACATAGTAGGTGTAGAGGAAGCCAAAGGACTGTCTAAGAAATACCTTATTGGCGGAATAACCTCTCTGGTCCCTGTGATTCTTGTCGTCGTGTTTGTCGTCATGCTCGCAACACTGCTACCCGTGTTTGCTGGTGCATTTGGGCAAGTAGCAGTGTCGTCGGAGGTAGAAATCATAGCTGAGCAGATGTCTTCATCGCCCCTTCAGGGAAGCTACAGCTCAATATTGGACACTTATGGTTCAGTTTACCTCTCATGGGGACTCGGGATAGGCTCATATCTCTTCATTGTTTCGGCGATACTGAAGCTTGCAGCATGGTTCGTCCTCATCAAAACCGAAGTGAAACCTTCTAAGCTTTCTAAGTCAGCAAAAGATAAATGAGGAATAAATTCTCCTGCGAAAGTCGAATCGATTCTATAACATAATTAATAAATTGCCGAATCTGAAACTATAATCAGTCTGGAGAAAGAAACCCATGCCAACAAGAAAGAAAAGTTGGACAGAAAAATTAGCGAATAGCAAAGATTTGCCAAGAGTGGAGAAGATTACTGACAAAATGAGCAAAAGATGGGGCACAGGCACATTGGTTATCCCAGCGCCAATGGAAGTCGATGAGATGATGAGACGAGTGCCTGAGAGAAAACTTGTCACCATCAACGAGATTCGTGCAACCCTAGCGAAAAGACACAAGGCTACAATCTGTTGCCCTATGACCTCTGGCATTTTCGCCTCAATTGCGGCTAGGGCTGCAGAAGAGCAGAAAAAACAGGGTAGAAGAGACATTACTCCTTACTGGCGCACCTTAAAGGCTGGTGGAGTGATAAACCCGAAATATCCAGGCGGAGTTGAAGGACAGAAAAAAATCTTAGAGAAGGAAGGGCACAAGGTAATCCAGAAGGGCAAGAGATATGTTGTTGCCGACTACGAAAAGTCGTTGATGAAGCTTTGAGTTTATTTCACTAGAATTTATGCGTTCGTAATTGTCCATATTAGATTTACAATAAGACTGTTAACAGAAGATGGCACGCCGTCAACGAAAGGCTTACTCTCCAATGTTATACTGTCTATCGCTCCAGCTTCTACAATGCTCTTCAGTAAGCGCAATTCGTTGTCACCGTCATGCTTGAACTGTACATTTCTTAGCAAACTGAGACAAGCAGCAATGCCGTAACTTCCCCAGTTTGACACTCCGCTTATTACTAAGACATCCGCAGACGTCGCAGCAGCAATTCCTCCACTACAGGAACATTGACACCTTTCACCATAAGGCACATATCTTCGAACAGTCTCTGCGATCGCTCCGCATCCAAGCTCATTTCCGCCATCACCAACCGCAACAGTCGCGATTACAAATTTACGACCAAGATGAAACAAATAATCGGTTTTACCCACCAAATCTGAGATGTCCCTTCCCTTCATATTATGATACACATGTTTTCCGTTCCATCCTGGACGCTCAATAGCTATCAACATAGACGGATTAAACTCTGCGACTAGCTTTTCAGCCTCTAACTTCGCTTGTTTACTGTTGACTGGAAATCCTAACACACTAGTGTCAGAACTTATGGCTCTCAAAATCTCAACACAATCATTATCGGTTATCAGCAAAGGCTTCAACCCAATCAAGCGCAAAGTTTCAGCCAACACGACGGCACCTAAAGGTCCATCGGTTTCCCACAGTTTTCTTGAGACAATAGGAAAACCTGTTAAGATGAACACTGAATCTCCTCTACTTGTTTCAGTTGCTATCTTTTCAGCAGCAGCTAAGCACAAAGGCTTCTTTGCAATTTGAAAAGCAGCCTCATAGAGCCGACAGACTACTTTTCTCCTCGGCAGATCAAGTGCTGCCACCTCATCAATCATGAAGGCTTTACTGTCAATGTCAGGTTTCATTGAAGCTCAACTGTGAATCATACGAAAAAAAATGTTTAGTTAAAGAAAAACTAAGTGTATTTCCTCAAGTCTTCTAGTGCCGCTGATGGCACTGGCAAGTCTTTCATCGTGATGAGACCTGGCGCAGCATTGATTACTTTAGGAATTGAATTCACGATAATTGCGATGGTTGCTAAGTCGCCATGAACGCATGGATTTATCTTCTGATGGACCAGCGGCACTCCATCGATTGTTATAGCGTCATATTCTTCCTCAGCACCTATATATGCTTGAAAATCGAGGGTGATTCTCTCTTTTCCGTCGACAAAACCATGGGCGCTCTGCTTTAATCCAGAAGCCTGCCCTTTTTTCACCTTAATTGCCTCGCTTGCAACGTTTCCTTTTGCAATTACAGGCTCAACGGGGTCAACTGTGATCTTGTCAAGCTGCCATTTTAATGCGCCAGCGATCATGCCTATTGACTGTTCAAGTCCCACATGCCCAGTAATGGCTTTCTCCTCTATTTTTTTCTCAAACTCTTCTATGGTAAGTCCTGCCCCTATCTTCTTTTGAAATGGAGCCCTCCGAGTGGCAGCGTTCATGACCCTTTCAACTCTAATGTTGTTAACTTTTTGACACACTCCAGTAAGCGCAATAACCAGTGTGTCCATCAGGAACCCCGGGTTTATGCCTGTTCCAAGGAAGGTTACTCCGTACTTTATGCCTAACTTGTCCAGTCTCTTTGCAAGTTCGGGTTCTGAAACGTAAGGATAAGCCAATTCTTCACATGTAGATATCACGTTTACCCCATGCTTTGCCAATGGGGCTATCTGGGGGTAGACATCCTTTAGATAGGAGCTTGTTGCGTGAACAACGATGTCAGCGCAAACTTTGTTGAGTACAGACTTGGGGTTGTTTGAAACTGCCACACCTAACTGTTTGCCGATTCCTAAAACTTCGCCTAGGTCTTTTCCAACTTTGTCTTTAGCAATGTCAATGACACCCACAATTTCCACTCCCTCTTTTTCGAGGAGAAAATTAGCAATGCGGCTTCCAATAGCGCCTATACCGTACAGGACAACTCTGGTTTTTTCCACGCAATCCCTCGTCAGTTAAATTGTTTCTGAACTGCGCGCGCGCGAATCGAAATAAGCCATACTTCGCTTAAAAGCCTAGTGATTTAATCCTCAATCTTACAAGATACCGAGTTTAATGGCAACATCTACAGCCGCGTAGTCCGGATGAAGTTTCACGAAAGCCTTTTTCAAGCCTTTAGACGTGATTGCAGTGTTCACCTTTTCCACTTTAACCTCGTAGAGTTCTTCAACTGCTCGCTTAATGTCTTCCTTCGAAGCCTTAATGTCAACTACGAAAACCAGCTTATTCTCCGCTTCCAGTATGCGACTAGCTACTTCTGTCATAAGCGGATACATCACAACTTTCTGTGGATCCAAAAGGCTTAACCTCCAAACAAATCTCCGAGTTTTTCAAATGCAGACTTTGACCACATAGTAAGTCTACCAGGATGAGTTCCTGGAGCTAAAAGTTCAACGTTCAAGTTGTTCACTTGGGCAACATCCATACCTACAATGTTTCGGGCTGCCCTCGCTATGCCCTCGTTTTCAGCGACTACGAGTAACGGTCCAACTGCCTGCTTCTTTCTCCGCCCCCTCATCTTGCCTTTTCCAGCTCGAATCTTCTGGCTTTCCTCAACCCGGTAGATGTCGGGCCAAACACCTAGTTTAATGAGAGCCTCTTTCATCTCACTTGTCTTCTGCAATTTCTGAATGTCATCTGTGACTACAAGGGGAAAGTTCGGAACATAATCAATAATGTGACCACGAGAAGACACAATCTCCTTAGAAGCAGTTGCAGCCACAGCTGAACGAAGCGCCAGTTTCATCTCTTTTTTAGGCATCTTCTTCACAATCTTCTTTTCAGCCCTTGGAGGATAAGCCTCTCGACCGCCAACCGTGCCAACGACATAGCCACCTCTTTGTCCCATCCCTTTTATTCTGGGAATTCGAGCTATTCCGTGTCCGGCACCCCAAGATTCGACACTTCTTCTTTTTCCAGCTAAAGGATTCCGTCCCTGCGGCTGAAATCGACGAGATCGAAGGACGACGACAGCCCGTTTTATAACATCAGGTCTAATTGGAGTTTTGAAAACAGCTGGAAAGCTGGTTCTGGACTGTACTTTGCCTTCTAAGTTAAAGACTTTGATTGTTCTCTTGCTCATATTTCAAAGTCCTCGCTTACCCTTGAGGTGATTCAAGTGATATAGAAACGATCTTCGGAGGTTCTTCTTGAATCCTTTTTGGAGAGCGTGTTGGATAGCGTAGTCTAATCAGGCGTTTAGCTGGACCTGGCACGCTGCCGTCTATTAGGATATAGGTTCCAGTGATTTTGCCGTAGCGTAGAAACCCTCCCTTCGGCGTAGCCTCGCTTCCATCTGGTCCAATTTTCAAGATGCGCTTGTTATATTCGGTGCGTTGATGATATCCCATTTGGCCTGCTCTTGGGATGCTATATTGGACTCTCGCGGGGTGCCAAGGTCCAAGGGTTGCGATGCCTCGTTTCGTTTTTCTTGCCTTATGTTGTAGGATTCTAACCCCCCACCGTTTAACTGGTCCTTGAAAGCCCTTGCCTTTTGTTACAGAAATGACATCGACATATCGCCCTTCCTTGAAAACATCGGTTGCAGCAACTGTCTTTCCTAAGAGATTTCTAGCGTATTCAAACTGTTCCTTAATTGTACCTCCAGCCACTTTAATTTCCATTAATTCAGGTTTTTTCTTCGGAACACTGGCGAGCCTAGGCTGAGTAGCAACCAAGAGGCGGAGCTCAGCGATATTATCTAGGTTTTCCCTCATTTTTTTGAAGGCCTGTTCTTGATCGTGGTTTTTAGGCGGCGTCAAAACTCGTTTAAGATCTTTTGGCAACTCCTTCAGCCAAGCCTCCGTGAAGCTTTGTAGACCATAAGGGTTCTTTGTAAACGCACGTATGGCACTGACTAAGACTGGCGGAGCTTCTATAACAGTGACCGCGTGAGCAACTTCTTTGCCAAAATCTGATGAGCCTTGTTTGTCGTTAACCATGAAAACATGGGTCGTTCCAGCCTTGTAACCGGCAAATCCAAGTAGTGTTGGAGTTTCAGCTTCCATTTCGGGCCAAGAACGGATTCTGCCAACTTGGCGCGCAGCACGTCCCTTAGGCAAAAAGGCTAGAGAGCCACGTTTTGGGGCGTGCTTCTTTCGGTGACCCACGGGTTTCCATCTCGTTCTTTTCAGATGAGAATGTTAGGTTATAAAGGTTGCGAATTCTTCAGCTCGTTACGGTTTGCTGGAGAAGTGTGTTCAAGATGGCTAAGGTGGCGTATAATGCTTCTTCGGTTCGCACTGTTTCTGTTCCCTGATTTGGAATGGTGTTAACTATGTAGTGGGCGATATTCCCAAGTTTTATGTGCTCCTGAGCCGCGATTTCATGCAAGCCTTGAGTTGGCGCTCCAAAGGCTATCAAAATCTTTTCTGCGGTTTTCCACTCTGTTTTCAGTCTATCCATGACTTGCATGATTGGGGTGCCCTTGCGGGAGGTCGCAATAATTAGGTTGAAGTTTTTTTTTGTTATCAGTTGTCCTAGTGGAGCTTTAGAAGCTGTTACTTTGTAGCCCCAGTAGGTTTCGATTTCTTCTGCGTTTGCTAGAGTTGTTAACAATTGGTTTTGAAGTTTGGTGACTTTTACTGTTACTCGTGTATTCGGCGTCAGTTTTATTCCTTGTAAGAACACGGGTTTTTCCACGCCGATGTCGATAAGCGAACCTTTTTTAGAAGAGGATACAACGGCTCCATCTCGGTATTCTTCAGTGGTAAGTCTTTCTAAGCGGTTTATCAATGGATGATGAGGAGTGCGCAATGGAGGCAAAGCACCTGCGAAGCGCAGTTCTGGCTTAATTTTGAAAAGTCTCTTGCGCAGATACTGAGGTGTTTCCATGTAAGAGAGAATTAAAGCAAGCAATTCAGCGTCACTGGTTTGGTCAACATTTGGCAAATCTTTGTACACAAGAATTTCATGTATCCGAAATATTGCTGCTGCTCGTCCAACAAGTCCTATTCTAAAAGTTTTTTCACGCAGATGTGGCGTATCGGAAACAAAAGAGGCTGGAATGGCTAAAGAAATCTTTTGTATACGATGAACAGGCACAGATTTCTCTTTTGAACTTTCCAAGCAAGTCAGCCAAAATTCATTAAGGATTCGCAGTGTTCTAAAAGCTTTATCTCTTGATTTCTACTTTTTTCATTCGTCCGATAGATCGTTGACTTGCTTTTCCGCACTCTTTGCATGTTAGTTTAATTGGAATTTTCCTTGTTGTCTTGGATCTTCTTGCCATTCTGCTTACAGGGACTTTGGAGAATTTTCCGTGTCCTCCGATTCCTCTGTCTTTGCGAGATTTTTGTCTTTCGCCTTTTGATATCTTGCCTCTTTTGTGGCCTACGCTTAGTATGCTCACTCTGTGAACAGTGTGTTTTTTGCAAGTTGCGCAGTACGTTCTGAGTTCTTTTGGCAGCAGCATTTCTGTAACGCCTAGAAAGACAACAACGAGTTAATATATAAGTATTACAAGTGGAAGCGCCTGAGGGTTGTTTCTGGTTAAATCGTGAACTCTCCGTTTTTGTAGATGAGTTCTTCGTCGGCGCGGATTTCTCCGTGTTTCATGTCTTTTAAGAGGTCCCAGTGGATGCCTGATTCGTTTTTTCCGCCTGAAATTAAGATGGATCTTCCCAGTGCTAAGTGTATGCAGTGGCCCATCTTTTCGTCGAAGAGCATGTTTTTTGTGAAGCGTGTGATGCCTTTGTTTGTGCCTATGGCGATTTCTCCTATTCTTCTTGCTCCAGGGTCTGTTTTCAAGAGTTCCTTTAGGAGTTCTTCACCTTTTTCGGCTTTTGCTTGTGTGACTTTGCCGTTTTTGAAGGTGAGTGTTATGTCTTCTATCTCTCTTCCCATGTAGATTCCGGGATAGGTGAATCTGATTCGTCCT
>CAYFZT010000012.1:19872-21457 GCA_964347555.1 uncultured Candidatus Bathyarchaeia archaeon | reverse complement strand
TACAAGGCTCTTAAGGGTGAAAAGGTAACTGGCACAACCATAGTGAAAGGGTGAAAGATTGCCTACAAAAACACAGGGCAGAAAGTCCAACCATATTAAAATCTGTATAGAAGAAGATGTTCAGCACCACCATGTTACAACAGGCTTTGGAGACATATACCTTGTGCACAAAGCTTTACCCGAAATCGACCGAAGCAAGATCAGCCTAGCAACCACCGCTTTCAACCACAAGTTTTCTGCACCCCTAATAGTAGAAGCCATGACTGGCGGCACTACAGAAGCTGTTGAAATCAACAGTGCCATTGCTACAGCGGTTGAAGAACTCGGTTTAGGCATGGGTGTTGGAAGCCAAAGGGCAGCCATCGAAGAAGCAGGTTTGGAGGAAACTTTCTCTGTTGCTCGAAAGAAGGCGCCAAAGGCTTTTCTTATCGCCAACATTGGTGGGCCTCAACTGGCTAAAGGCTATGGTGTAAAAGAAGTTAGAAAGGCGGTTGATATGATAGATGCCGATGCTCTTGCTATCCACCTAAATGCCTTGCAAGAAGTTGTGCAGCCTGAGGGAGAAACCAGCTTCAAAGGAATTTTGAAGAAGATTGGAGAAATCGCTCAAGCAATAGATGTTCCCGTAATAGTGAAGGAGACAGGTGCAGGCATCGCGGCTGAAGAGGCAAAGCAGCTTGCAAGTATGAACGTTGCAGGCATAGATGTAGCCGGCGTGGGCGGAACAAGCTGGGCTGCCGTAGAATATTACCGAGCAAAGAAAAAACACGACGATTTTCGTCAAAGCTTAGGAAGCGCATTCTGGAATTGGGGGATACCCACAAGCATAAGCCTCATCGAGACCCTGCAATCGGTTTCCGTCACAGTTATTGCATCTGGAGGGATCCGCACTGGTGTAGATGTTGCAAAAACGTTGGCTCTAGGCGCCAACTTGGCAGGTATAGCTCACCCAATCTTACTTGCAGCCAAGAAGAGTGCAGAAGAAGTTAAAGAAACGCTTCAAATTGTAATTGAAGGCATAAGAAACAGCATGTTTCTTGTTGGAGCAGAATCCATATCCGAACTTAAAGAAGTTCCCCTCGTAATAACGGGAAAAGCAGCAGAATGGCTAAAATCGCGGGGTTTCAAACCTGATATCTATGCTAAAAGAACCCTCAGAAAAGGGAGATAGTTCATGCAGATCGACATCGAAAGGTTTCTTAAAGAAAACGCGCCGTTAATTGATCAGTTAATTGAAAGGTACATTCCAAGAAATTTTGAGAAATGTTCTCTCGTTTTTATGCTTAGTCCTCCAAGATACGGGTATAGTCTAGAAGCCTTGGATCAAGCGGTCGCAAAACCTTTCTGGAATTTTCTCGAAAGAGGCGGCAAACGTTGGAGACCCTCCTTGTTTCTTTTGATAGTTGAGGCTCTCGGAGAAGACCCAGAAGAGTTTGCCGATTTTGCTATAATTCCGGAAGTCATTCACAACGGAACCATAATGGTAGACGATGTGGAAGACGACTCCGAATACAGAAGAGGCAAACCTTGTACCCACAGAATATTTGGAATCGACATAGCCATCAACACTGGAAACGCCATGTAT
>CAYFZT010000012.1:0-19862 GCA_964347555.1 uncultured Candidatus Bathyarchaeia archaeon | reverse complement strand
CTTTCACCAGAAACTTTCAACGAAATCTGCGAGATCTACACAAAAGAGATGATCAACATCAGCCTCGGTCAAGCCATGGACATCGCCTGGCACCGGGGACTTGCAAACGCCGATCTAATCACAGAGGCTCAGTATCTTCAAATGTGCGCTTACAAAACTGGAACACTAGCAAGGATGGCGGCAAAAATGGCAGCCGTGCTGGCAAAGGCAGATGACAATGTAGTTGAAAAAATCGGCAGATTCGCCGAGGCAGTTGGAATAGCCTTCCAGATTCAAGACGACATCCTAGATCTAACTGGAGAAGAATTTGCTGAGAAGAAGGGCGGGCGCGGTCAAGACATAACTGAAGGAAAAAGAACGTTAATGGTCATTCACACATTGGAAAATGCAGAAGAAGACGATAAGGAGAGATTAAAAGAAATCCTCAAAATGCACACCACTAAGCAGAAGTTAAGAGACGAAGCCATAGACATAATGCAGAGATGCGGTTCAATAGATTACGCCAAGGAATTCGCACGCACTCTCGTGAAGAAAAGTTGGAGAGACGTGGACAAAGTTCTACCTTCTTCAGGTGCAAAAGAGAAGTTGAGAGCCTTTGCCACTTACCTTGTTGAAAGAAAGATATAACTTCTCGAAAACTAAGTGAGCAAACCTTGACAACAGGTGAAGACAAAGAACTCATCCGCAAGTTGGCGCTTCTAAACGCAATCAGTTACAAAGGAAAAGCACGAGTTCAATCGGTTTTAGGAAAATTGCTCACTGAAAGACCAAACCTGAAAGCAAGAGTGAAAGAGATAGCGCCAACAGTTGCTAAGGTTGTTGAAGCCGTCAACAAGCTTGCTTTAAAAGAACAGGAAAGAGAAGTTCAGGCAAAATGGCCTGAAGCCTTGGTTAAGGAAAAAGTTGAAGCCGAGAAGAAGCTTCCACCTTTGCCAAATGTAGAAAAATACAAGAAGGTTGTAACTCGTTTTTCACCTAATCCCGACTGTGTATTGCATTTAGGCAACGCTAGAGCCATAATACTATGTTACGAATACGCGAAAATGTATAATGGCTTGTTCTATCTTCGCTTCGAGGACACTGACCCCAGACTTAAACGTACGCAACTGTCCTTTTACGACTTGATAAGAGAAGACTTGGAATGGCTTGGTTGCAAATGGGATGCCGAATTCATTCAAAGCGACAGATTGCCCATCTACTACAAGTACGCAGAAAAACTTCTCGCAGACGGAAACGCTTACATATGCACCTGCAAACCCTCAGACTTCCGAAAAAAGGTTACCGCGAAGCAGGCATGTCCATGTCGCAGCTTACCTGCCAAAGAACAGTTAAATCGATGGAGAAAGATGCTTGACGGAACCTACCGTGAGGGAGAAGCCGTTGTCCGCATCAAAACTGACCTTAACCATCCAAATCCAGCCATTCGTGACTGGCCTGCTCTGAGATTAATAGATGTAGGAAAATATCCCCATCCAAGAGTTGGAAACAAATACCGGGTCTGGCCCCTTTAGAATTTCGCCTGCAGTGTAGACGACCACCTGCTAAAAATAAGCCACATAATTAGGGGCAAAGAGCATCTAACAAACCAAAAGCGACAAGAATACATGTATCACCACCTTGGCTGGAAATATCCCGAAGCCATTCATTACGGTAGAATGAAAATCACTGGAGCTACTTTGAGCAAATCTAAGATTGTTAGCGGAATGAGAGAAGGCGTTTTCACCGGGTGGGATGACCCTCGACTTGCCACCTTTATCGCGTTGAGGAAAAGAGGAATCACTCCAGAAGCCATTCGGCGTTTAATCATCGATGTCGGCCCCAAACCAGTCGACGTAGTGCTCAGCTGGGAAAACCTCTACGCGTATAACCGGAAAATCATTGACCCCTTGGCTAACCGCTACTTTTTCGTACAGAACCCAAGAAAACTCACTGTAAAAGACGTTACTAAAGCCGTTATCGCCAAGATTCCATTGCATCCAGACGATCCAGAAAGGGGTGTACGCCAATTGCAGGTAAAGCTCATAAACAAAGAAGCCTCTCTGTGGATCTCCAGCCGTGACATGAGCATCCTGAAGACGGAAAAAACTGTGCGGTTAATGGGCTTGTTTAATGTGCAGATCGAAAATGTAGCGAAAGAAGTGGTTGAAGCAGCCTATCACAGTGTGTCTGTGGAAGAAGCTCGAAACCTTGGAGCACCACTGATTCACTGGATTCCTGCAGGCACTGGTTTGCCCTGTGAGGTTATGATGCCTAGCGCTGTGATTGTTAAAGGTGTTGCTGAAGATGCCTGTCGAGAACTAAGGACTAACGATATTGTTCAGTTTGAGCGCTTCGGTTTTGTTAAGGTTGAAAGTATGGATAATACGCTAAGAGTTTACTACGCCCACAGATGAATTGTCATGCATTCGCAAAATCGTACTACTTATTAAAAACAGCTAGGCACATGAAATAAACAGCTTATTGCTCTTATTTATAGCTTGGAACTGTCTTGAGTTCACTGAAGAACAGGTCTCTGTCTTCCTTTTCTTTGATCTGCTCTCCCGCTTCTTTGGCCAACTTGATGTACTTCGCACTCTCGATCTTATTCCCTGCAACTGCGTATGCTCTTGCCATTGCTTCGTAGGCAAAAGCGATGTCAAAGTCTCCAATGTTATTCTCTTTGCAGATCTCTAAACAGTTCTTAGCGTGGTAGAGGGCTAATTGAGCCTTGTTTAGAACTGAGTACACTCTTGATATCTGCCATTCGCCTCTCTCAAACTCCAAAGGCGTTCCAATTATACTCCAATGAAAGCGAGATGCGTGGGCAGCGTGAACCATTTTGTCATCATCTTCTCTGGTTCGATCTTTCATGTCTAAAAGGCTCCAAACAAGATTGAATAAGTCAACTGCAAACTTTCTGTGGCATTCCTGCTCTGTGAATTCTTTTTCTTCTGTCATTTTTTCACCCTTGTGATGCCTATCGGCTCCGCTGGTTGCTTTTATATATTTGCATTTTTTTTGTGTGTGTCTGGAAAATTGACGATAAATAATTGGTAGAAGTCAGCTCTTGGAATCGTAAAAACCTTCTTGATCTCTAGATTTTGTTTGATAGGTCCATCAACCTAAAAACCCTTATAAAGAGGTGTGGTTGATAAAATGTGCACTTGAGTATATTGGGTGAGGCTAATGTCCAAACCATTTTATGCAAAATTCAGCGTTACCAAAGAAGTTGCGGACGCTGCCTATGAAGCCCTTCAAATAGCCACACGCACAGGCTCGGTGAGAAAGGGTACAAATGAAACCACAAAGGCTGTTGAACGCGCAAATGCCAAACTAGTTGTCATCGCTGAAAACGTTGACCCGCCTGAGGTTGTAGCTCATCTCCCCCTTCTTTGTGATGAAAGAAAGATTCCCTTTGTGTTTGTGCCAGATAAACAGAAGATAGGTTCTGCTGTAGGCATAGATGTTCCTGCCGCTTCCGCTTGCATAGTTGAAGTTGGAGATGCTGGTTCCCTAATAAAGGAGATAACGAAGCGTATAGATGAACAGAGGAAGAAGGGCGCAGGCTAAATGAGTAAAGAAGAAGAGGTCGAAAAAGACTTAACACCTGTAGAGGTCATTCAAGTAATCGGTAGAACAGGCGTTACCGGCGCAATCTCGCAGGTGCGAGTTCGTGTACTTGAAGGGAAAGATAAAGGGCGCATTATCACGAGAAATGTGAAGGGTCCTATAAGAGTCAACGACATTCTCTTGTTAAGAGAAACTGAGCGCGAAGCCAGGAAAATTAGGTAAGACCTCGTGGAGGACGCACCCCAGTGCCTAGATCGAGACGCTGTTCCTTCTGTGGACAAAATTTTCCAGCGGGCACTGGAATTCAGTATGTGAGAAATGACGGGTCTCTTCTCTGGTTCTGCTCCAGCAAATGCAGAAAAAGCTCGGTGAAACTGCACAGAGACTCTCGCAAGCTCAAATGGACACAATATTATGGGAAAGAGGAGAAAGGTCGCGCCTAAATGAGGCTAATCTTGTTTGGTCCTCCAGGAGCTGGAAAAGGCACCTATGCCTTTAGGCTTGGGCGTGAACTTAACATCGCTGTTATCTCAACTGGCGACATTTTCCGCGATGAAATAAAGCAAAACACAAATCTAGGCAAAAAGGTAGCCGAGTTTGTAAAGAGCGGCGGGTTGGTTCCTGACGACATAGTAACAGATGTTCTAGTGAAAAGAATTCACATGTCCAGCAGTAAGCATGGCTTTATTTTAGATGGGTATCCCAGAACCATTGAACAAGCAAAGGCTTTTAACGAAATTGCAAAGGTTGATGCGGTTGTTCTTTTAGTTGTCCCTGAATGGGTTATTATTGAACGCCTTTCTAACCGAAGAGTATGTAAAAATTGTGGCGCGATTTACAATCTGAAATACTTGAAGCCTAAGCAATCTGGCGTATGCGATAAGTGTGGAGGAGAATTGTTTCAGCGGGAAGATGATAAGCCTGAGGTAATTAGAGAGCGGCTGAAGGTTTATGAAGCCCAAACTCAGCCCTTGGTCGAATATTACAGAGACAAGCTGCCAGTTTTGAATATAGAATGCGAATCCGTAGATATACCGCCTGAAGTCATAGTTGAACAGATACTTCAAGAACTGCGTAAGTCTAATCTTATAGATTAGCCATCTGCCTACTAGCAAAACGATTTATTAGCCATGCTTCTCTCTCTTTGTTAACAACCGCAAGGAAGAATCTGCATTGCCAGTGCGCCAACCCATCGTCTCGGTACTTGGACACATTGACACTGGAAAGACTCTGCTACTAGACAAGATACGAAGAAGCAGTGTTCAAGCACGTGAAGCTGGGGGCATAACTCAGCACATTGGCGCAAGCTTCTTTCCTGTCAAAACATTAACTGAACTGTGCGGTCCAATCTTAAAGATGCTAAAAAGAGAAATTCAGATTCCAGGGCTCCTCGTCATTGACACACCAGGTCACGAAGCCTTTGCTAACCTCAGAAAGCGAGGCGGAGGAGTAGCAGATATTGCAATTCTTGTTCTCGATGTGCTTAAGGGTTTTGAGGCTCAAACCTACGAATGCATCGAGATTCTTAAAGCCCGAAAGACCCCGTTCTTGGTTGCAGCTAACAAGATGGATAGAGTTCCTGGCTGGATTTCTAAACCTGATCAGTCTTTTCTTGCTTCTTATAACAGTCAGGATTCCTTTGTTCGCCAGAATCTAGATGAACGTCTCTACACGATTATCGGAACTTTTTCAACTCAGGGCTTTCGAAGCGAACGCTTCGACCGTGTAACCGATTTCACAAAGACAATAGCCATTGTTCCAGTCAGTGCCAAAACTGGCGAAGGCGTACCCGAACTATTGACAGTTCTCATAGGATTAACCCAGCAATACCTGCAAAATCAGCTGGTTGTGACTACAGGTCCTGCGAAGGGCACAATTCTGGAAGTGAAAGAAGAACCTGGACTAGGAGTTACGGTTAACGCAGTTATCTATGACGGCGTCCTTCAGAAAGGAGACACAATTGTTGTGGGGGGAAAAGAAAAGCCCATCGTAGCCAAGATACGGGCAGTGTTGCTGCCTAAACCTTTAGATGAAATTAGAGATCCCAGAGACAAGTTCTCCTCTGTAGAAGCAGTATCCGCTGCTGCAGGTGTCAAGATTGCAGCCCCAAATCTGGATGACGCCTTAGCTGGAGCTCCCTTGTACGTGGTTTCGTCAGAAGAACGCCTAGACAGCCTTGTCAAGCTGGTTTCCGAAGAAGTTGAAAAGCTTCGAATCACTACCGACATAGATGGAGTTGTGTTGAAAACTGATGCTTTGGGTTCTTTGGAAGCCATAGCCGAAATCTTGAAACGAGAAAGCATTCCAATCAGACTGGCGGATGTTGGAGACGTCTCCAAACGAGACATCACAGAGGCTACAGTGGTTAAAGAGAATGAACCGCTTTATGGAGTCATATTGGCTTTCAACGTAAAGATATTGCCAGACGCTCAAGAAGAGGCTAAGGACAGAAAGGTCCAGATTTTTCATCGCAATATCATCTATCATCTTATCGACGACTATACGCAGTGGCTGAAAGGCGAACAGGAGACGCGCCTGCTGAAAGAGTATGGCAAACTGATGAAACCTGCGAAAATGAAGATTCTACCTGGTTATGTTTTTAGAAGAGCCAAACCCGCTATTGTTGGTGTCGAAATCTTGGCTGGGCTGATCAAGCCAAGAGTTCCTGTTGTCGATGAAAATGGCAAAAACTTGGGCGAAATCTTACAGATACAGGACAAAGGAAAGGCTGTTTCGGAGGCGAAAACTGGCATGCAGGTGGCTATTTCCATGGAA
Organism: uncultured Candidatus Bathyarchaeia archaeon; assembly: GCA_964347555.1. Classification (GTDB taxonomy): domain Archaea; phylum Thermoproteota; class Bathyarchaeia; order Bathyarchaeales; family Bathyarchaeaceae. The sequence goes on along the minus strand of CAYFZT010000012.1, from coordinate 13,538 downwards.
AAGCCTGTGGTGGGGCGCCACATCAATGAAGGAGATGTCGTCTACGTTAAAGTGCCTGAGTCTCACGCAAAGATTATGCTAACCAAGTTTCAAGACCGCTTGTCTTCGGAGGAGCTAGAAGCACTAAACGAGCTTGTGAGTGTCATGAGGCTCAAATCGCCACTATGGGCAGCTTAACAAGGGTTCTTCAGATTAATGAGACCCATATCTGTGTAGGAGATTAAAGTGTGATGCGCACACACATTGCAGAAGATCGTGAGTAGTTTACCAGTTTTTGGTTTTGTAGATGTTATCTTGCCAGATGTTGCCTGTGCCTGTTCCGTCCCAGTACAAGTCAAACTCATGGTTGTGCAAGGCCTGGTTCTTGTTTATAGTGTTGTAATCAGACTCCATGGTCACTGCTATTCCATATCGGATGTTTTTCATCACAATTTTCATCTTTAGAGTATTGCTGCGCGCGCGCGACCGCTGTTTGAAACTATGTTGTCTCTAACATTACACCAAGACGAACCATAAAGATGTATTCCATAATCCCGATTGTCGGAGAGGACGTTTCCTATCACGGTGTTGTTATCTGAGAATGCGATGATGCCTTTATAATTGTTCGTGATTGCGTTTTTCAAAATCGTATTGTGGTGACCATCCAGAAGGACGCCCGCGCTAGTATCCGAGATAGAGTTTTTCTTGATTGTGTTGTGGTTGGAATTTACGTGAACAAGGATACCGATATCACTTGTGATTGTGTTGTCTTCAACCACATTAAAACCCGATGTATCGGCTCCCAAACCACCAAGCATGATATCGAACATATTATAAGTGAAAGTGTTTTCCTCAACAATGTTGTTGAAACCGATTACGAGAACTCCAACGCGATTATTCTGTAACTTGTTTCTCTCAATCCTGCAGTTGTTCACAGGCCTGCCATCTTCCTCATCATACAAAAGAATTCCAGGAGTACCCCAGAAGAACGTGTTTACCACTGTGAAACCTCTTATAGTAACGTCGTTGGAAGTTACTAGGAAGACTGCGCGTATCATATCAACGTGTTCCCATGGAAGATACAGCCACTCTCCATCTACTATCACTTCTCCATCTGCGACCAAAGTTAGGGGTTTGTAAACTTCAATCGCTCCTTCACTGTAGACACCTTCTGAAAACGACTATGGTGTCTCCTGGACTCGCTGCGTCAATTGCTTCATGTATAGTTGGATAGGGATCTGGAACGGTTAAAACGTTTGGGTTAGCCGCAACTGGGATTATGCTGAATGTCTTAGTTGATAATAGAGCTAGAAATATTATAATCAGTGTTCTTAAACTTACCTTCAACTGCATTTCAGTACCCAATCTCCCATGGTTTATATGCGCTCATGCTTCATATAAGCATTAAATCTTTGCAACCAACTAAAAGTTCACCTGAAAGTTCTAAATATCAAGAAGCCCAGAAGTGACAGAGAAAAGGAAGAAGACTCCGTCTAATTCCTTTTATCTCATATTCGAGACCTGTAATAGTTTTTCTCTTTCAGAGTTACTTAGGTCAAGTAGAGTTCGTAATCTACCTAAACTAAATGTTTTTTCAGATATTTCTCCCACTGGGCAACGGTTGAAGCAGTATCCACAAAACATTATTTCATGGTCTGTTTTTTCTCGAATTTTGTATACAAATTGCATGCACCGTTCTCTGTTGAATCCGGTGGGTGGCGGCCACCTTTCGTCAATGGCGTTTACTGGGCAAAGCTTGATGCATGTGTCGCATTCTTGGCAAGGCTCAAAGTCTTTCATAGGTTTGTCTGCTTGTATTGAGGCGTTTGTTAGAACGGCTCTGATGATCACTCGCGGGCCATACTCAGGTGTTATTAATATGCTTGGTCTTCCGAAGACTCCGATTCCAGCTTGATACGCAGCTAACTTGAAGGATAAGCGAGCTATTTTCATCTTTTCATCCATGTAGCCGTGGGGGACAGTCGCTTCGTAACCCATGTCTTCTAGAAAGTGAACAAGCTTGAAAGCAACCCAATCACGGTATATATTCAGTACTCGTGACTCAAGGTCTCCTTTTCGACAGTAATCCAAGGTGGTATAGTAGTCAAGACCCACATGAAAAGCAAAAACTATTACCGAATTGCAGTTCTTCATGATATGCCGGGGATGGCAACAACTTCTTTCGCTTGAAAATCCCATTTCTGGACCTGCAACACCAACCTTGAAAACACCAAACTCGTGGAGAAAATCTTCAATTTCATCTTTAACAAGCATCAATCGTGCACCTACAAATTAAGATGTTCTCACTCCTATTCTTAAAACGATTGCAGCTGCTGAAAGGCAAATAAATTCTTTCCATCCCCATTTTCCATACACAGACGGGCACATTACAATCATTTTCAGTATATAAGCCGAAAAAGGGGCAAAATATAAGCCTATTATCCTCGGAAAAGGATTTTTCAGCCTTTTTTTTCTAACGAAATGCATATATAGCATTATAGTTGCGTTAAGTAATTTTTTGGAGAAAACAAAAATGCGGAGTCCCGAATCAGAATGGGAGGGCGAAGAAGACTTTGAAGAATGGGCCGAAGAAGACGAAGAGGAGTGGTAAAAATAATGGCTAAGAAAAAAGGAAAGAAAGGAAAGAAAGAAAAGAAGAAAGGAAAATAACCAACTAATCAAAAAGTCTTCTTTTTTGTCCCTTTTTTCTTTCACCTTTCTGGATGATATCTCTTTTTTATCTAATTGTGATGAATACGTACGTTATTCTGCATATCTCTCCTCTCTCCAAGGATCAGCTGTATTACTGTATCCACGTATTTCCCAGTACCCCAGTTCTTGTTCCTTTGTAAACCGCAAACTTCTCACCCATTTAGCGCTCTTGTAAGCATACTTCTTAGGCACAACAAGACGTAATGGTCCTCCATGCTTTGGCTCCAGAGGTTTACCATCAAGTCTATAGGCTAACAGCACATCGCTGTCGAGCAGTTCTTCAAGAGGCAAACTAGTAGTATAATCTCCCTCTGCCACAATAGTAACGAACCTAGCTTCCTTCAACGGTTTGACGATATCAGAGATTGTTCTGAAAGCGACTCCTTCCCACTTGTTGTCCATCCTGCTCCAACCTGTTACGCAGTGAAAGTCGTTTTGGCTCACAACTCTTGGAAGCTTCAAGAACTCCTCATAAGTTAACCTCAATGGATTCTCAACTAAACCCTCAACGGTAAAGCTCCAGGTTTTTGGATCAAACTTCGGTATGGCGCCAACATGTAAAACTGGGAACTTCTCAGTTACCCTCTGATTTGGAGGAACTCTTTTCTTTTCTTCACCCATGCGAATCCACAACCTTTGCGGAATTTAAATTTAAAGTAGAATAGAACTTTAGCCTCTTGGTTTATTGCGTAACAGAGTGATACCAGTTAATTATGTATTCAGGCAGCTCAAGACCCCTCTCTCTCAGCCTCTCAGCCAGCCTAACTGGTAAAGGACTCAAAACGTAGGCGGCTCTCATGTAGAACCTTCTTGGTTGACCTGGCTTGACTGTTTCTTCAAGGATTATTTGGTGATCTGACTTTTTTACCAAAGTTGAATTTTTGGTTCCTGTGATTGCTAAGACAATTCCGTTCAGTTTCTTAAAGACGTCACACCAGACAAGAACCGGCTTGGTTTCTCCCGAAAAAGAAACTAGGATTTCAAGGTCTCCAGCTCTTGGATGCGGAGTGTTAACGCCTCGGGCTATGTACACATTGTCTCCCAGAAAACCTTTGATATGAAAGAGCCTCACACCAGTCATCTTGACGATTTCATTTGCTGTTCCCTTGCCGCCTAAAAAAACGTTCACTCGCCTTTCCAATATGTCAACGAGATGCGTGTAGGTTTCAGAATCCACATTTGAGTCGATCATGGACCCTAACTCAGTGAATTCTTCTTCGCACAATTGAAACACGCCTTCCATGTTAAGATTTCGAAAGATTGCTTCGGTCATCATGCAGAGAAGTAGCAGGCTTCCAAGCTCAAACATGTCACCCATGATGCCTATCTCGCTGTATTCAAGGGAGGGCTTCGATCTTCCTCGTCCCTTCAGCTCAACAACATGTCCGTGTTCGTTTACTACTTTGGCTAGAGAAGTGCTTATGTTAGAGGTCACAAGTCCCATGGAAAACTTTGACGTTTTTTTCTCTTCGATGTACCTTGCCAGATCTTGAGCCATCGCTAGGGGGTCGTCAGAGAGACCGCTACCAGAATTTATTAAGAGCAAAGTCTTTTTGTATCGCCTTTCAAGCTCGGCAGCTGCATCATACATGTTTTTTCCTGGAAAGCCTGGGTCATCCGGAGTCAAAACAACCTTGTTTCTCCAGCCTATCTGGCTCATTGCGATTTGGCTCATTGCAGCGTTCAACGAGTAGAGTGATCTGCCCGATCCGCTGCAGACTACGCAGTTGGCTGATTTTAGGGCTTCATACAGTGGCAACAGTTTCCTTCTTTTCACATTGTGAAGGTTATCCCTGATCCTGTTAACGTATCCTATATGACTAATCTTGCTTTTGATTTCACTTCCCCATATTCAAAAGGTGCCTTTAATAATTTAAATCTTAAATCAAACCGAATTCTCCTAACATTTTTATCATCATTGCGGACGCATCAAAACGCCTAGCATTCGACCTTTTTTCATGCTTGGTGTAACTTGAAATGAAAGTATGTTACCTTTTATGTAGACTTCACTTAAACTGCGTGTGAAAATGAGAAAAAAATTGTGGAGTTCGAGATGGTTTTCTTGCCTTGTTCTCATCCTTTTCTTAGCTCGAGGTAGTCGGCGAAGAACAGTAGTCCTTGTATAATGAAGTACAATCCGACAATCCACTGCAACAGATCTGGAAAGACGATCACAAGTATGCCAAAGATTATGGCTATCAGAGCAAGAACAGGCTTCGAGATTGTCACACCAATCTTCTTGAGTCCTCTTTCAATTTCACTCATAAGTTTCTGCCCTCGATCTTTAAACCAGATTGTGGATATTAAAAATTTTTCGGCTTGATACATGTGTGGAAAAAAGAAGGGGAAGATGATGTTTTATTTGCCAGAATCAACTGTTGCTTTTATTACTGGTCTCAAGTTGAGGCTTTGGCTGATGGCTATGGATTTTATGTCGTCAGGCTGCAGGTCAATGAGGATCGTTATGGAGCCCTCGGCTTCCATTTTGAGGTGGGATTTCAGAATTACCTTAATGACGCTGCTGGGAACTCTCAAGTCAGTTGTTTCACCATCTGGGTATGTTGCATTGGCTGTGAGCACGTGCATGTGGATTTTGGTGTAGTTTCCTTGTGGAATGCTGGTCTCGGATAAGGTCTCTGTGACGTTTTGTAGTGCCAGCAGGTCAAAGTAGAATGGTTCACTTCTTAACGTTAGATTGTGCCAGTTTTCGTCTTGGTCCTGAATTTTTACCCAGTCGATTGTTATATTGAGATGTTTTAGCTCTGTGGGTTTGTCCATTATTTGTATGATTAGTGTACCTTTGTTTGAAGCCATGCTTGGCAGTCTAATCTCTGGGAACTCTAAACCTCCAACTACAATGCCTGCGATGATCAAGACAGCAACTAGAATGCCAGTAGTTCCATAGATACCTATGTGCCGCCAGTTTTCCGTCATCTCTTTTCTCCTCTCATCAAACAATAGAGAATGCAAGATTTAATTCAATAGTTTTGAACAGTCCGTTCAAAAAGTTGAACAGTTAATGTCTACGGCGCCATATTCGAAACGTTTCATACCACATAATACTCGTGCTCAAAACTCCAAATACCAAAGCAAAAACGCTGTAAAAATTGAGCACTTTAACTTGAGTAGAGTAAAAAATCAGCAAGGTGGAAAATAACATTGCATATAGCAAGTATCTGGGAAGAACAAGCGTGCCAAGTCTAATAAACTGTCTTAAAATTCCAACATCTACTTTCTTTAGCAGGCGATATTCACCTTGCTTTTTCTCCACCAATCCTAGATCCACAAGCTTATCTAGGTGATATAAAGCCAAGGCGGGACTTGAAAACCCAAGCGCTCTTTGGGTTTCTCTGACTCCAACAGTATCGTCTGGAGACTTAAGCAGATGCCAATAGACCCTAAGAGTATTGCCTCTTAGCTGGCTGGCAACGTTCTCTTCTTCAGATACCAAAGTGTCGTCGAACTCCCGCTTGCTGATACTTAATGAAGCTTCCTAAACCTAAAACCTATGAACGGGAAATAAGAACTTCGAATCCACCTTAATAACTGATCGTTGAAGAGAATGTTCTTCGTATCTAAATCAGAAAGCTTTTTAGTTTAGTTGTTACAAGTGAACAAGCAAAACGTATGGACTTACAAAGACGAGGTGATAATGAACTATGTCGGTATTTGCAGCACCAGGAGCATATGACCGCGCTATAACTGTTTTCTCCCCAGATGGGCGCCTCTTTCAAGTAGAATACGCCCTAGAAACAGTGAACCGCGGAGCAACAATATTGGGTTTAACGTGTTCTGAAGGCATAGTGCTCGGAGCAGAAGAAAAGATTGAATCTTCGTTGCAAGACCAAAATTTCTCTTGGAAACTTTATGAGGTAGACAATCATTTAGGCGCGGCTGTTGTGGGTTTAGGCTCAGACGCGCGTATTCTAATAGACCAAGCAAGGATTTACGCTCAAAGCAACCGATTGATGTATGATGAGTCTATCGATGTCGAAGTTGTAGCAAAACGCATTGGAGACATCAAACAACTGTACACTCAACACGCAGGAGTTCGACCCTTCGGCGTCTCCATAATCTTCGGCGGTACAGACAAAACTGGAAATCGAATTTTTCAAACAGATCCAAGTGGAACCTACAGAGGCTATAAGGCAATAGCCGTCGGAGTAGGCAAAGAAACCGTTGAAAAAATCTTAAAGGCAGAATATAAGGAAGACATGAAACTTGGAGCAGCGATAAAGCTTGCTGTCAAAGGCCTAGCTAAGGCTTTAGAAGCGAGGGGAGAGCAGCCGAGAGTCAAAATTGCAGTAGTTTCAGCAGCAACAAAGAAGTTGAAAATGCTCACTGATGAAGAAATCGAAACCCACATGAAGGGCATCGAGGGCAGCGGAGCCCAATGAGTCAACGGTACACTATTGCTCGCCTAAGCCTTGAAGGAGAGCGCTTCGAAATTCTGGTTAAACCTGACGCAGCATTAGCCTACCGTCTCGGAAAGATCACATCGCTTTCAGAAGCAATCGTAAGCGACACAATTTTTACCGATGCCAACAAAGGAACCAAACCCTCGGAAGAAAAACTACTGAAAGCCTTCAAAACAACCGATTCTTCTCAAATAGCACGCACCATACTGCAGAAGGGTGTATTGCAACTGACAACTGAACAGCGCAAACAACTCGCAGAAGACAAACGGAAACAGATCATTGCCTTCATCTCCCGCAACAGCGTTGACCCAAAAACAAACCTACCTCATCCACCCCTACGCATAGAAAGAGCCGTGGAACAGGTCCACTATTCAATCGATCCCTTCAAAGAAACCGAAGAACAAGCTAGAGATATAATAAAACTCCTACGAACAATCCTGCCACTAAAAACGGAGCAGATCCAAGTAACTGTCCACATACCGCCACAATACGCAAGCAAAGCCTATGGCACAGTAAAGGGATTCGGAACGATAAAGAAGGAAGAATGGCGAAGCGACGGCTCTTGGTATGCAATGGTGGAGATGCCTGCAGGAGCTTACGGTCCATTTCTAGAAAAAATAGGGGAAGTAACCCGAGGTAATGCGGAGGCAAAACTCGTCAAGTAGTCTGTAAGATTTGGTTGGTGATGAGAAAAATGCCAGTTTTTTATGAGAAGAGACAGCTTGTTACACCTGGAGATCTGCTTGCCGAAAACAACTATGTGGCTGGCGAAAACACGTTCAAAGAAAACGGCAAAATATACGCAACTCGTGTAGGACTCGTCAACTATGATGACAAAAACATCTTCGTAATGGCTCTGAAGTCATTTTACGTCCCCATGTTTGGAGACACTGTCATCGGAAAAGTTGTTGAAGTAACCCTAAGCGGATGGATAATCGATGTCAAAGCGCCTTATCCAGGCATGCTTAGAGCCTCAGACGTTCTAGAACGTTCATTCAGACCCCAAAAAGATGACTTGCCTTCCATGTTTGATGTTGGAGACATCATTATCGCGAAGATACTAGCTAGCGACCGAACAAGGGGACCTCTCTTAACAATTAGAGAACCTGGATTAGGCAAGATTACAAGAGGACAGATCACTGAAATCACTCCAACAAAGATCCCGCGTCTTATTGGAAAGAAAGGCTCTATGGTTACCATGATTAAAAAAGAGACGGGTTGCCAAGTCCTTGTAGGTCAGAATGGTTTGGTGCTCGTTAGCGGTAAATCGCCTGAAGACGAACGTTTAGCAATCATGGCTATCCGAAAGGTTGAGCAAGAAGCCCATACGTCTGGATTAACTGATCGTGTTGCTGAAATGATAAAAAACGAGAAGAAATGAGAGAAAAAGGAGGATTGATTTAAAAGATGCCTAAGAAGAAAGTTAAAACTTTAATTGATGAAAAGAATATTCGTCACGATGGAAGAAAATTAAATGAGCTAAGACCCGTTAAAATTGAAGTGGGAGCTCTCAATAACGCTGATGGCTCCGCTTATATTGAACAAGGAAAAAACAAGATCTTAAGTGCTGTTTACGGACCCCATGAAGTACATCCTAAACATTTAGCGCTCCCAGACCGAGCATTGCTACGATGCCGCTATCATATGGCACCTTTTTCGGTTCAAGAGAGAAAATCACCCGCTCCATCAAGACGGGAGATAGAACTGTCAAAGGTCATCAGTGACGCGTTGGAGCCTTCAGTTTTCACTGAATATTACCCGAAAACATCAATTGACGTTTTCATTGAAGTTTTGCAGGGAGACGGTGGAACAAGATGCTCAGGCATTACTGCGGCTTCTCTGGCTTTGGCAGATGCAGGTATACCCTTAAGAGATGTGGTTTCCGCATGTGCTGCTGGTAAAGTTGAAGGGCGTCTTGTGTTGGACCTAGACGATTCGGAAGATAAGGAAGGTGAAGCTGACCTGCCATTGGCTTACATGTCAAACCTGAATGCCATAACTCTTCTTCAGATGGATGGGATGTTAACAAGTGAAGAGTTTGAGAAAGCTGTAAATCTTGCAGTAGATGGGTGCAAGCAAGTATATCAACTTCAAAAAGAGGCTTTAAAAGCCAAATACGTTGAAGTTAAGGAAGCCGTAGAAGAGGAGGTCGAAGAGAAATGACTTCGCCTGTAATTGCTCGTGTAAAGAAGAAGAGAATAGCAGAGTTAGTCTCCCACGGAAAACGACTTGACGAGCGGGGACTAACAGACTATCGTAAAGTCCAAGTTGAAACAGGGGTTATTGAAAAGGCTGAGGGTTCAGCACGAGTCCGTCTTGGTAAAACCGAAGTGATGGTGGGCATAAAAATTGAAGTAGGCGAACCCTTTTCTGATGTTCCAAATGAGGGAGTTTTAACCGTCAACGCCGAACTGGTACCCTTAGCTTCCCCTAGCTTTGAACCAGGACCACCTGATGAAAATTCCATCGAGCTTGCAAGAGTCGTAGACCGAGGTATACGAGAATCCAAAGCAATAGACCTAGCGAAACTATGCATCGAGCCTGGGAAGAAAGTCTTCATCGTGTTTATTGATGTATACGTGCTCAACTACGACGGAAATCTAATAGACACTTCTGCCCTTGCAGCTTTAGCAGCGTTGCTTAACACCAAATTGTTCAACTACGAAGTCAAGGAAGACGAAGTCCAAATTAAACCCGGTTACACCGCGCTTCCAATCCGCAACCATCCCATTGCTGTTACATTCGCAAAGATCAACGATAAACTTGTGGTCGACCCATGGCTAGAAGAAGAACAGGTAATGGAAGCTCGACTGACAATAACAACTGAAAAAGATGGAAAGATATGCGCTCTACAGAAAGGTGGCACCGGACACTTCAGAATTCCGCAAATTCTAGAAGCAGCAAAGATAGCTCAGCAGAAAGCCACTGAAATGCGAAAACTCGTGGTGAAAAAATAGTGGGGAAACGAACAAAGAAGGTTGGTCCGACAAGGGGACTTGGCCCGCGTTACGGCTCCACTGTGAGGAAAAAATATGCAAAGACAATTTCCTCACTGAAGAAGGCACATAAATGTTCTCAGTGTAACGCAGTTGCGGTTAGACGTCAAAGCGTTGGCATTTGGGAATGTAGAAAATGTGGTTTCACCTTTGCTGGCGGGGCTTATACTCCAGTTACAAAGCTGGGGATCATAGCACGAAGAACCGCAAGAGGGGTGCAACCCGAAGTTCCTCTTCAAGAGGAAAAAACAGAGTGATTCTACTCACCACCAGTCGGAGGCCAACAAGAGGCATTCGCACCTTTTGCCATGACTTTGCGCGTTCCGTTCCTAATAGCATTCGAATTAACCGCGGCAAGTTAAGCATCACCGAAGTGGCAGAGAAAGCCATAGAAGAAAACGCTGAGAAAGTTATTATCGTTGATCGTTGGAAGGGCGGCACTGAAAAGCTCAGGTTTTTCAATGTGAACTCGACTGGCTTGAATGCTGTTCCTCCGTTGATTTACATTAGTGGTATTAAGTTTTCAAAGGATTTCAGAAAGGCTAAAGTTAAACTTCCACTTACTCGTTCACTTGCTGTGGCTTTACTCTCGGAAAAATCTGATCAAGCATTCAAGATGGCCAAGTTTTTATCCAACTTTCTTCGCATTTCAATCTTACCTATGGAACGGGCGTCTTTTAATCGGCAAACTGCCATGCTTGTTTCTTTCGATTCTGCGCGGCGTATGCAGATTACTTTCATTTCTTTGCCTGAAAAAGTTGAAGTTGGCCCCTGTATCACTGTTTCGCACGTTATATGGGAGATTTGAAAATGAAGGCTCGCGCTATTGTCCGCTTGCATTTTCCCTCTGAAGACCATTTAGATGTTGTTCTAAAGGCGCTGAAGCCAGAAATTGAAAAACCGTTAACTTCTCGTTCGCGAGTCAATTTCAAGGGAGAGGGAAAGGTTTTGACACTCATTTTTGAAGCAAAGGACACCTCCGCTTTGAGAGCTTTGACCAACTCGTATCTGCGTTGGGTCGCTCTTGTTAATGATACATGGTCTGTGATGGAAAGTCTAAGGTAGAAAGCTGGTTGTTATCTGAAAACACTTAATTAATAGGAAATCCCTATTGCTGAAAATAATCATCTAGGGTTGTTTGAGGAAGTTAAATGAGCCAAGAAATCTCGAAGCTTCCGCCAAAAGTGCAAGAGCGTCTTCTGAGGCTTCAACAGTTACAGCAAACATTACAGGCTGTTTTGACGCAAAAGCAACACTTAGAATTGGAGCTCACAGAGGTTGACCAAGCACTTAGTGAGCTGGAAAAGCTTGACGATGCAACAGTTCTCTACAAGTCTATAGGCTCTCTTCTCGTAAAATCTGAACGCCCAACAGTTGTCACAGAATTAACAGAACGCAAGGAACTCCTGAACACACGTATCTCTGTGCTTGGAAAACAAGAAGAACGAGTGCGAACCCAAGTGAAAAATCTGCAAGCCAAGCTTCAACAAGATCTGCGCCCAATATCTCCTTAACCTTTAGGTGAAACCCCTTTTGGAAGAGATAGGCATCTCAAGGTTGACCTCTGAACAAGTGGAAACGCTATGCGCTATCGCTGAGAAAGCCGCAAGAGAATACGTTCTCTCAAAAGTTTCTTCCAGGAAGGTTTCAATTCTTAACATAACTGTCGACACAGAAGGAACAAAACCAGTCACAGTAAACGTTGAAGTTGAAATCGCCCTGTCACCTCTAATGAAAAACTATAATGCAAAAAAACTTGCAAATGAAGCCACAAGCCAAGCCTTTAGCGCAGTTGAAGCTTACCTAAGGGAATTGACATGCAGATCCGCGAAATAACGGCGCTCATAGACAAGCGCAACGCAAAGCACATTTCACTTTTATGTCACCACAACGCAGATCCAGACGCCATTTGTTCTGCCTTCGTCTTCTCTCAGCTACTGAAACGATTACGTCCAAAACTAAACATTGAGATCGCAGCCGCGCAAGGACCAAGTAGACTTTCTAAGTTCATTATGAACGCTCTGCCAGCAAAGTTGACAAACCAACCTAAAATTGAAGAAGCAGATGTTATCGTGCTGTTGGATACAAACACTGTTCAACAGCTGGATGAATGGGCTGGGCGAGTTACGGCTTCTAAAGCTTCGATAGTCGTGGTTGACCATCATGCAAGCCACCCAGAAACAGAGCGTCTGGCAACCCTAACTGTGGCGGATGAAACGGCGTCCTCCACATGTGAAATTGTCTACCGTCTTTTCGAACAGGCAGAAGTAAAACTGACGCCAATTGAGGCTAAAGCATTGTTTCTCGGAATAGCCTTCGACACAAGACACTTCATCTTAGCTAGCTCTGACACGTTAAAGATCTTGGCTGACCTCACCAAAGTAGGGGTGAAAGCTGAAGAAACCTTGGCGTTACTGTCCCTTCCAATGACTCCTTCAGAGCGCATAGCTCGGCTCAAAGCGGGCAAACGGGTAAAACTCTTAAAAATTAACAGCTGGCTAGTGGCATTCTCTCATGTTGGCGCCTTTCAAGCCTCTGCTGCACGTGCTTTGATATCCCTTGGGGCTCACGTGGCAATTGTTGCAGGTCAGCGTGATGAAAAAATTCAGATAAGCATGCGGGCTAGCCGCGATTTTAATGAAAAAACTAGAATACATCTTGGCCGCGACATTGCTAAGCCTCTAGGTGAGCATCTTCAAGGCTTGGGCGGAGGACATGCAGTATCCGCTGGCGCTAACGGAATCGGAGACTTAGAAGCCAGCCTAAAACGTAGCCTGAGGCTTCTGAAAGAAAAAATAGAGCAAATCTAAGTTTTTATATTTGAAGCATTCGTTTGTGAGAGAACTCCTTTTTAAGTAGCTACTCTTAAATGATTGGATCTTCATTTGCCCAGATAGAGTGGCGACAACAACTTGCCCGTCATAGAAGCCAAAAGCCTCCAATACACCTACCCAGGTGGAATACAGTCAGCCATCAAAGACGTATCCTTAACCATTGAAAAAGGAGACTTCGTCATACTCACTGGTCCAAGCGGCTGCGGCAAAACCACACTTTGCCGATGCTTTAACGGGCTGATCCCCCATTTTTACGCTGGGAAGCTTGAAGGAGAGCTAACAGTTGCCAGACTAAACGTTGTAGAGCATCCAATCTACGAGATGGCTAGCCATGTAGGACTTGTTTTTCAAAATCCGGAAAATCAGCTCTTCGCGCTTTCGGTTGAAAAAGATGTTGCTTTCGGTCTTGAAAACCTTGGATTGCCCAGGGATGAGATCCGTAAACGAGTCGACTGGGCTTTACAAATGACGGGTATGGCAGAGTTGCGGGAAAGGGCGCCTCATGAGCTTTCAGGTGGGCAGCAGCAAAGAGTTGCAATCGCTAGTGTTCTTGCCATGCAGCCTGAAGTCATGGTTTTGGATGAGCCCACCTCTTTCTT
>CAYFZT010000011.1:6985-22675 GCA_964347555.1 uncultured Candidatus Bathyarchaeia archaeon | reverse complement strand
TCGGTGTCGACCCTGACAACATGCTTGTCATCATGCATCAAAACATGGTTGAAATGTTCACAGTGTTGTCTCCTCAAGAGAAACTTCGCATGGTAGAAGCAGCAGTAGGCTTCGAAGCATATCGCCAAAACGTCTTAGACGCCCAGAAAAAGCTCAGCCGAGTGTTAAGTCAAGAAGAGTCAGTGGGCAAACTGCTAGAATCCGCAGAGCAGACCTTAAACTACTGGCGTGAACAATACGACCGTTACCAACAAAAGAAACAGCTTATGATGAAGAGAAGATTTCTGGAAAGAGAACTCGCATGGGCGGAAGTCGCCAAAAGAGAAAAGATAGTAACAGAACTAAGAGAACATATTAGAAAAGAGCAAGACGAGACGACACGAATACAGAATGAAATTCAAACCCTTAACAGCCAAACAACCCAAGTTCACACAAAACTTAAACAGCTAAAAGACGAATGGCAAAAACTCATTGAAGAACGAATAACCTTGGAAAAAGAAAGAGCAAAACATGAATACGCCCTCACATCAACAAACCAAACACTAAAGGAAACCCAATCTTGGGTAGATCTCCACCAAGAAAACATGCAAAATTGTCTGAAAAAAATGGAATCGCTAGACACCACACTAAAACAAGGCGGAAACCCGCTCAATGTAGAAGAACAACTGACAGAGGTGAAGAAGGCTTACAAACAACTAGAAAGCCTCTGGACACAAAATCTCAACCTCAAAAACGAGAACCTCAAGACAACAATAGAATCCTCAACCAAACAACTGGCAACCCTAGACACCTTAGTCTCCGACACCAAAGAGAAGATGAACCACACAACCCTAGAGATGGAAAAAACAAATGAAGACCTTGTAAATCAGAAAATCAATTTAGCCCTGTTAAACTACCAAAGAGAAAACCTAGTGAAAACCATAGAAAAGCTAAACCGCGAACTGAAAGCAGCTACAACCGAAACAGACAACGCAAGGAAAAGAGCGGAAGAAACCGGTCAGAGAATAGTACCTATGAAAACTATAGAGGAAATCCTAGATGAGATCCGACTAACAGACGGCCACATAGCCGCATTAGCCGACGTCTCCGAGGATATAGAAAACATGTACGAGTCCTACTCAAAACTCTATCTTCAACTTAAAGAAAAAGCCCAACAAGTCGCAGAAAACCGCGAGAAAGCCCTTGAAGAAGTCAGATTGAGAATGGAATCCTGGCGAAAAGTCATCAAAAATCTACTCGAACATGTTAACCTCAAATACCAAACAATCTTGTCAAACGCCCAAGCAATAGGAGAAGTCCAAATAACCAGTGAACACGACATCGAAGCTGCAGGGATCCAAATTTTAGTAGGCTTCAAAGGAGCAAAACCCATGCCTCTAGACGCCTATACTCAAAGCGGTGGAGAAAGAAGCACGTCAACAATGACGTTTCTCCTAGCACTACAACAACATGTCCAATCGCCTTTTAGAGCAGTAGACGAATACGACATACACATGGACCCCCGCAACAGAGAAATCATCGCCAACCTTCTCGTTTCTTCAGTAAGCAGCCTAAACGCCCAATACTTAGCCATAACGCCAAGCCAAATAAGCCTTGCAGAAAAAGAGGTTCACGTAATTACAGTTCAAAACATAGAAGGAACATCCTCCATTAGAGAATTGGCTTGAGTTTCAAGAAAGAATAATAACAAGTCTCTAAAACAGGTTAAACCAACAAAGACTCTTGAAAATGAGCTGAAACACTAAACGAATGTACTTTGTGATTGACGGATTATCCGAATATTTTATATTCTCTAAAGGAGAAACGTTCTAAAAATTATTAACATCTGCATGGGAAGTTGGTTCAAAGTGAGAACTAACCGTGCAAGTTCTGTTATTCAAACTCAAACTTTTATTGGAAATGATAAACATCAGATTTTCGCAGACAATAGGATGAACTACTCAGATCCGCTTATTTCTATAGTGATACCTGCTTACAATGAAGAAAAGTCTTTAGAAACTGTAATAACACGCACTCACAGCACACTTCAGAATCTGTACCCTTATGAAATCATCGTTGTGGACGATGGATCCACTGATAAGACAAGCTTTGTTGCAAACAAAAAAAATGTAGTTGTTGTCAGAAATCATAAAAACTGTGGCAAAGGTGATGCTCTAAAAATCGGTTTTTGCTATTGCAAGGGCGACGTAATCGTGACTATGGATGCTGACGGGTCTAACCAGCCAGAAGAGCTGCCTCAATTAATTCGCCCAATACTGAAAGATGAGTTTGATGTGGTCATAGGTTCACGTTTTCGAGGTTCCATAGAAAATGGGGCTATAAAAAGTTTCAATTTATTTGGAAATAAAATCTTCAATTTATTGATTCGTATACTTTCTTGGAAACAGGTAACTGATTCCTTATCTGGTTTTCGAGCCTTGAACAGAAAAGCACTAGCAAGTTTGAATACAACGTCAATGGGATATGAAATTGAAGCTGAGATGACTATAGAACTCATCAAGAAAGGATTCACCTTAGGTGAAATCCCAATCTTTTGTGCTAAACCCATTGGCAGAGTCTCAATGCTAAACACTTTTCAAGACGGTTTAAAGATCATGAAAACAATTTTCAAGACTTTTCTCAGGCGGATGTAGGAAGAATGCCTGTTCTATGGATACTACTTGTACTCTTATCCCTTGGCTTGTTACTCTTTGGTTATCCCTTTTTTCTATGGCTGCTCTCCAAAGTCAAACGCAGACCAATAAAGAAAAAAGCAATCTCCCCCTTTATCTCCATCATTATTCCCAGCTTCAATGAAGGTAGCGTTATAGAAAGAAAGATTCATAATGTCCTCGCTCTAGACTACCCTAGATCTCAATACGAGGTAATAGCTGTTGATTCAGGTTCAACAGATACTACGCCAAAGATCCTGGAAAAGTACCGCGAAGATGAAGGAGTTATTTTGGTTAAACAGTCCGAGAGGCTGGGTAAGCCTAATGCAATTAATGCTGGGCTGGCGGTGGCTAAAGGTGAAATTGTTGTCTTAACAGATGCAGACGCATTTTTGAACGTTGAATCTTTGAAAAGGCTAGTTAGAAATTTTGCTGATGAGAATGTTGGTGCTGTTGTGGGAAATCTTACTCTAGATGGAGATGACACAATAAACCAGATGAATAGTGCGTTTTACAGGTTTTTCCGACAGGGCGCCCGCGAATTGGAATCAGAAATAGACTCTGCCTCGTTCTTTTCAGGTGAACTTCTTGCTTTTAGAAAATCGTTAGTCGAAAAAATTGATGAAAACGTTTTGAGCGATGATTTATACATTCTGTTCGAGATACGAAAGAAAGGTTACAGAGGAGTTTGCGAGAAAGAAGCACTCGTTTTTGAGAAGGATGTTGAAACATTGCGAGGACAAATAGATCATAAGCGGCGAACTCTAGTAGGAACCCTTCAGGTTTTTTCAAAGAATCGGGAAGTCTTATTTAACCCAAAATATGGATTCTTTGGCATGTTCATCGCTCCAGCTTATCTTTTGCGTATCGTCGTCAATCCTTTTCTCATGTTTTTGATACCCACATTCGTAATTCTTTACGCCCCATACATTGTGTTAATCATCTTCGTTGCACTGATGTTATTGTCCATCTTATCCAGAAGGTTAATGATGGCATTACTATATGGATTAGTGGTTCAGCTAGCAGTTATATTAGGCATTATAGATTATGCAACTCGAAACTACACGGTGCTGTGGAGAAAAAAAGGTAAATGAGGATCGGCATTGTCTGCGGTGATTTCATCACCGAATATAGTAACAATGAACGAGAGCTTGTAAAAGGATTAGTAGAGCTAGGGCAAGATGTTTCCATTTTTACGTCAAATCGCAAACCAACTCGTTTTTTCGAAAGAGGCGCAGAGGTGTCAGCAAAAGAGGAAACCATTCAAGGCGCCCAGGTAATAAGACGCAAAGCGTTGTTTTCATTCAAAGGCTTTCACTACATTCCAGAACTTTGTGAAGCACTCGTAGATTCCGATGTGGACTTAATCCATACAGTAGAAAACTTTCCGCCTCACTCATGGCATGCTTTCAAGGCTTCACTTGAAAAGAGGGTGCCTTTAACGTTTACCCAGCATCAATATTATATGCCTGATAAAGGGTTAGGTTTACTTTTCAGAATTATAGAAAAAACTAGGAGTAAGAAGATAAACAAGCGTTCCAACAGAATTATTGCTGTCTCAAACGCTGCAAAGGGGTTTTTAATTGAACGTTACAAAGTTTCAGAGGATAGAATAGTTGTTGTGCCTTCTGGAGTAGATACTGGTCTCTTTAAGCCTCAGAGAAAAGAAAAGACGGGTAACAGCTTGACGCTTATGACAGTGGCTAGATTGACTGAAGCTAAAGGACTTGTTTACCTTATAAGAGCCTTTCAGGTAATTAGAGAAAACTTTTCGAACGCTAGACTTTTAATAGTTGGCAAAGGTGAACAAACTGATGAATTGAAGAAGCTGGTGTCAAGCCTAGGTCTGGCAGGCAATGTTAGTTTTTTGTCAGAGTACATTTCGAATGAGGACATGCCCTCCTTATATAACTCATGTGACATCTTCGTTTTGCCATCGTTGATTGAACCCGTTGGCATTGCTGCAATTGAAGCCGTGTCCTGTGGATTGCCTATAATAGCTACTTCAGTAGGCGGTTTGTCCGACGTTGTTGAGGAGAACGTGAACGGTTTTCTAGTTCCACCACGAGACCATGTTTCAATAACTAAGAAGATATACCCATTGCTCGAAAACGGAGATTTGAGAAAAAAATTTGGAAAAGCATCTAGACGAATTGCTCTGCAAAAATTTGATTACAAAAAAGTTGCTCAAAGAGCCCTCAAAGTTTACGAAGACATAATGGGAAAATCATGAATATAATCCAAGTGGTGCACAGATACTATCCTGCCATAGGTGGCGCAGAGAACCAAGTTAAGTCAATTTCTGAAGAATTGGTAAGAAGAGGCCACAAAGTATCGATTATTACAACAAGTAGCGTCTCAGTCCTCGACGTACCATCGTTGTTTCACCCTTTCCGAAGTAAAAAGGTGAACATCAAGAAAGATGAAGAGATTGAAGGTGTAAATGTACACAGATATGATGCGTTACTTAGGTTCTACGGGTTTTTGGTGACACCCCCTTTACGCAAGTTGTTGACAGAAAAGGCAGACATTATTCATGCTTACGGTTTTTACATTACAACTTCATTAGTTGCGATGATGATTGCAAAGCAGCGTTCGATACCTTTTCTGTTAACGGCAAATGATGCAACAGTTTCCCCTTACGGTTCCGCAGCCAAAAGAGCGTTTTCAAATATATTCAATCTTACCTTAGGCAAACTTTTGATTTTAAACTCTGCGAAACTCATTGCAGTTTCGCGAACAAACGCCGAAGATATAGCTAAAGTAGGCGCAACGAAAGAGAAAACCATGATTATTCCAAATGGTATCAAGATGGAAAGATTTGCAAATGCAAATGTAGATGACAGAGGAAAAAAGGGACCTATTGTTTTGTATGTAGGCAGGATTTCTGAAGATAAAGGTATAGAATGTTTGATACGGGCGGCTCCATCGGTTTTGAAGCAATTTCCAAATACTGAGTTCCACATAGTTGGCGAAGACTACGGGTATCTGAATAAGCTTAAATCATTGGTGACAAGTTTAGGCGTAGAAAGATCCGTAATTTTCACTGGGCGCGTGACCAGCAGACGGCTTGTTGATGTGTACAGGTCAGCTGATGTTTTTGTGCTTCCATCTGAGTTAGAAGCCTTTGGAATCGTGGTTATAGAAGCTATGGCTTCTGGTGTGCCTGTTATTGTTTCAAATTGTGGAGGAATGAAAGATATCGTAAAAGATGGATCGAACGGTCTCATATTCGACGTTGGAGATGCAAGGCAATTAGCTGAAAAGATAAGATTACTTATTTCAGACAACAAGCTAAGAGCAAAACTTGTAAAGAGTGGAAAAGAAACTGTGATGGAAAATTATACTATAGAAAAAGTTGTTGACAAACTCGAGGAACTATATGAGAAGATGCTGAACCCTGCAGCTTTGGAACGCATTTCTTAACTTGGATTTTCGGAATGTTCATTTTATGGGAGGAGATAAGTGAAAAAATGGGTAAGGTTAGCGTTATCGTCCCAGCATGGAACGCGGAAAGCAGACTTCGAAAGTGTTTGAACTCAATTTTTCGAATGGACTATGCTGAATTTGAAGTTATCGTCGTTGACGATTGTTCGAACGATGCAACTGTTGCTAGAGCTAGAGAGTTTCCAATAATATTGGTTAAAAATAAGAAAAACATGGGTGCTGCTATTTCGAGAAACATAGGTGTTGGAAAGGCCTCAGGTGATTATCTAGCCTTTATTGATTGTGATTGCTTTGTTTCGAAGAACTGGGTAAATGTTTTGTTGAACAACTTAAAAGAATATAGCGAAGTAGCTCTTGTAGGTAGCCAGGTGACGGATGTCACAACCAGAAATAATTATTTAAACAAATACGTTTCAATAGGAAAGTTTCCGTACTATGAGAAAAGAGGACAACAGTTTGTGGATTTTCTACCAAGTGTTGGATGGTTGTTGAAAAGAGAGGCCTTTCAGAAATGTGGTGGATTTAACGAAAAATTCACTACTGGCGGCGAAGATGTAGAATTCTGTGACAGGTTAAGAAAACACGGCTACAGAATTGTGTATGATACTAGAGCCACACTTTATCATGATCATCCTATGACCCTAAAGAGATTTGTGAGGAGACATTATGAGAATGGAGTTAATTATGTAACCATAATGCGTACACGCGAGACGTTAAATATTCTCACAATTCTAGTTTACCCTGTTGGGTGGTTCTTTATCTTCAAGATGCGAGCCTTAAGGGCAACTATAATACTGAGAGATTTTCTTGGCTTCCCCATTTATCTGGGTCTCGCCGTAATGCAAGGGCTATGTAATGTACTCGGAGTTATAAAGGGTCTAAAAACAAGTTTCTAATACAAGAATGGAGACTTCCTTTATGAAGTACAAAAATGAACATGACGAAGAATTCTTTGCTAAATCTAATTCTAATTCATGGAAAAGAATACTTAAGCGAGTTGAAGAGTACGAAAGCCAATTTCTCGGACGGTTAGAAGAAGTTAAAGTACCTCTTTTGATCATCTGCATCGGGTTGATAAACACTATAATTCTATCTAAACCATACTGGTTCAGCAGTGTCCCTGTGGGTTGGGATACACCGACCTACATTTATTTGAATAAACTCGTCTTGAAAGGGGGTGTCTCGGCGCTGATTTCAGAGACGTACTATACTCATTTTTATTCAGTTTTTTCCTCATTGTTGGTTAGATTAGGCTTGTTTGATCCTTTCTCGATAGAAATAATGTTGCCGTTGTTTTTGTCCTTCTTTGTGGTTATATTGACCAGTGTCATGGCAGCCAGATTTTTCCACAACTCGAAAATTTCCGTTCTTTCAGCTTTTTTTGCCTTAGGATGGTTCAATGTGTATTCTATGGTGAGTAGCATACATAGGAACTTACTAGCCTTCGTTCTCCTTTTGCTGGTTTTCGCTTATTTACCTGAATGTTTTGAAAAGAGATCCTTTTTTTCAATTTTAGTGGTTCTGATACCATCATTCTTGATAACCTTAGTGCACTGGGAAACCTTTTTTTTAAGTTTTCTTATTGTTTTGGTGTTCGCATTTTTCTTGAAATTATTGATAAAACAATATTCTGTTAAAAATTTATTCATCAACGTATTGCTTTACGCTCTCCCTCTTATTCTTACGGCCATTCTTTTGTCTTCGGTCCTTTCTGCCTATGTGACACATTATGTCACACATCTACCTCTTGGCAATAGTGTATTACCGTTGCTTGAATTACCGCTGTACTTCGGAGGGTTTCTCATTCCATTGGTAATAATAGGCTTTGCAAACTGCATTCAACGTTTGAAAACCAAGGATCCGTATAGAACCGAATCTGCACTATTAGTTTCTTGGGGAGCAACTATAATACTTTGCTCCTTAACACCTCTCTTTGGAATTCCCTTTCCTCAATGGAGAATATTGATTTTTTTCCCCCTACCACTATTTGCAGCTATAGGGTTATATGTAACTGTAAAGAGGATCAGAGACACCAAAATAGGAAGAGTGTTAGCATCCAAGAAATTCATTCCATACACACTGGCAATACTCTTACTAATTTCTAACAGTTTTGCAGCAACTATATACACTGACGTTTGGATGCGATCTTATATAGATGAAAACACTTATCTAGATCTACGAAGGCTCGAAAAAGATTACTCTTTTTCACAAAAGCCAATTGTATTATTATACTTTTATGAAGCCGCATACACAGAAGGCGTTCTCGCTTTATACAGAAACTGGATAAAAGCAACAATTGGCGATCATTATATCTTTTTCGGTAAACTGCATTATTTGCTAGGAGGATATATCATGCCCTTTCAGGATGCGTATATGAACGATGTTTCTTTGGCAACATGGACTGAGCTAGAAAGCATTAGCTCTCATTGGTATGACCATCCAGTGTTGGTTATCGAGGGTGATTTTTACCCCTCGCTTTCTCCTAACGAGAAAGGTTTACTAGATGAAATTGCCCCGGGGGCTTTCGTGTTAAGAGAAGACTTCCAGAGTTTACCTGACCTTCACGACATTCATTTAGCCGCCTATAGAGATTCTTATTCCAGTAGCCGAAACTGGTATGCAGCACGGAAAAACTGGTCCATCGAGGAAAATGTGGCTGAACACATAGAGGATTCACCGAAGAGCCAATTTAAAATGACTTTCAGTCTTCCGATAAATGAAGCTGGAAATTATACTATCAACATCAGGATGCAGGATAACGAGGTTTCTTCCGCCCCTGTTAAAGTTTTCATCGACAATGTAATTACAAGCACTATATACTACAGTGGAACTATGCAGCCCAAAGTCTTCACATTACAAGTTAATAATCTAACAAGGAATTTTCATTATGTATCTCTGAGCATTGAGAGGACAAAATGAATCCCAACTCTTCACAACAAGCAAATATCGTTCAAAAACTTAAAAGAGAATCGCCTTCTATCCTTAGGTTAAATCTTCTTTCAAAGGAAAGAATGATTGAATAATAAAAGATTAGGAGCAGCAATATTGAAATTTTCATCAACGATTTTTATTGTTGGCGGATTCATTCTTCTCAATCTTCTAATTTTCCTACTCCCATATTACGTAAACGGCTATGAATCACCCGTTGGTTGGGACACACCAGTCTACATACGCCATATGAAGGTTATTGAGAAGTATGGATTTCTTTACTTCTTCCAGTACAGTAATGGTATAAATTTTTACAGCGTACTCGCATATCTCGTTTCTTCAATCTTTCAATTGTCGTTTATGACCACAGAAACAATCTTTCCGCTCTTAGTTGGGCTAGGTTTTCCCTTGGTGAATTTTCTTGTTATTAGGAAACTATACAGATCTTGGAAGCTTGAACTGCTGGTTCTAACCCTCTCAATTGTTAACTATAACGTCATGAGAATGGTGGTGGATCTGCACAGAAACCTTCTATGTCTACTCTGTATACAAGTTGCGCTTTTTATTTTTCTTCCAGACATTTTAAAAAATCATTCCAAAAAAAGAATCGGTATCTTCATAATACTGATTGTGCTAGGAGGACTTTCTCAGATTGAAACATTCATTTTAGCAACCACAACTCTTTCAATCCTGTTCGCGTTCTTTCTTTGGCAAAGGGAACTTCCTAGAGCAAAACTATCACTTCTTTTAGCTATTGCCCCTCTCCTTCTAGTTATCCTTTTCATGTCCCCTTTTCTAGAAGTATTCTTACAAAAGGCAGTCTATTTTAACCCAACATACGGATTTTCATATGAAGCATACGTCGCCACATCTTCAGACTACTTTTCTTATCTCGGCTTTCTGCTAATTCCTTTGTACATACTTGGGTTAGGGGCTTGTTTACAGAGATATTTAAAGAACCGAGAAGAGAATCTTATTTTCACGATTCTACTTTGGAATCTTCTTGTTTTGACTGGATCTCTTCTACCATGGCTTGCTATAAAGATTCAGGGCTGGCGAGTTCTACTATTAACCACCGTGCCCCTATCGGCAACAATTGGTTTTGCAAAGTTTACCAGATTCATAACAGCATTTGAACTGCATCTAAGCGGATTGAAAACCCGTCTGGGGTATTCGCTTTTGGTTTTTGTCCTAATTGCTTCGGTTCTTTCAACAGCAATGTATTTCGCAGAGGGGGTAACGACCTATTATAAACCATGGATCTCCAACGATAATCTCAAGAAACTAACATGGATCAGCAGTTACATAGATCAGGACAAGCCTAACATTTTCGTTTTGTACTTTAACTTTGGAGAATGGACCAAAGGTGTGGCTGATGTTCGCAAAGGCTGGGTGGCAGCAATTGTAAGTCCAAATTGTCAAGTCTATTTTGGCAAAGTTATAAGCCTTCTATATTTGACACCCACAAAATCTGATAATCCATACATCAATCAAACTGCATACAGCTATTGGTCTGAAATATTCAAAAATCAACAGACATTGAGGGGTTATGCTATCTACCTAATCGATGATTGGTACACTCTAACACTAGACTCAAATTATGTCACGGAAATCTATCCTGGTGTATTTCAGGTGAAAGAAAGCTCAATCGAACAGCCCTATCTCGTACCTACGTTCCTCAGCGCCTATACAGATTCATACAATCGTACAAAAAACAGTTATGGATTAAGAAATAATTGGACTAGAGATTGGGCTCAAAGTGAATACATCTTGGAAAGTTACGAAGATCCATTTTTTAAAACCATCAATGACCCTACTTATTTCCAAGTCAGTTTTCTGGTTCCATTATCGGATGAAGTAAATTATACTCTGAAAATAAGATGGTTTGATTACAGCAGTTCTTACGCTCCAACAGCACTTTATATAGACGGTATGCAAATTGCTTCAATCTATTACAACGATACGTATCTTCCACAAACCCTAGAAATTCACCTTTCCAAGCTTAGTCGCGAATGGCATTTC
Organism: uncultured Candidatus Bathyarchaeia archaeon; assembly: GCA_964347555.1. Classification (GTDB taxonomy): domain Archaea; phylum Thermoproteota; class Bathyarchaeia; order Bathyarchaeales; family Bathyarchaeaceae. Next base: position 11,627 of record CAYFZT010000011.1, on the reverse strand, counting down.
ATCACCCTCGAAATATCAGGTCACAAAGACAAAGTTCACTTTATATCCTTAGACTACATCGAGGTTGTCGCGGAAAAATGAAGATAGTACATGTCACAGGATATCTGCAACCTCCATTAGGGTATCAGGAGTTCTTCCTAGCTAAAAAACAACAAGAAATGGGACATGAAGTTTGGGTGATCACATCTGATAGATATGCACCCTACCGTCATTTTTTCAGATCTGTAGGTTTATTTCTGAAGAATAGAATTGTCGGATCGGGATGTTTCAGTTATGGAGAGCTAGTAGTTTATAGACTCCCATGTGTTTTCGAGTTTGGAGATCTCATATTTGTCAAAGGCATAAAGAAGATACTGCGTCAAATCCAACCAGACATTGTTCACATCCACGAAGTGCATCAATTGACCCCTACAATACCCCTCTTCTTCAAGAAACGTCTAGGTTACTCTGTTATACTCGACAACCATCGATATTACAGCCCAGTAATAGTATATAACGGAGAAAGAAGACGCTATTTACTTTTGAAAGCTTTTGAAAAGCTATATCACGGTTTTTTCAGAAAGCTTCTGATTCCATACATAAAGAAAAGAGTTGATGCTTATATTTCGGTTACACTCAAGGCTCGCATGTGGTTTTCTAAAGAATTTGGCGTTGATTACAATAACATTTTCTTCGTCCCTCTTGGAGCAGACACCAATCTATTCAAGAAAAACTTTCGATTGAGAAGACAGATAAGACAAACTCTCGGTGCCACTAATGAAGATCTCTTAGTAATCTATGCAGGTAAGATCACTCCAGACAAAGACATCGATTTGTTTTTACGTGCCGCTGCACCTTTGATACATCGACACAAAAAAGTGAAAGTTTTGCTACTAAGCAGCATAGACAAGCAATATTTGAAGAAACTCAAATTGCTTATAAATAGCCTCAAAATAGCAGATAACGTGCTTTTTCATGCTTTTGTTCCAAACAGAGAACTACCCAATTACTACAGTGCTGCTGATATCGGTGTATGGCCAGGAAGCCCCTCAATAACGATCATAGAGGCTATGTCAACCGCTCTTCCAATCGTGATTCGAAAGTCAGACAACACAGATCATTTACTGGAATATAACAATGGTTTTAGTTTCGAAGAAGGAGACATAAACAGACTAAGAGCTTGCCTGGAGACATTAGTAACAAACGAAAAAGTGCGGCTTGAACTTGGGAAATTGTCCCGTAAGCTAGTAATGGATAAATTAAGTTGGGATGCTGTTGCAGAGCAAACATTAGAGATATATGAAGACGTTTTGAAGGGCTGTCATTGAGGATACTTTACGTTGGTTGGGATGACAAAGCTTGGCGTGGGTCTCTTATATACGGACTCAAAAGATCAGGGCATAAAGTCTTGACACAATTTTCTGCTATGTGGCACAAATATTCTCTTGCACCAGGAGTCCTAATTAAATCAATGACATGCGACGTTGTACTCGGAGATTACGTTAGCAACATTGGATACGTCTCCACAAGATTATGTAAACCTTTAGGTAAACCAGTTGTAGTTTATGCACGAGGCGGCGATGTAGATACTCGCGATCCAGATTTCCTTAAGAACATGAATGTAAACTGGGTGAGATATGGGATAATTCGGGCCGACCTTGTTATGTGCGTAAGTAGGTATGTTATTGATCGCGTGTTAGAACTGTGTCCAGAAGCCAAACATAAAGTCCGTCTAGTTTACAATGGCGTCGACGTTAGTCGTTTTCGTCCACATCCACATACCCTTCAATACAGATTGTTGGCTGTTGGCAATTTGCTACAGCGAAAGGGCTTTGACGTAATAATAAGGGCTTTGTCTCATATTGTGGACACATTTCCTAAAGCATCACTAACAATAGTTGGCAAGGATCCAGTTGGAAATAAGAAAAGGCTGCTGGACTTGGCAAGAAAAGTCGATGTTTTTACACATGTCAACTTTACGGGTCACATCTCAGATGAATCATTATCAGAAGTGTATAGAAACAGTGATGTGTTTGTTCATGTCCCCCGGAACGAACCATTTGGTGTAGTTCTAATTGAAGCCATGGCATCTGGCTTGCCTGTTGTAGCCTCCTGTACAGGCGGCATTTCCGAAATAGTTCCATCTGAATTTCTAGTTTCTATCAACAATCACAATGAAATTGCTGAGAAAGTATGCACAATTTTAGGGTTAAATGAAGAAGAGCGTTTGAGTATCGGAATGGAAAATAGACGGCGAGTTCAAAGAAAATTCACCTTGGAACATCAAGTTAACGGTGTAATTAAGACGCTTGCGGAAGCCACGTCTTGCGATCAACAGATTTATGAAATGTAACAATTTATGAGTCGAACAACATGTCACCAAGGTTTAGGCGCTTGAATATTGCAAGCATAGCTTCAAGACTTAGTGTTATAAATTCTCAACACCCACGTTTTAAGCAGAGTGTAACCACACTGAACCCAGGGTGTGGACGTGATCGTTTTGGCACAGTAAGGCTCGATATCAGAAAAGAAGGAACCTCAACTAATTTAATCGCAGACATAAATTATTTGCCTTTTAAAGAAGGGTGTTTTGACATCATTAGAGCATGGGATGTCATTGAGCACATTGAAAGACATCCTGTTGAAACAGTAGCAATATTGATGAAGCTGCTGAGAGAGTATGGACTAATTCACATAAGAACGCCTAGTGAAAACTACAAGCAACTCATAATAGAAGTCATGAGTCTTCCCTTCTTTATTATTTCATGCTTAATGCGAAAAGAAACCTCGCTTCTTTTTAACGCAATTTCACATCTAGTTAACTTCAGAAAGAGAATGAAAGGAGCAAAGGAGACGAGTGGTTTCGGAGGGCATAGATGGCTAATAAAATGGGGCAGAGAAATTCGCTGGATGAAGTTAATAGCTTGGAAGTATGAAATCATCCTCAATCGTGGTGACAGTTTAAAACGAATCGATCCTAAAGTTTTGGAATACAGAGGTTGAAATGAGTGAAAAATAGGACCTTTGGTTTGAACTGAAATGGAAGATGATATAGAGCAAAATTATGACAAAAAATATTTTGATAGAATGGATGCTTTATCATGGAAAAGAAAACGCAGAGCAATCGGTAAATATGAAGAGCAATTTCTGCAGTTGTTGAGGGCTAATGAGAACGATAAGATTCTAGATGTCGGCTGTGGAACGGGCTGGCACATCTTTCATTACGGACCTCATTGCAGATTTGTGGTAGGAATCGACATATCTAGAGAAGGTTTAAAGAGAGCATCAAGAAGACTCAAGTCGCTCAGAAAACATTCGAATGTTCAATTCGTACGTGGTTCGGTTGAGAAGCTCCCATTTTCTAAGAACTCTTTCAATAAAGTTCTCTGTGTCAGTTTGATAGAACATGTTGAAAACCCCAAGTTATCTCTTTCAGAAATACGTAGAGTTTTGTTGAAGAATGGTCTAATCGTCATAGGAACTCCCAACAGGTTTGATCCACTCTACCAGACTTTGCACTTCGTTGCTGACAAAACACATAAAAAAATGCCTATTATTGGCTACCCTGACAAAACACATAAAACGTTGTTTGCGCTTCCAACATTAAAAGCTCTCTTGATAGCCTGCGGCTTCTCCATAACCAAAATCAAGGTGCAGTACTCACTGCTTGGAATAAAGACTTTTGGAGGAGATTTCGTAGTAGGTGCCATGAAAAGATAAGCATGATATTGACTTCTGAACTGGAATGGAAAGTGACATGTAGCATCAGTTTCAGATCGGTTTATCTTTCACCTCTTCATTATTCCTTAGCAAATGAGGCAATTCTTTGTCCCTGAAAAAACGTAGAAGAAGACTTGGAGAAGAACAGCTTCAAGGCATCATTGATCTCTGCAGGTCGATAGAGGATAGAAGCCTGGATCCTTTTTTGGTTGATGTAGAGGATGTTATCGAGATAATTCGAGAGTACTTTCCAGAATGGAAATCAATGGACGAGTTCAATCTAGATGCTGAGGCTGTTAATCGTTTAGCAACTGTGATTAAGCTTCAAAGCGAGTGGGTGAAGCACAGATCTACGGCTTTGTACACCGATCCCTTTATTCTGGAAAAGAAATTGCGAAAACTTGGAAAAGAAGAACTTGCTGAGTTCTTTCTCACGGCTTGGCATCCTATAATCGAGTTGGAACAGGTTTCGCCTCACAGCTTGGCTAATGCCATTGAATACTGGAGGAGTTTGCTTCCAATAGATGAACGATGGCTCAAAACTGGCGCAGTTGAAACCGAGCTTGGGGCTACTTCAAGGGAAGAACTGATCAAACAAAGGATTCTTATGGAAAAGGCTTTTACAGAAGAGTTGGAAGTCCTTTGGAAAGAGTTAAAGAATAAGGTCGGAGAGAATGACAAGATGCATTATTGGGACTTTGTGGGCATGGATTCCTACGAGGAAACCTTGCAACGAGCTTATATGACAAGCTTTCTTGTTACTTATGGCTACGCAACCCTTGAAGTAGATCGCCTAGAAGAGGAAGTACATATTCGACCTTTTGAAAAGCCAGCTACCCGAATTGGAAAAAAACAACAGATATCAGTTCCTGTTTCAATAAGCTATGAGGAGTGGGAGAAATGGAAAAACCACCAACAAGATTGAAGCGAAAGGCGCTATACC